>JAFGFI010000194.1 GCA_016931185.1 Anaerolineae bacterium
CACTTGGACTGCATTAAGATTCCTTGATGATTATTAGCACTTTTTTTCATTTATCAATAGTGGCACTCAACACTTAGAGATTAGAAATTAGAAATTAGAAAACCGCAGAATAAACACAACTTTAATTTCTAACTTCTATCTTATATTTCACGTTTTACTTCAACACTCGTTTATCCGGCGATACGCGCGGGTCGGGCCGGTGTCCATTGCGGCGCAGTGCATAATCCAACCCCTCGACATCCCACTGCATTGCCCAAGCACGCGGCTGTGGATAGGGTTCCCACTCTTGTCCCTTGTAATGCTCCTCAACCATCACCTGTGCTACTACCTGCGCAACATTTGTTTTCGTTTGTGTATCCATCACTTTCCCCCTTATATAAATTTTGAATTTCTGAATTTTAAGATTAGATTTACATATCGATCAATTTAATAATTTTTCGATTCGCTACTTCCCATTCACCGCATCCCGCCGGGCTGCAATCAACCGGTTGAGCGCGAACATATATGCTTTGGCGCTCGCCACCACGATGTCTGTATCTGCCCCATGCCCACTGAACACACGCCGCAGTCCTCCATTCACCGGCTCTTCGGCCTGAACACGGATAGTCACACGCCCCACTGCGTCAATCCCCTCAGTCACAGCCTGAACGGAAAACTCAATGAGTTCATTAGGCTCACCAATCACGCGATTGATGGCGCGATAGATCGCGTCCACCGGTCCGGTCCCATGGTCTGCATCACAATATACTTGCCCATCAGGTCCCGTAATACGCACTGTAGCTGTTGGAATGCTGTTATTCCCACAACTCACCTGCACCTGCTCCAAATGATATGTTTCCTGGAAAAACATTCCCACTTCATCACTGACAATAGCTTCCAGGTCACGGGTGTCCACCGTCTTCTTGCGATCCGCCACATCAAGGAAACGCTCATACACCTTCTCAAATTGCTCATCACCTAAGTGATACCCCAATTCTGCCAGACGGTGGCGCAGTCCATGCCGCCCCGACCGCGCTGATAGGATAATGGCCGAATCAGGCACTCCTACATCCTGCGGGTTGATAATTTCGTAAGTCGTGCGATCTTTAAGTACACCATCTTGATGGATGCCGGAAGAATGTGCAAACGCATTTGCCCCCACAATAGCTTTGTTGGGTTGCACCGGAATACTGGTCAAATTACTAACCAAACGGCTGATCGAATAGAAGTACGGGGTTTTGATGCGCGTATCCACACCGAAAACATCACGACGCGTCTTGAGCGACATCACGACCTCTTCCATTGATGTATTTCCAGCCCGTTCTCCGATGCCATTAACGGTGACTTCCACCTGTCGCGCACCGTTAAGCACTCCGGCCAACGTGTTCGCCGTCGCCATCCCCAGGTCATTGTGGCAGTGAACAGAGATAACGGCTTTGTCAATGTTAGGCACGTTGTTCTTAATGCCCGCAATGAGCGCGCCGAATTCGGCGGGGGTAGTATAGCCGGTCGTGTCGGGAATATTGACCACAGTAGCCCCGGCAGCAATTGCGGCTTCCAACACCCGGTACAGATATTCCGGATCAGCCCGTCCGGCATCCTCGGCAAAGTACTCGATATCATCCGTATACTTGCGCGCCAACTTAACAGCATTGACACCCATAGCCAACGCATCCTCTCGGGTAGTACGCAACTTGTACTGAAGATGTACGTCAGAAACTCCCAATCCGGTATGGATGCGCGGATACGCTGCCCCCTTGAGTGCATCGGCAGCCACCTCAATGTCCCGCGGTTTGGCCCGTGTCAACCCACAGATCGTGCAATTACGGATCTCCGCCGAAATACGCTCCACTGCCTTGAAATCGCCCGGCGACGAAATCGGGAAGCCGGCTTCAATCACATCAACCCCCATCTCCTCCAATACGCGAGCAATTTCAATTTTCTCGTCAATGTTCAGTGCCGCACCCGGCGACTGCTCTCCATCACGCAATGTTGTATCAAAAACAATGACACGAGCTTTCTTAATATCAACCCCATCTTCGTCCATACTTGACTCTCCTCCTTATCTACTTTCCCCAATTTTCTGGTCGCAAGGAACGTACTGCCGCACCCGCGCGCCACATCTCCGACTCCCGCATCTCACACAACTCCTCTTCTAACTTCTCACGGTAATCAGGCGCACTGTTAGACGCTAGCACGACGCGCGTCTGCTCACCAGAAACCACACTTTCGTACAACCAATCGAAAACCGGCTCCACCGCCTTGCGAAATTGGTGTCGCCAGTCGAGCGCACCGCGCTGCGCCGTCGTGCTGCAATTGGCATACATCCAATCCATCCCGTTCTTATCCACCAGGCGGATGAGGCTCTGCGTGAGTTCTTCCACCGTTTCATTAAAGGCCTCACTCGGTGTATGGCCATGCTTGCGGAGCAAGTTATACTGCGCTTCCATAATGCCCGCCAACGCCCCCATCAACACACCACGCTCTCCGGTCAAGTCGCTATAAACTTCATTCTCGAAAGTAGTGGGGAAAAGATAACCCGCACCAATGGCAATACCGAGCGCAATAGTACGTTCTTCTGCCCGGCCTGTGTAGTCCTGTTTCACTGCATAACTGGCGTTGATACCACTCCCTGCCAGGAAGTTAGCCCGCACGCTGGTACCTGAACCTTTCGGCGCAACCAGGATAACATCCACATTGTTGGGGGGAACGATACCTGTCTGGTCGCGGTAAACCAAACCAAAACCATGCGAAAAGTACAATGCTGCACCAGTTTGCAAACACAGCTTAATTTTAGGCCATAACATCACCTGTGCTGCATCCGAAACTAAATACTGGATAACGGTCCCGCGCTGTGTGGCTTCCTCAAAAGGAAAAAGCGTCTTACCTGGAACCCATCCATCACCGATAGCTTTTTTCCATGAACGTTGCCGCTCCGGATCACCACCAATAATAACATTGACACCATTATCACGCATATTGAGGGCCTGTGCCGGACCTTGCACACCGTAGCCAAGTACAGCAATTACTTCATCCTTAAGAACCTCGCGTGCCTTTTCCAATGAAAACTCTTCCCGTGTCACAACATCTTCAATCACACCACCAAAATCAATTTTCGCCATAGTTTTCTCCTATTTCCTAATTCACAAATCACTTAGTTCCATTCGACGCGCTACCGCGTGCCATAGCGACACGCCCCGTTCGCACCATTTCCGTAATACCATAAGGCTTGAGAACTTCAGCCAAACCATCTATCTTGTCTTCCGTACCGGTCACTTCAATCATCAAACTGTCCACACCAACATCCACAACACGACCTCGGAATGTATCTACCAATTGCATAATCTCCGAGCGTGTCGCCCCACCCCCACTGCGCACCTTGATCAGTGCCAGATCACGGGTCACAACAGGCCGCTCGGTAATATCTTCCACCTGGATAACGTTGACCAATTTGTAAAGATTTTGGACTACTTTTTCGACATTCGTCTGGGTATTGTCCACAACAATCGTCATCCGTGAAATACCTGATTTTTCTGTGTGTCCAACTGTCAGGCTCTCAATATTATAATTGCGGCGACGAAACAGACTGGCAACGCGCGTCAACACACCAGGTTTATCCTCAACTAAGGCAATTAACGTACTATTCATCTCTATGCCTCCTTCCCTACACAATCGCAAGCCGCCCAAACCGGTCGCTCAATCATCTCATGGAGTGCAGCATTGGAAGGCACCATCGGGTAAACATTGGCCTCATCCCCCTCCTGCGCAATCTGGAAGTCAATAAAAGCGGGACCGTCGTGCGCGTGCGCCTCAGCGATAGCCTCACGCGCCTCAGTACGATTTGTCGCACGCCACGCGCGAATGCCATAAGCTTCCACCAACTTTACAAAATCTGGGTTAAGCAATGGCGTCGCTTCATACCGCTTATCATAGAAGAACTCCTGCCACTGCCGTACCATTCCCAGATAACCATTGTTCGAGAGGGCTATACGCACCGGCAGATTTTCCTGTACCAGGGTCGCCAGATCGTGCATCGTCATCTGGAAACCACCATCCCCTAAAATAGCCCAGACCTCCTTCTCTGGCTGTCCAACTTGCGCCCCGATGGCAGCAGGCAATCCAAATCCCATCGTACCCAGTCCACCAGAAGTAACAATATACCGGGGATGATCAAGAGGGTAATACTGCGCGGCCCACATTTGGTGTTGGCCTACATCGGTAACGAGAATCGCATCCCCCTGTGTGGCCTCCCAAATTTCGTTGATGAAGTGAGCAGCAACCAGATGTCCATTTTCAGGCCGGTTGATAATATCGCGCTTATGACTCTGTGAACGCCACATATCGATCTCCGCCAGCCACGCAGTATGTTTTGCCGGATTGACCAATGGCAACAGTTGATTGATCACCTGACGCAGGTCACCATGGATGGGCACATCTACCTGTACCACTTTGTTCAACTCCGAGGGGTCCATGTCCACATGGATTTTGCGGGCAGCAGGTGCATACGCATCCAATCGCCCCGTCACACGGTCGTCAAAGCGCATCCCAAAGGCCAAAAGTAGATCGGCTTCCTGGATAGCACGATTGGCAAAGACTTCACCGTGCATTCCCATCATCGCCAACGCCAGCGGATGCGATTCTGGAAATCCCCCTTTGCCTAGCAACGTGTACGCCACCGGGATATCAGCCTTTTCGGCGAAGATACGCAGCACATCTTCTGCCCCTGACATCAACACACCCCGCCCTGCCAGAATAACAGGGCGGTGAGCACGATTAACCAGGTCAGCAGCCTTTCTCACCAGGCCGGCATCGCCTTCGCCAATGGGATGATACCCAGGCAAATCAACTTCGTAGTCGGGGGGCACAAAGTCAGTGACAGCTTGCTGCACATCTTTTGGCAGATCAATCAACACCGGACCGGGGCGACCACTGCGCGCTATGTAGAACGCTTCATGAAACACCTCCGCCAACTCACCAACATCCGCGACCAGATAGTTATGCTTGGTGATGGGCAACGTAATTCCTGTGATATCCACTTCCTGGAAAGCATCGGTACCGATCACGGGAGAAGCAACCTGCCCGGTGATACAAACGATGGGGGAAGAATCGGTCATTGCGGTGGCAATTCCCGTGACCAGATTGGTCGCACCTGGGCCAGAGGTCGCCATCGCCACACCGACCTTACCGGAGACACGGGCATAACCGTCAGCAGCGTGGGCCGCGCACTGCTCGTGCCGCATCAGAATATGGCGGACATTATAATTTTGCCGTGGGTGGTATGTATGCATAATCGCGCCACCGGGAATGCCGAACACAACTTCTACCCCCTCGCGTTCTAACATTTCCCATACGATTTCTGCGCCTGTTCTCTTCATTTTTCCTCCTTAACTCACTACATTTAGCAAAAAAGCCGCCCCTTTGGGCGGCTTCTGCTGGCTTATGATGGTTCCTTGTGCTACTCTGGCCTGATTTGTGCCAACGTGACCGCCCTTGTGCTCCCGCTTAGGAGCACAATAATGACTAGGACGACAATAACGCACAACATACCCGGTAGGTAGTTGCCAAATTCGTTCAAAGTGCGTATTGCATTTATGTCACATTGGCTCATATCCATCAGTTTATCCATTTTTCCATAAGACCGGACGTGTTCTCAAAAACTCCCCATAAACTGCACAAATCTCTCTAGGTAACCCCTTATCTATAAAAAAAACGAAGCCGCCCTTTGGTGTTGGGCGGCTTTGCTAAGCTCAGTTACTTTTGGGGGTATGTTTTGCCCAACACATTAAAGCTTCTCTCCAATAAGGATGAGTAGCCCATTAAGCAAAACGACGACGATCCCCACATTTCCAGACATCAATTTATCCTTTTCTGTAAAGTTATCTATATCCTAAGAATTAAGAATATTCGTCACTATTCTCGTCTCTCCAAACTAGCGCAATTATACAATTCATAACGAAAATTGTCAAATAGACATAGAGAACTCCAGCCATTAACCGGATGATGGCAAAATCCGACATAAACACATCCTTCTTAACTTGCTATCAATATGATTCTATTTATAATGAGTTTTCTCCTATTCAGCCATAGGGGAAAAACAGCTAAGGATTAAGGAGGAAGAAAAAATGACAGTCAATGAAGAACTGAATCCTTTTGTGATCGCACAGACGCAATTGGATACGGCAGCCGAGATTATGCAGCTTGAGCCTGCGCTCCACGAGCTTTTGCGTTGGCCCATCCGTGAGTTGCACGTCACACTGCCGGTTAAAATGGATGATGGATCCACTGAAATCTTCCACGGATTCCGGGTACAGTATAATGACGCGCGCGGCCCAACGAAAGGCGGACTCCGTTTTCACCCGCATGAAACAATTGACACGGTGCGTGCACTGGCTGCATGGATGACGTGGAAAACATCTGTGATGGATATTCCACTAGGGGGTGGAAAAGGCGGTATTATTTGCAATCCCAAAGTCATGTCCCCGGGAGAACTCGAACGCCTAAGCCGTGCTTATATTCGTCAAGTGGGCCGTATCCTGGGGGAGGATATGGATGTTCCCGCACCGGACGTATATACCACACCGCAAATAATGGCATGGATGATGGATGAGTATGCGTTTATGCGTGGGCACAACGTCCCTGGCGTAATCACCGGGAAGCCACTGCCACTGGGGGGGTCGGCAGGACGGGGTGATGCGACCGCGCGTGGTGGAATGTACTGCATCCGTGAGGCAGCGCAACAATTAGGAATAAAAACGGAAGGAGCGACGATGGCTATCCAGGGCTTTGGCAATGCCGGACAATATGCAGCCGTGCTGGGGCCAGCACTACTTGGGGTCAAAATTGTCGCCGCCTCTGATTCTAAAGGGGGCATTTACAATCCCCAGGGGCTTGACCCTGACGCACTTATTGCCCACAAAGCCGACACGGGGTCGGTCGTTAATTTCGCCGGTACGGACGCCATCACCAACGAGGAACTACTAGAACTAGATGTGAACATTTTGGTGCCGGCTGCACTGGAGAACCAAATCACTGCGGACAATGCTACAAACATCAAGGCCAAAATCAGCGCGGAATTAGCCAATGGGCCTACGACCCTGGAGGCCGACCAAATTCTGCACGAGAACGGCGTATATATCTTGCCCGATTTCCTATGCAACGCGGGCGGGGTCACCGTCTCCTACTTCGAGCAGGTTCAAAATGCGTATGGCTACTACTGGAAAGAAGCTCAGGTGCATGAACTCCTCAATGAAAAGATGACGGCCGCTTTCCAATCGGTGGCTCAAACTGCGAAAGAATACCAGGTCAACAACCGCGTCGCGGCCTACATCGTCGCCGTTGGGCGTGTTGCCGAAGCCTGCAAATTGCGCGGGTGGGTGTAAAGAGTTGTGCATTAGGAGTTAAGAATTATGAATACACATTCCTTGGGGATGCGTATTCATAATTCGCAATTCAGAGGCTTCGCTTACTTCGCAATTCCTAACTCCTAACTTTTATTTCCCTCCGGCAATTTCAAATACCCCACGGCCTCTTCCTCATCATCATTCATAATTAACTCCAGGTAGGCTCCCTTTGCAAAGGAAGGCACATCAATCACACGAACATAGTCTTGATAAGTAGCATCACCCGGTAATAATTCCAGTAGAACATTGGGGGCATGACACAAAAACTGCGTATTCAGCATATCACCGTTTTCGCCCGGTGCAACAGGGAGCGGTAAAATACCCGCCTCCACCAAATCCTGGAAAAAGTGCGTGCCATACGAAGGTTCAGCAATGCTTACGCCACGCGCCAGAGGGATTTCTACCAACACTTTGGTATTATAAATATCGGCATACGTTACTTTCACACCCAAATCTACATCCGAACTTCCCCACCGTCCAGGGCCTATAAGAATAAAAACTGAGTCTTCCAGGCACTTGTTCAGCCGCCCAATCACGCGAGCAATTTCGAATTTCGCCTCGTAATTCGGAGCATTAGCGTACTGTTCAGGGCTGACATAAACAATATAACGCACGTTAGATACTACACCTTGCGGCACCAAAGTGGACGAACGCAGAATCAGTGCGGAATCTGGAATATCCCGTGGGATTTCAATGTTTCTACGCTGTTTCGCGCTGATCATTGGGCGACATTGTAAAAGGTGTAAGATATACACTGCGCGTGGATACTTAGGCTTAATGTCTAACGTAAATTCAATATCCACCGGCCACTTATGATAACGCTCCAACTTTTTTAGTACCTTCCGCATCAAGGCGATAAAGTGCCGGTCTTGGGTCAGTTGTTCAAACGTAATGACCAGATTTCTCGACTCGCCGGGCACCAGGCGGGAGATAATGGGAGTAAAATATTCACCCTTATCCAATGTCGCCAAATAGCGCAACGCGGGGAAATCCCCCCCGATGACATCGCGGATCGGCAAAGTCTTGATCGTATTATCGTTCAAGTCAGCTACATCAATAAAGTGCTGCGAGTATTTGCGGGTACTCCTGGCCCCCACATAAGGACGGAGTTGTGGATGACTCAATGCAACAATACGTGGATAATCATGGGAAACTCGCTGCACAGCCCGTGTACCGAAACCGGCAACCAGACGCAAAAAGCCTTCCTCCCGTTGAATTTTGGGGTTCCAACGGAACGGATTATGACTGTACCCCACCCCGGCAACCATCGGGAAAAAATAATCGCGGTAATGAAATCCCTCAGCCTTTTGAATCATCACTGCCATCCGCTCATCATAATCCACCAATCCCATACGCTGCCGGTAGAGCAGCGCGTCAGGGCTCATCGTACTGGCATAGACCTGGGCAATCGCGCGCATCAGGGCCTTGAGGTTTTCTTCCAGGCTACCCTGATTAGGGCAGAACACACTTTCATATTTCCCTGCCAACGCTGCGCCAAAGTGAACTTCTAACAAACTGGATGAACGCACAACTAAGGGCACTTTTCCTACACGTTCCAACACACGACGCAGACTATAAATAATTTCGCCGGGAAAATGTCCCTGGATATAGGCAGCGCGAAGTTTAGGATAATCGCGCTCAATCTCCTCGCGGGAGCGATATTTTTGATTCATATAGCGGGTGAACCCATTGATAAGTTGGAAATCGTAGAACACATCCGCGCCGATGAAGTAAGACTCGGGAATTTCAATATACTCGTGGATGTCCATAAGGTTTTCCCCATCATCCTCGGAATCCGCCTCTTGTAAAATTTTGCGCGCCAATAACATCCCGGCGGCTTTGCCACCAATCTTGCCACGCCCAATACGTCGGCGGCGAATTTCAATGAGATCGCGGATAGTAAACAGCTCTTTAGCAATCCCCACAAATTCCAATTGATCGCTGAGCATACTCTTAATCAACACCACGATAATCTCGCGTAGATGGTGTTGAACTTCAGCCCGTTGTTCTGGGGGCAGCGACTCATATTCCTCCCCTTGTGTAAATAATAAATCCAGCGGTGCTAATTCCGGGTTGAAAGTAAGCACCAATGTGTGATCTTGGGGCGAAACGCGGCTGGAGAGTACTTGTTGGATAATACCTTCCAGATGATCATGTGGCAGATTGGTAGCAAAGTAGAAATCGGTGAGCTGATCGCGGATTACGGCTAAACGTTCATTCCAGATATGCTCTGGCTCCTCGGCAAAGGGATCGCGCAACCCCTCGCGATATTGCGACTGAATCGCCTTCTGCCGGACCTCTACTTCAAACTCTTCAAGCGTAATAATACCCCTGGAAAACAGTGTTTGCCGCATCATGTCTCGAATTTTACGCGCCACAATCGGATATTGCGCTAATTGGAGCTGGATGCCATACGCCTCATGCAAATCCTGCATCCCCATCGCTCCTCCATTTACCACACCACCTAGCATAATACACCCCTTGATTGTGAATCAGGTATCTAGCTACCGGACACTTTTTCACAGCAGGGTATTTAGTCGCAATTGGGGCAGATTGTGCGATTAAAATCGCTTTTGAGTAAGTATTTTTTGATTGCGAGCTACGCTCGCAATCAAAAAATACCCTCTTTTCCGGCGGCTTAAGCCGCACAATCCGGCTCAAAGTGTAACTTTTGAAGTAGATACGTTACCCTAATAAAAAGTGTCCGGTAGCTAGATCAGGTATTAAGAGTTAGAAGTTGCGAGTGAGGGATACTTCATTCCTCACTCCTAACTCCTCTTATTCTGTCGCCAACTCGGCGACAGTCTCCTCCATCTTACACGGTATGATTTTCACAAATTGCTGCTCCCAGTTTTTCAACATACTGCGAATATATATGGCTTCGCTGTTTTGGTGATTACGAACGAGTTCATCAGCATACACCTCGATCAATTCACGCAAATTCGCACCATCCTCAGCCGCTACCGAGCATAATTCCACATTCGCACCTCGCGCGATACGGCGGCGTAGAGCCTCCATATTCAGTCCCATATTCAAATTCAGGCGTATATATAATATTCCTCCCGTCATTCCTGCGCAAATCCACGGGCCAGGATCGCCCAACACCAACACTCGTCCGGCAGTCATATACTCGCACAAAAACCCTTTCACATTTGCCCGCGCCCCAATACACCCCAATTCATCTTGTAAAGGCGTGGTAATTTCCCCCGCAATAATCACATCCGCGCCAGAGAGACGCACACAAGCGCGACTATCGGCGTTCCCCTGCACCACAATAGTACCTGCTATCGCACCATAGCCTAGCCCCTTACCTACCGCGCCATCAATCCGCACCCCATTATGATTATACCCCTTGAGTACCACAACGCGCCCACCATACAAGCCCTTCCCCACACCATCCTGTGCACCACCCTCAACAAAGATCGTCAAAGGATTGCTGCCAAACGCGCCTAATCCATTGCCAGGCACCGTGCTGGCATAAAATCCCAGATAAGCATCCTGCACATCGACAGTAAGAATCTCTTGCCGGTGGTCATTACGCTTGACCGGACTGCGCCAACTTTCCCCTTGGCCGCCCACGCCTTCGTGTCCAGGCAGCCAATTCCAATGCTGCTGGTAACGGGTCAACGCGCCTGCCAAATGCGTACCCAACGCGCGATCTACAGGGGTAACACGATCATCCTCAAACGCCACAACTTTTTCACCGCCGGCGACGGCCTCCATCACCAAATTGGAAATCACGGTCGTGAGATGATTGCGGGGGCGACGTAATGGAACCAATCCATTAGGATGGGTTAGTTGTACTACCGCCGCAGCAGGCGTCAGCAAATCGCGCAAGTTGAGCTGCAAAAAATGCGAGGTCTGCTCTAACAGATCAGCGCGCCCAACCAGGTCCTGCAACCGCGCCACGCCCAGTCGTGCAGCAATAACCTTAACCCCCTCACCAAACGCCTGAAACAAGGTCACCAACTGATTCACCGCCACATCATAATCCAGGGGAGTAAAGCGTTTGAAACCCCGCGCGGACGCTTCCTCAACAGTTTTAATCTGCGTAGTAATGCCCATCGGGCACTTGCCAGTCTTACACTGCCGGCAAAGCAAACACCCTAAAGCTAACATTGCCGCCGTACCAAAACCCACACGATTCGCCCCTAAACAGAGCAATTTGACTACATCATCAGGGGAACGCACCCCACCATCAGCCCAAATCTCAACCCGCTGGCGCATATTGCTGGCGAGCAGCGCACGATGCGCCTGTACTATCCCAATCTCGGCTGGCAGTCCCACGTATTGAATACTATGTGCCCGTGCCGCGCCCGTGCCCCCATCGTAACCGGTCAAATTGATAACGTCAGCCCCCGCTTTGGCAATCCCCACAGCAATCACCCCAATGCCCGGCACCACAGGCACTTTAACAATCACGCGGGCCTTCGGGTTTGCAGTTTTAAGCTCCTCAATAAACTGCGCCAGGTCTTCGATGGAGTAAATATCGTGATTATTAGAGGGCGAGATCAAGTCTATCCCAGGCGAAACGTGCCGCGCACGCGCCACTTGCGCCGAGACTTTACGGCCCGGCAAATGACCTCCTTCCCCCGGTTTTGCACCCTGCCCCACTTTGATCTCCAGGAAATTGCTGGCGTTGAGCAAGTTAATATTCACCCCAAAACGACCAGATGCGATCTGCTGCCCACGATTGTGCGCATACTGGCCCATCATATCCTCGATTTCACCACCCTCCCCATTGAGCGTTACAATGTTAAGACGTTTCGCGGCCTCAGCATAAGCCCGAAATGCCGTCTCGCTCTGAGATCCAAACGACATACTGGCAATGACAAAAGGTAAGTCGTGGCCCGTAATGCTCGCGTCCACATCGGCCTCCGTAAGCCCCCGCGCCGCCTCCAAAACCGGCGTATTAAGACCGATAACGTGTCGTAGTGTAACGGGTCGCTTTTTCTCCTGCTCTCGGATAGCAGCAAAAGCCACCGAACCTTCTAGTTTTCCCTGTGCCAGTTCACGCAAAAAATTCCCCACCAATGGGTAGAAACGCGGGATACGCGGCAAAGTTGCTTTATCAGCCCGCAACAATTGGCGGCGGATCTCAACATCTTTATCCAAATCAACCCATGTCAGACCACGCTCCGCACTGCCACCATAGTTAGGCACTTCCAAAACCTCGACCAGCGGTGTACTCAACCCAATACTAGCAAAAATCCGCCCGTAACCGCGCAACTCGTGAATGCCCATCGTGCTGGTAATCTTTTCCAATCCAATCCGCAAAGCGTGGAGTGTCTTACGTAGTCGTTCTTTCCTCACACACTCTATGGATACACCCTCCGGGATCTGCGTGCCAACGTTCATTGCCACGTCTAACAGTAGATAGGGCGCCACTGCATCCGCACCCAGTCCCAGGGCCAGGATCAGATCGTGCAGATTTCGGAATGCCGCACTACGCACCACCAGTCCCACTTGACGGCGACAAGAATAAGGACAAATGTCTAAATCATGGGCAATACGTAGAACCTTATCTACGCGGGCAATAGCCAGCAAAGGATCAACCCAGCCCCGCCCATCGGTGAAAGCCTGGGTATCATCCAATACCAGTAATGCAGTTCCGGTTTGCACCGAGGTCAGAGCAACTTGTGCCAACCGTTCCACAGCATCTCGCACTGTTTCCCCAGGCTCGGTCACCAACGAGAGCGTCATGACCTGCTCCGGCGAAAAGGCCGAAATCACGTCCTCTAAGGTAGTTCCCACTGCACGCATCATACCGGCTTCTCGATCAAGGGCACATTCCTCGGAAGTAAGTCCCCCTCCATCAGATATCTGCGACATAGCAACTGCCTGACCATCGACCAAAATGGGCGAGTCAAGCACCCTATAGGGAGACACAACAGACAATTTTTCTTCCTCAGCTATGAGTGATGGACGCGGTCCGATGATACAGAGCGTGGAAAAATGCTCCTGCTCCCGCTCGCGATCCACAGCAGGATTGGTCACCACAGCAACTTTCTCTTTGAAATAATCACTTAAGTTATGGGGAACAGGATTTCCTGCTTGATCATTTAACGCAGTCAGCGGGCCATCGAAACCCAGAGAAGCAATAGGATCTTTTCCCAACTCGGCCAGGTCTTGGAGCCAGGATTGATCATCATGTGTCCAGCCGAAGGCGGCAAGGACATTGGGCTGAGGAGCAGGAGAATAAGGAGATAAAGAAACAGATGTGTGAGGGATTGAAGGAGCGGGAAGGAGAGGAATATTGCCAAAGCGTTGGCGAGCGCGGGTAAGAATTTCGCGCTGGATGTCGGGGTAAGTGAGTACATCCACACCTTTTCCTCGCAATAGATGCACTGCGATTTTTTCACCGGGAGCTAGGGGCTTAGGATCGTCGTTGAGTAAATCCATCGGCACTACACCCTTTTCTGATGAGAAGAAACACTCCTTTTCAGTCTCACCATACCACAATGGCCGCAGTCCTAACGCATCCACACTGCCAATACAGGTGTCCCCATAACGGGCAATAATAGCTGCAGGGCCTTGTGCGAAATGCCCAAATGCGCCGCGATAGTAGCGATAAATATCGCGCAAATCATCAGGCAAAGCATCAATTTCGGTAACGATAGGAGGGAAAACTAATTCCATCGCCTCGATCAGGCTAAAACCAAACCGGTGGATCAATAACTCTAACACACGGTTTACGTCCTGGGAATCACTTCCCCCCTGAACAAGTTGCGCCCCTAACATAAGAGCCTGTTCACGCAGGCGGCTGATGGTGTTGATTTCACCATTATGACCGAGGAAAGTAAAAGGCTGCACACGCTCAAAAATC
This sequence comes from Anaerolineae bacterium, assembly GCA_016931185.1. Lineage (GTDB taxonomy): Bacteria > Chloroflexota > Anaerolineae > B4-G1 > SLSP01 > JAFGFI01. Next base: position 14,206 of record JAFGFI010000194.1, read on the forward strand.
GTAGTCGTATTGGTGGAATAACGCGCGTGCCCAATGGTGATCGCCGAAGTATAACCGCGACTGCGAAGTTCGGGGTAGTAATGGTACAACGTTTCCACAGAACCGCGTACCTTAAACACTACACTATGACTGGATAAAGAAGCTACGTGGACAGGGGTCTGAGTTTCAATCGCCAGCATCAAGTCGAACAATTCGCGTTCCACATCCTCTAACGCGCAACGACTCATAACCCCGGCAATTTGCCAAAAGAACGGTTCCTGCGCCAACGCCAAGCGCCCCAGCGCTTGGGATCGCGTTGCACCGCGCCGCTCTAGGAGTAGGTCAGCCCCACTGTTTGCTACCAGCTTAAGAATTTGCACCTGCCATTGCTGAATTCGTGCCGGCTGCATAGCAGGAATCATCAGATGGCCTACAAAGAAACGTTTATCCTCTGCTAACCAAGCGGGGCGGCCAACCTCCTCCAATGCGACCATCCAAAGTTGCCGGGGGATATCGGTGAGCACCCCACAACCATCACCCTCACTTTGCACATCGCCAGAACGATGTCCCATCTGGCCTAATGCTTCAATCGTGCGCTTAAGATTGCCATGAGTAGCTTCCCCACTGGTACGAATCGAGGCAACAATAGCACACGCATCATGTTCCTCAGCGGTAAAATACCGCTCCCCCGCGAGCAAAAGTTGTTCACGGACTAACTCTAGTGGATCTTCTCCGTAAGCAGACCCTGTCCCCCTTTGTATCTTCATCTCCTCCCCCCCAAGAAATTGTGTAACCGTTTAGTTTTGTGAACGATTACCGTTTTCTGTCACCTGCTCCAGACAGAAACG
>JAFGFI010000012.1 GCA_016931185.1 Anaerolineae bacterium
TCCAAGGTACGTCGTGGGGCCATTTCTTCACCTCCGCTCCTATTCTACCACAATTACCGATTTATTTTTTTAAAGTTCATTAGCCGCATCGACGCAGAAAATACACGGCTTGTTCACGAAACTAGGCTCTTGCTCCCCTTCAAATTATACTACTGGTGGGGGAAGTTGCCGGGTGGTTTCGGAAAGACGATAGCCAAAACCTGGATCGCGCAGGGAGGCAAGGGAGATTTGACCGTTACGCCGCCGGTATAGGCCCGGGTGTACGGCCTCCTCCGGCAGCGAGGCGTCGGGGTAGAACTGCATTGCGTTGGTTTCAACGCCCATAATTGTGCCTGCATACGCGGCTAACAGAACATGAGGAATCTGCGCCAGCATCGGATTGGTCAAATCCTGTACCATCAATGTCATTCCGTGCGCCTTCGCCCAGCAAAGACTGAGCAACGCGCCCGTCTGTGTTTTGCATGTTTTGAGTGCGACCCCCGTCCAACCTAACGCCCGTCCCAGGCGCACAAGTTCCCAATCATGCGCGCTTTCGTCCATAAAGAGCGGTTTGCGCGCCGATACACAGTGAACGTCAATGCGATTGTGTTCCAAGTCATAGGGAAACGGCTGCTCAACATAAAGAATCATCCCATAAATACGTGGATGTTCTACTAATAACCGATCCAGGATCGCGTTGACGTAAGCAGGATCGGTCACGGTACAGTTGAAATCTGTGGTCAGCCAATCCACCTCACCCGAGATCGCGATCCCCCCCACGCGAACCAGGCGCGTGTAGTCCCATGCGGCATCTGTGCCGCGCAGTTTGATCTTGAGGCATTTGAGACCGTCGCGGGCGATCCAGTCAGATAGCAGCACCGGATAACCGTCGTCCGGTTCTTGACCGGTGAGATCGTCCGGGGACAGCGGATCAAGTCCGCCGACCAGGTGCCAGGCCGGCAAACTATCAGGACGAGGTGAAACCAGGAAATCCTGTGGATACCGTCCCACAAACGAGACCATCGCGTCACGCGCCGGTTCCAGGTAGCGACTCAAATCATAGTTCATAAACGGTGGGCGATAGGTAGCATAGGTCGGCTGCCGGTGAAGCTGTCCATACGCGTCGTGCAGTGCGATGTCAAACGCAGAACAACAGACCAGGGCTGCCAGCCACGGCATCGAATCGGCAGTGCCCCTCCCGACATTCACATCGGATAGTAAGCGTGGTAACACTTCCTTTTGAAAAGCATGCCCGATTTCGATGGGATGCCCCTCAATGTCAAAGGCAGCCCAGGTCCTAGCCAACTGCACGCAGAACCGTTGCAATACATCGTGACGCTCCGTATATGCCAGATCACTTGGCCAGACCCATTGCACGCTCAGTGGTGTTTCTCCCCAGCCCTCCGCCGTGTGTCCCTGTGCATTGGTTACCGTCACACGCACGCGGGCACACGTTACTGAGGTCAGTGTTTCTGTTCCAAATTTGAGGGGAACGCGGGTTTCGACCGGCAAAAAATACAGCGAGGCTGCTGTAAGGCGGATATTGTTAGGATTTGGCATTGTACTTTTTGGGGTAGTGCTTTTGTGTAAGATGATTCTCTATGGTCATATTAACGCGCCGTCATCTGTTAATATTGCGCGCAATTCGCTCACATCAATCTCGCGTGGGGAGATGTGGTTGCGCGCAGCCAGCGCGGCAGCAGTGCCCGCTGCTTGCCCAATAGCAATACACGTACCCATCACGCGTGCACCTGCCATCCCCTGGTGTGTGGCTGAGATACAACGACCAGAAACCAACAGGTTGTGGATCTTTTGGGCTGTGAGACTGCGGTAAGGAATGTCATACCAATCGTTGTCAGGAGGGTAAAGGTCGGCCTGGGTGCGCATTGTCTTGTCGTGTTCAGCGGCCCAGAAAGGGCATGTCGCTTGCCGGGGACATTCGACAATGCACAGGTGAACTGGATAGGTATGTCCCAGCGGGCAATGAATATCAATCCACCAGGAACCACGGGCCACCGCGTCCGCAAATTTGCGACCTTGTTGCACGTCATCACCGGTGAGAATATAGTCGCCGATGACCTGGCGGCTCTCGCGGGGGCCGATTTGGAGTGAGGTCAGTTGGACGTAGGCATTTTCAAAACCCGGCTGTTTCCGCAGGAAGTCCCGGAGTTTCCAGACTTGCTCGCGCACACCCACTTCAGCCCGCGTCAGGTCACGAGCCTGGGTGGGGTCACCGGGCCAACGCGTCATATTAGGTGAGAAGTGGTCGCGGTGCATATCATTGCTGCCCGTGAAGCCATTGCCGTAGAAGCGGAACTCTCCGGCCTCCATCGCCGCACGCAGGCTTTCCCTGGCCGCTGCCTGCTGGCCCCCGGTAGTTCGCTCAATGCCACCGATGTGGATAAATGATCCCATAGACTCAACTTGCCCATCGAATTCGCGGCCTTGCTGAATGGGCGCGCCGGCGCGAAAGGCAACATCGGCATCACCGGTAGCGTCGATGATAATATTGCCCATCACTGCTTGCCGCCCGGACTTGCTTTCAATGACGAGAGCCTTGATAGCATTATCTTCTACGATAGTATCGGCGACGAATGTATGCAATAATAAATCAACCCCGGCATCTTTAACCATTTGATCTGCTATAACCTTAAATGCCTCGGCGTCAAAGCGGATGCCCCATTCCTGACAGGCATCTTCCCAACCCGGCGCGCCATCCAGGGCGTGCATACGCTCGGTCATTTCCTTGAGTAGCCCGGCGACGATGGGGGTATGGCTGCGCGAAGCCGTGTGCCCCAGGATGGGCGTGACCAATCCGGCAGTCGCCAGTCCCCCCAGGAATCCATACCGTTCGATCAACAACACTTTTGCGCCGTGACGGGCCGCTGCGATGGCCGCCGGCAATCCCCCCGGCCCGCCTCCCGCGACAATAATGTCCGCTTCGGCGATGATATCTAGTGTGTGTTGGGGTTCAATTAAGGTCTTCATATTTATGCCTCCATTTCTATAAATATTATTCGAGTCAAGATGGCCTGCCTAAGTAATAATGTAAACATTATACAGGGTTTATGTTTATAGTCAGGCAATCCATGCCGCTTCGAGCTTCCCAGAAGGTTAGCCTATATGCTATTGACTTGTTCTAAATTTATGTTAAGGTGTAAGTAATGATAGACACTTTTATAACTTAATCGCCGAATGTTGGGGGATATGATCCTGCAACGGGGGACCCAAATTTTGGGGGGCGAATCACTTAAGGAGTTGTATGCAACTTCCAGTGTAGGGCCAGCTTCTTCGGCCCAAGCCCGGCAGCTAACCTCGTAGGCGCAACGAAGAAGGACACCTGAATCTTATAGGAGGGTGTCCTTTTGTATTTACCGGAGTTACTGTAAAGATAAGGGGGATGCTGTACTGTTGAGTCGTTTTTGGTCAGGTTTACGTTATCGTCTGGGGGAAACTCCCTGGGCGCGTTCGCTGCGCATTGCCTTGCGTGCGCCGTCCGCGCATAATCAGGTGGAACACAATATCTGGAACCTCTACGTTGAGGTTTTTTGGGCTGCAATCTTGAGTGCGGCGGCAGCCTTTAACGCGACGTTTGCCGTGCGCCTGGGGGCATCTAATGAGCTAGTAGGACGCTTATCGTCTATACCGGCCCTGTTGGCGGTGTTTTTATTGATTCCCTCGGCACGTTTCCTGGAAAGCCACACGAAGCGCGCGCCATGGATCTGGGGGAGTCTGTTCGTAGCGCGATTAGGCTATGGGCTGATTGCTGTGTTGCCGTGGGTGATTCCGCAGGCACACCAGGCTACTGCCCTTGTTTGGCTGCTGATTGCTATCAGCATACCGAGTACTTTCTTCGGTACGGGGTTCAACCCTCTCTTGGCGGATGTAGTTCCCGAACGTGACCGGGCGCGCGTGTTTGCAAATCGAAATATCATTGTTGGCGTAATGGTAGCCATGTTGACATTCCTGGCGGGGAAATGGTTGGAATTGGCATCAGAGCGGAATTTGATGGCCTTTCCCGGGAATTTCCAGGTACTCTATGTGGTGGGTTTTATCGGTTCAATGATGAGTATGATTTACTTGCTCAAGATGCGCGTGCCGGAGAGCAAAGTTATACCTCGTGAACCTCACCCGCGAGGTAAACAACTGTCTTTGCTCCATTGGCGCACGCAGGCGGGCGCGTTTTGGGCCGGCAATCGTAGCTTTGTTCGCATTATACTCAATTCCCTGGTTTTCGGATTTGGGGATTGGTTGGTTGGGCCATTGTATATCATCTTCTTTGTGCGGCATCTTAATGCCAGCGATGCCTGGATTGGCTTGAATAGTACGCTGGCAAACATAGGCGTCATCGTGGGGTACGCTCTGTGGCGGCGCTGGTTGACCAAACTCGATTATCAACGTGCGCTCTTGATTTCAATCCCTCTCTCTGCTTTATACCCATTCCTGGTGAGCTTCTTCCCGCATCTTTCGGCCATCCTGGTGTGGGGTGTGTTCATTAATCTGGTCAATCCCGGTGTGAATTTAAGCCATTTCAACATCTTGTTGAATTTATGCCCTGAAGAACGCCGGGCAAGTTATATCGCTGCCTATTCCGCCATCATGAACGCAGGGGCCTTTGTGGGACCGATGATCGGAGTCGCGCTCTTGAATGTGCTGAATATTCGCTGGGTTCTCATTATCGGGGGAAGTATTCGTTTGGCGGGCGCGCTATTATTCTATGTATTCAAAGTGCAAATGCCAAAAGTAGAGGCAACAAGATAAATGTTTAGACAGTGCTCTGTTAATCCTGTCTATTTTCGGGGGAGAAATATGAAAACTACATCACAAGATTATAAAGTTCGTGCTGTACATTGTGATTACCAGTCCGAGGATGAAGGGGTCTACGAGGCCCTCAAGCGTGCTACCACACCATTAGCAACATCTTGGGCCAAGTTGCGCGCGGCGAAGACCATCGCCATCAAATTTAACCAGGATTGGGTGTTAGAGCGCGTGATTTATTACAAAGGCCAACGGAGGCAATTGGTGTGCGATAGTGTTGCACGGGCAGTATTGCGTCTACTGCGTGAGAAGACTTCCGCCCAATTATTTTGTGTGGATGCCGGTTATTACATCATGTATAAGGACGGTGCGGAATCGCCTGCTGATTCGACCACTTTGGACGCCGTCTTACGTGAATTCGACGTGCCCTACATTGATGGTACCCAGCCGCCCTATACGGTTGTCAGTGTGCCCGGTGGGGGGACGATGTTCGAACAGTACGGTATGATGGATGGAGTTATTGAGGCGGATGCGGTTGTGTCGGTGGCAAAGATGAAGAATCACAGCTATATGGGCATCACGGGGTGTCTCAAGAATCTCTTCGGCCTGATGCCCACGGCTATGCCCGGCCGCCCACGCCATTACTACCATCACCTGGTGCGGATGCCCTATATACTCACCGATATTGGGCGTATTCTCAATCCTGCATTGAATATTGTAGATGCGCTGATTGGACAGGCAAGCTCGGAATGGGGTAAGGAGCCTGATATTGGGCGCGAGGTGAACGGTCTTATCGCCGGTGATCATGTCATTGCGACGGACACTGTGATGGCATACCTGATGGGCCATGACCCCGCTGCGGATTGGCTCACGCCGCCTTTCCATCGTGACCGGAATGTGCTAACAGTTGCGGCAGAAAGTGGATTTGGCACAGTGCGCCTGGACGAGATTGATATGGCGTCTGAGCTTGCCCCGCAGCCTGAGGGGACGTTCTTTGCCTGCGAGTGGGACGATCGCGAGACCATTATCACCTGGCGGCGCACGATGTGCGAGCAAGCCCTCTATTACCGCGATCACGCGCGCGATCTGGCGGCCCGGCACGCGGGCGAGTTTATCCTGTTGCAGGATGGCGAGGTCAAATGGCACGATAAGGACGGGATGCTTCGCGTTAGCCGTCGCCAATTGGCGGGCGCACATCACGATCACGCGATGTTCTTCAAGTACGTAGACCCGGAAGAACAGGAGCGGGAGCATTATGAGGTGTATGAGCAAGCGTTAGCGAAAATTCGCGAGCTTGGGCTGTGATGCGTGATGCGTAAAACGTGAAAAAAATTCGCGCCTCACGTTTTACGAAATCTTTTCGGAGTTATCATCTTGTTAATATAATACTATATTTAAGGAGACGCATATCTATGGCAAAACAGTATGCTGTTCGCGCTGTTCATTGTGACTATCGCGCCGAAGATGAGATCGTGTATGAGGCGCTGAAGCGCGCAACCGCGCCTTTGACGCGGGCGTGGGATAAGTTGCGGGCTGCGAAAACGATAGCGATTAAGTTTAATCAGGACTATGCTCCCTCGCGCACACCGTATTTCGAGGGGATGCGATTGCAATTGGTCAGCGATCAAGTGGCGCGGGCTGTTGTCCGTCTGCTGCGTGAACAAACCACTGCAGAATTATTTTTCACCGACACTTCCGTCTTTCACCGTGAAGATACACCTGGACCGGTGGAATCCACGCAATTGGCGGCGTTGATGCAAGATTGGAGTGTCCCCTACGCAAACGCTAACCTTCCACCTTTTGGCATCTATCAGGTTCCCGATGGTGGGCGGATGTTCCGCCAGTATGTGATGCCTGAGTGTGTGATGCAGGCCGATGCACTGGTAGATGTGCAGCGGATGAAGAACCACGCTTTTATGGGGATCACGCTCACGCTTAAGAACCTCTTTGGTCTGATGCCGATGCGGGAGCCGGAAGGCCGCTCGCGGCAATATTTCCATCACCTGGTGCGGATGCCCTACATGCTGGCCGATATCGGGCGACTGTTTAACCCCGCGCTCAATATCATTGATGGCCTCATCGCACAAGCCGGGGGCGAGTGGAGCGCGACCGGGCAGGAAGTACCGCGCGTCACCAATATGTTGATTGCGGGTGATCATCCTATCACAACCGATGCCGTCGGCGCGCATCTGATGGGCCTCGACCCGACCACCGATTGGCTAACGGAACCCTACCACCGCGATCGGAATTCGCTGCTGGTGGCGGCGGAGGGTGGCTTTGGCACCGTGGTCTTGGACGAGATTGACTGGACTTCCGAGGTGGAGCCACAGCCGGAAGGCACGTTCTTTGCGGCGATGACGGATGACCTGGAACGCGTGGTGTCGTGGCGGCGCACGACGTGCGAGCAGGCTCTCTACTACCGCGATCACCGGCGCGATCTGATCGCGCAGTATGCCGGGGAATATATCTTGCTGCAAGAAAACGAGGTCAAGTGGCACAGTGAAAGCAGTTACCTCTGGGGGAGCCGTCGCCATCTCTCCGGGGATCGTCCTGAGCAGGCTATGTGGCTCAAGTATGTGGATCCCGAAGAAGCCGAAGGCGAGCATTACGAAGTGTATGAGAAGACCCTGGCGGATATTGTGGCGCGGGGCCTGTAAGCGGATTACGAATTTAGAATGGGTGTATTTCATTTCAGTTGAGCAAAGCCGGTGCGATGCACTTTCTGAAGTGCGTTGCACCTGTCCCCTGACTCATTTGAAATACACCCATTTAGAATGATCCCCGGGCGCGATGATCAATCGCGCCCGGCGTTTCTTGTTTGCTTTCCTCAAGTGCTGTGCTATGCTTTAAATAAAGTCTGGTTCAGTTTTTCCGCTACTTTCTCAATTCGCTGTTGCACTTTTTTAAGGAGATGCCTATGCCCGAACAATCCTGGCACGGCAGTTTTGCTATTCCGATGACTCCATACACGGATGATGATCACATTGACGTGGACGTGTTGGCGGCGGAGATCGCGTTTTGCGTTGAAAATGGGGTGGGGGGGATCCCGACGCCGCTGATGGTAAGCGAGTTCCGCTCGCTTTCCGAAGAGGAGCGCAAGCTGATGATGCGCGTTGCCGTCGAGGTGAGCGCGGGACGCGCGCCCGTCATCGGCAATGTGGCGGCGGTCAATACGCCGTTAGCGGTGCAGTACGCCGAGTACGCGCAAAAGATCGGTGTGGATGGCGTGATTGCTATGCCACCCTATATTCATAAGCCGGATTTTCCAAAGATATACGCCTATTACAAGGCTATTGCCGAGGCCGTCACCGTTCCCGTGTGGATTCAGAACGCGAGTGTGGCCCCACTGTCAGCCGATCAACTGGTGCAACTCTGCGAAGAAATCGAGAACGTGAGTTGGGTCAAAGAAGAGGTGCCGCCCAGCACACAGAACATTACACGTTTGTTGGAGAAGCACAGCCCCGCCATCCACGGTGTGATGGGAGGCGGGGGCGGGCGACCCTTGCTGGAAGAATATGAACGTGGTTCGATGGGCTGTGTCCACGCTTGCCAGTATTGCGACGTGTTGCAGCGTGTGTGGGAATTGCTCGACGCGGGTGAAAAAACTGCTGCTTACGATCTCTTTGAGCATCTATTGCCTTCGTTGATGTTAGAAGGGATGTTGGGGATGGCGTATGCCAAAGAGATCATGGTACGTCGGGGAATTTTTAAGAACCACGCGATGCGCAATACCGTCAAACCACTTGACGAGTACGATATGTCCGCCATTGACCGGACATGGGAACGGATTCAGCCGTACTTAGTATGGAATGAAGGTAAGATGGTAGACAGTAGAAAAGTCACGGTCTAAAGGCCGAGAATTAAAGTGGTATTTTTGCGGGCGGGGTACTGCCCGCAAAAATACCCTCTTACTCTGCCGCTTTAGCGATCTATTTTCAGGGAAAAGGAGGAGGGTATACGTATGAATAATCCACAAACTCAGATTTACATTGGCCAGAATGTATACGATGTGCAGCCAAAGGACGTGGCAGGTGAGTATGTTACCCTGTTGGGCGAGTCCTATTACTGCATCCGCAATTACGATCAGATGCCGCCGTTCTTTATGAACATCGTCAGCAGCAGCGATCAATGGATGTTCATTTCCAGCACCGGGGGACTGACTGCCGGGCGCAAGGACGCACAATCGGCGTTATTTCCCTACACTACGGATGACCGGATTACCGAAAATTATGACAATACGGGCAATATAGCTATTCTGTGGGTAACGAGCGGGGAACATACCTATCTTTGGGAACCCTTTTCCCCCAAATATGCGGGAATTTATACCGTTGAGCGCAATCTATATAAAAATGTGTGTGGCAACAAGCTCATTTTTGAGGAGATCAACCACGATTTAGATTTGACCTATCGTTATGCGTGGCGCAGCAGCGACCGCTATGGGTTTGTCAAGACGACGTGGGTGTTTAATCACGGGACTGAAGCGCGCGCGATTGCGATCCTGGATGGATTGCAAAACCTGCTCCCTTACGGGGTTACAACGGCGCTGCAGAGTACGTTCAGCAATCTGCTTAATGCCTATAAGCGTAATGAGTTGGAGACGAAAACCGGCCTGGGGATGTTCACGCTCAGCTCAACGCTGACCGATCTGGCAGAGCCTAGCGAGTCGTTGATGGCGACGACGGTCTGGCAACGTGGTCTGACGCCGGTGGCATATTTGCTCTCGGCGCGGCAGGTGGCAGACTTTGAACGTGGGCTGCCGGTCACGCAGGAAACCGACGTGCGGGGTTATCGCGGCGCGTATCTAGTCGTCTCCGATCTTGACCTCGCGCCCGGTGCTGAAAAAGCGTGGTGCCTCGTTGCCGAGGTTAACCAGGACAGCCGCAAAGTTGCCGCACTCATCAATGCGCTCCAACAGCGTCCAGTAGAACTCCAGGCGGAGGTTGAAGCGGACATTGACCGCGGCACGGCAGATTTGATGCAGATTGTGGCGAGCGCGGATGGCCTCCAAACTACCGGTGATCATGCCGGAGCGGCTCACCATTTTGCTAATGTACTCTTCAATGTGATGCGCGGGGGCATCTTTGTTGCCAATTCGCGGGTACCGAAGGCGGATTTCGTAGATTTTGTCACGATACGTTACCCCACTGTATTGGAGACCTATTCTACTTTCTTCGCTGCTTTACCCAACTTTATAGAGGTGAGGAACCTCATCGCGCAAGCTGCCGAGACGGGGATAGCGACCCTGGCCCGTCTATGTTATGAGTATCTCCCCCTCACGTTTAGCCGCCGCCACGGTGATCCCAGCCGTCCCTGGAACCAAATTTCCATCAATGTGAAAAAGTCTGATGGAGCGTCATTCGCAAATGATGCGCCATTCGGAAATGGTGCGCCATTCGGAAATGCCGACCAGAAGCTGGATTATCAGGGCAATTGGCGCGATATTTTTCAGAACTGGGAACCGTTGGCCTATTCATACCCCGAATTTGTTGAGAGTATGATCGCCAGGTTTGTCAATGCGACAACGATGGACGGCTATAATCCCTATCGCGTGACCCGTGATGGTATTGAGTGGGAGGTCCCCGCGCCGGAGGATCCCTGGGCCAACATCGGTTATTGGAGCGATCACCAGATTATCTATCTCCAAAAGTTGTTGGAGATTTCATCCCATTATCATCCCGGTCAATTGGCGGCGATGTTGGAATGGCGGATTTTCAGCCACGCGAATGTGCCCTATCGCATCAAACCTTATGCTGCATTGCTGGAGGATTGGTACGATACCATTGACTTTGACCGGAAATTACACGAAGTTATCCAGACCCGCGTGCGGGACATGGGCGCCGACGGCAAACTCGTGCTGGATGCCGCCGGGCAGGTTTTGCACGTCAATCTGGCGGAAAAGCTGTTGATCTTGTTGCTTGCCAAGCTGGCGAACTTTGTGCCGGGGGGAGGTATCTGGATGAACACGCAGCGCCCGGAATGGAATGATGCCAACAACGCGCTGGTGGGGAAGGGACTGTCGGTAGTCACATTATGTTACCTGCGCCGCTACGTTGCCTTTTGCCGCGCGCTCTTTGCGGATGCCGAAATCGAGTCCATTACGATTACCCGCGCGGTGCAGGAACTGTTTATGGCGATCTTCGATGTGCTGCGCGAGTATCAGAGTGCGCTGGAGACAACCTTTGACGATGACCAACGGCGGGCGATGATGGACGCGCTAGGGCAGGCGGGCAGCGATTATCGCTGGGCCTGCTACCGTGGGGGAAGTGGTGAAACATTATCCGGAAATAGTGAACTGGATCAGGGTGAGCTATTGGCGTTCCTGGATCTGGTGCAGCGGTACGTGGAGCACACGTTGCGGGCCAACGAGCGATCCGACCACATGTATCACGCCTATAATGTCCTGGTACTTGGTAGCGGCACGGCTTCGCTCCGGCATCTCTACGAGATGCTTGAAGGGCAAGTTGCCATTTTGTCTTCGGGATTGTTATCGGGGGCAGAGTCCCTCGCGCTTTTACAGAGCCTGCGCGCGAGTGCACTGTATCGCGCCGACCAGCACAGCTACATACTTTATCCCGACCGCGATTTACCGGGCTTTTTGCGCAAGAACACGATTCCGGCGGAGGATGTGGCGGACTTGTCCCTGGTTGCCGCTCTTGTGGCGCGGGGAGATAGTTCACTCATCATTAAGGATGAGAATGAAGTCTATCATTTCAACGGCCGCTTCCGCAATGACCGGGATGTGAAGGCCGCATTGGCGGAACTGGCGCAGCAGCCAAAGTACGCGCCCCTGGTAGAGGCTGAGTCGGACACACTCCTGGCCCTATTTGAAAAAACGTTCAACCACAGCGCGTTCACGGGACGCTCCGGGACGTTCTTCGCCTACGAGGGACTGGGGAGTATCTACTGGCATATGGTCTCAAAACTGCTATTGGCGACGCAGGAAACGTGCTTCCGTGCTGTGGCGCGGGGTGAAGCGCGGGAGATAGTTGCCGCGTTGGCGGAATGTTACTACGACATCCGGCAGGGATTGGGATTTAATAAGACGCCGGCAGTGTATGGCGCGTTCCCCACCGATCCCTATTCTCACACGCCGGCAGGACAGGGCGCAAAGCAGCCGGGGATGACGGGACTGGTCAAAGAGGAAATTCTAACCCGGATGGGCGAACTGGGGATGATGATAGTTGATGGGCAGTTAACATTTACCCCGCTGCTGTTGCGGGATACTGAGTTCTTGCCGGAAGCGACGACATTTGCGTATATAGATGTGAGTGGCATTTCTCGTTCGCTTCCCTTGCCATCGGGTGCATTAGTCTATACCTTCTGCCAGGTCCCCGTCGTCTACGTCGCGTCCTGTGAGGAAAAGATGGACATCTACGGTGCAGACGGGCAAGTGTGGCAGATGGCTGGCTTGACACTAGATGCCGCAACCAGCCGCCACATCTTCCAGCGTGATGGCGTGATCAAGCAGGTGACGGTACATATAAATCTGTAGTCGATATAAACCGGGTTTTAGCGGATGCAGACATCCGTGAAAAACCCGGTTTATTCTTAAAAAAGCAGCCGCACTGTGGCAAGGACGCCCGGCATGCGCAAACTCACGCTTCCATTTTTTACCGGCAGCGGTTGGAAGTCACGCTCACGGGCGTCACAGAGAAAGGCTTCCCGGATATCCCGCCCGTACCAGGTGATGCTAACGGGGGCGTCGAGTACGGCCAACGCATACAGACGCACAATAATGCCTTCCCCCCGTGCTGCCGGTTTGACGGCTGTAATCCAGATGTCTGAGCGATCCACCGTTGGCGCAGCCGCTGTCAAATGGTGTAGAGTGAGATGATTTGATGTATCCCACGGGTTATCGGCCATACTGTTGATAAGTGAGGGAAGATCGGCCTGTGGCCAGTCACCGCCTGGGGTAAACATCAGTGCGTAATCCAGGGCATACGCCTCGCGTTCATGGCCGATGGCCGGGTTGCCCGGAATAGTAATAAACCCGAACATTTTCTCGCGTGTGGCATTGCGCAAGGCAACCCATTCAACATACGCGCCCCGCCGGTAGGAGACCGCACCCGGTAGCATTTGCAGCAGTATCAGACCTTGCGGTCGCTGTGTATCTGCGATATAGACAAAATGTTGTAACGGCCAAAAAGTTGGAGTGTAGATGCGCCGTTCTGGGCGGACTATAACGCCCCCTGGTGTGTCCATCATCAGTTGGTCGGTTGAAATATCGGTACACACGCGCACCGTTACTGTCTGCCCCACTGCTGCGCGCCCTTCCACCCGGCAGCGAATGAGCGGGGAATCGTTGCGCAACCATAACGCGCGCTGGATAGCCTCGCCTCCCAGTTCAGTTATACCGGATATTTCTAACCCGCCATCCAACTCTTGCACCTGGAGCCGGTTTATGACCTGACCCGGCCCCTGTTCTTCCCATTTGCCACCCCAAAACTCGTGCCCCATGCGCCACAGTCCGCCCGTCTCTTGGTAGCCAATTAACTCGTTCGAGACCCCCGTTAGCAAGGATTCGCCCGTGTCGGCTCGATGCAGATTGGCTATGGCACCTCCGCCGTTTTCGTCCAGTTCAATAAGATAATACGGAGTCTGCACTTTCACCGCGCCGTTTTCGCGCTGCCACACGGGTACTGTCTGGTGTACGGCTCTTACAGCAGGCTCTGATTGCGCTGGCGACAACCGTTCTATGATGGCGTGAGTGATTGTTGCGGCTTCTTCTAACCATGGGATTTGTTCCTCTTCTACAACCTCGTCCGGTGAAGTGCCGGTGATAAAGTCATGGTGGTTGCTAACTGCGGCACGCCACCAAGCATCCTGTAGTTCCTCGGTGATTGTCTGTTCGGCCCCTTGATTATCCGGCAGCAACGACATGCGCTCCGCCAGCAGTAAATCATCAACCAGATCGTGGCACCGGCGTTTGAGCGCGGGGCGTGCAGTATAAAAGCCGGTCCAATAGGGATTGGGGTCTAATTCTAACACCGGCAAGTTGTCACGATAGTCCTCAATCAGGGTCAGGTAATCGTCCAGCCCGGCCAACACGGCCCAGACGCCGGTTTCGGGGTAGGTATTTCGATTATAGCGGTCGAGCAATCCTACCAGATCGGGGATCGGCTCAACAAAGTCAAAACCGATGGGGCAAAACATATAAGGGGTGCGGCTGTGAGGTTGGAGTTGGGTCACGTATTCGCGGATGCGCCGGGCCACGAGTCGTTCTGAGCGCGTGGGCCAGTAGATACCCACCAGATAAACCCGCGTCAAGCCCCGGAACGCGAGCATATCGCCCTGCCCATACGTGTAAGCGTTCCAATGGGTCAGCAATTCAGCTCCGTTCCGGTCCCGCCACACAAAATCCAGCGACCGTTCTTTCTTCAGCAACAGCTCCGCGCTTGAACCGGGACGGGGGAAATGCTTACCCGATTCCAGATCACACCCCATAAAATACATACCGTCCACACGGGTGATCGCCGTGCGATCAAAGCCGGCCGCGTTCAGCAATGAGGGCAGTGCGGATGAACAGCCAAAACTATCGGTAAAATAGGCTAATTTGGGTTCCTGATTCAACCCGTTGGCGCGCAACCATTCCTGCCCGATCAGCAGGTCGCGCAAGATGGCTTCGGCACTGGGGAGTAATGTATCGGCAGTCGTCACGCCGCTGCTGGTCAGGCGCAGACGGCCCTCATTAATCAAGGCACGCACCCGGTCACGTTGCTCCGGGCAACGATCCCAATACATACGTAAGAAAAACATACATTCAATCGAATAGACCCGGCGTGGTTCACTTTCAAGAGCATCCAGTGCTACGTCGAGATTATGACGCACGAACCGTTCATAATAGGCTTCCGAGGTATACATCCAATCTGGATCCCAGTGACTTGATTCAGAAAAAATCAGCACGTGTTTGGCATTGTCGGGAATTTGTAAGCGCTGGCGCAGAGGTGTATTTTTTGTTGTGTAATCCATCATATACTCCTTAACTGCGTGCGGAACGTGATCAACTCAACGGGTGCACCGTTATGCACAATCATCGCCGCGCGTACGCCCTCTGAGGGAACTCCTGGGGGAAAGATTACATCCTGCCCTTGAAGTGCTGCTTCGAGATCATCAACTTCGAAAGCAACGTGTGGCACGGTTTGGATAATCTCAGGCAAAGGACACTCCGGTTCAAATCGCATCCATTCGATGCCATAGGGGCTACTGCTAAAACCAGAAACGTACATCTTGAACTGAGCTATGTATTTCTCATCCTGCCGGGGAACGGTAGTGGGGATGCCTAGATGGTGATAACGCCAGCCTAGTTTAGCTATCACTGCCGGCGGTTCATCATCGTGTCGTATTTCTTTCTCAGCCATCAATTCTCCTTCTCAATTTGTTCAAATTCTTCTTTGCCAATCGCGAATATTAGTGGTCCCTACCATTTCTCCCGCCAAGGTTTCCACAGCAAACCCCAGTATGTGGGTTGATGATTGTGTGAGATCATGTTCAAGTTGTGTCTGTACCATTTCGGCAGAACGTATAGGATAAATTCCCGGTTCGAAAACGCGAATACTTTCGCTGTCTTGTTCTTCTACACTTATCACATCCGCGTCTCTAGGGGTAAAGGGGCGCAAGCGGATTAACTGCCCTTGCCAGAAGCATTTCGAAACAGCGGTTTGAATAGGTTGCATTGTCTTTTCCTTTCGCTCTTCTGTTGAGTTAAGTGTTTTCTGGTACTCCCTCTTTTAAAAATGTGAGAACGTCTTGGTTAAATTGTTTTCCCGATGCAGGATGGCCCATTCCCTGGTAAAGAATGAGTCTGGCGTTCGGAATACCTGCGGCAGTCTCGCGGAATAGTGCCTCGGTGTAAAATGGATCCTGATTGCCCGCGATGACCAGGGTCGGTGCAATAATCTGGACCAGGCGGTCTTTGAAATTATGATGGTCTTCTGCCTCGACAGTAACTACTAGGTCTGTCGGATCCCTGGGTGCGCTCAAGGACATCAGCAGTGCCGCGAGCCAAATGAACGGTTTGGAGAGATATTTCATGATGCCAGTGTGAGGAAATACCGGACTAAACAGGACGGTGTAGGCTTTCATCCATTGTCGCTGTTGTGCCAGATGCCCTATTTGCAGTTGCAGCCGCTTGGCCTCATCACTCAGGGTATATGCACTCGAATGTATAACTAGTCGACGCACCAGATCGGGATGGTCAGCCGCGAAATGCTGAACGATGGATCCCCCGGTCGAAACGCCAATCACGTCAACCGGCTCTCCAAACTCATCTCGAATCATAACAGCATAGTCATCGGCCATATTCTGCAACGTGTAACCGCGCGGCAAACCTGGTTTGCGGAGTACCACGTATACGGTGTAGTCATTTTCCAGGAACTTGTACATCTGAATTGTTAACCCGGATTGTGGTTTGTTTTCGAAGAACAATCCTTGAAAGATGACCAGCGGGCGCGGTCCATGACCCAACCGATTGTAGGGCAATCCACCTTGGAAGTATCCGGCAGTTGTGTTTGACTTGGTCATTTTGTACCTCTATAGAAAACCTGTTCAAATCAATAATTCATAATCAGCAACTCGCTAATCGGTCCCCGTTTACTTGCGCGGGCGTTGATCATCCGATTGGCGAAGATGCGTTCAATTCTGTAATTGGCATAAAGTGTCTCAAAAAAATTATCCTTGCTATCTACATTTTTGGGATCCGAATTACTTAACATCAGACTCGCACCCTTGTTGTCGAGGGCGCGAAAAAAACGCGAGAGCCGCAATTGCTCAGTGTCGTCGAACGTATATTTGGAATACGAGGTAAACTTAGCCGTGTGATTCAGAGGGCGATAGGGGGGATCAAAATATACAAATGTGTTTTGATCTACAATATCCTCGCAAACCATAAAGTCTCCCCGGACTATCTTCACATGCTTTAAAATGGCAGCGACGGCAGTTAAGTTTTGCACATCACATATTTTGGGAGATTTGTAGCGGCCTGCGGGGACATTGAATTCACCCTTTGAATTGACCCTATACAGCCCGTTGAAACAGGTACGATTGAGAAATATAAACTGCGCGGCACGTTCTATCCAGGCGGGTTGAAAGGCAAAGAAATCCATAGTCGCAAGATTAGTATTGAAACGCGCGCGTTCAGCGTAATAGTATGATTTGCGTTCTTTTTCACCAAGTGCTAGATAAGTAGCCTCAATTTCCTGAAGTCGTGCAATGAGTTTTTCTACGTAGTCACGGACAACCTGATAAACTAGGATAAGTTCTGAGTTAATATCACAGACAAAAATCTCGCTAACATCAAAGTGTTGTGTTAGGTAAAAGAGCAACGCGCCTCCACCCATAAAAGGCTCTATATACCTTGTGATTTGACTTCGTTTTACCTCCACCGGAAGGTATGCAACTATTTGCTCCAAAAGCTGTCGTTTGCCGCCTGCCCATTTCAGGAAAGGCTCTGCGATATACGTGTTTTGTATAGGGGGCGCGCTTGGTTTTATTGGCATAGATATTAGGGACATTCCTGGCTTGACGGCCAGTTTTACTGGCTTGAGGGCGTCTTGAAACTGGTCGTCAAGCCAGTGAAATCTTTAGGGTAACCGCAATTCTTGACCAGCTCGGATCACGTTGGGATCATGGATCTGGTCCCGGTTTGCCTCGAAGATTTCCTTCCAGCGATTAGCATCGCCCAAGACTTGTTTGGCGATTTTGCTTAAACTATCCCCAGATTGTACCACGTAGGTGCGCGGTTTTGCGGCCTCTGCTGCTGCAACCGCTTCCGCTGCTGCCTTCGCCTCGTTTAGCGCTTTTTCTGCTGCTACCGCGCGAGTCTCAGCCGTTGACGCCCGGAGTTCTGCTGCCTTCACTTGTCTATCCAGGGTGACGGCTTTAGCTTCAGCCTCTTTCAACTTCTTTTCGGTCTCGGCCAGCCGTTTCTCGTTCTCCGCTAATTTCTTTGCGGCATCTGCCGCTTGCTTTTCGGCATCTGTTGCACGTTTTTCTGCATTGACTGCCCGCTTCTCAGCAGCGGCCACTTTATCCTCAGCCGCCTTCGACCGCGAGTCTGCAATCTGCGCTCTGGATTTAGCAAGTTCGGCCTCCTTCCGTGCCGCTTGCAGGTCTTGCAACGCCTGCTCTAACGCGGCCTTCTCGTCCTTGCTGCTCAATGCATCCGACAATCCGCCCAACAATCCTTTCTTTTCCTGGTCTGCCATCTAAACCCTCCCTTTGTAATAAAGAATTTACGACAAGTCACGATGACTCATCCTACTGGTTAAATTAGACTATGTTTAGAGTATAGTGTAGGTCCACAAAATAAGCAATTCATTTCTTGTCCAGCTTACTCACTTATGTCCTTTGACAGCATTGTATCTGTTCCCACGTAGCCAAGTTTGCTATACATGGCTCTGGCGGGATGATTGTGTTTAAATACATGCAACGCAATGGTGGTTATTCCCATTTCTCGCGCTTTTTCTTCCATTGCCCGGAAAGCCTGCGACCCATATCCACGGCGCCGGTATAGAGTATAAATCTGTATATCCATCACAAAGAATTGGCGTTTCTTTGTATCTCCCTCAATAACCGCATACCAGAGTCCTCCTACTGTGGTATGTGTGCTAACATCCTCGATCGTAAAAAAATAATGATCTGGCGTAGCCGGCCCATCAGGTAGCATTTTCTGAAATAACGCTTCTATGTTCCTATCAGCTTCCTCAGCACGCCAATGGCCCGCCTGAATCTGGCCTTGAACTTGATCGGGGAGAGATATCTTCATAAAGGATTCAAACGCTTCCTGGGTCATTGGAATAAGTCGTATCATATCGGTTTTCCCTTTAGGCTTTATCAGCTACGCTGAATTTATACACCGTCGTTGTTTGGTACATCTCCTCAGGACGCAGCACGGTACCTGGAAAATCGGGATGATTGGGAGAATCAGGGTAGTGTTGGGTTTCCAGGCATAAACCACTGCGACGAGAATAGGTGACGCCGCCTTTACCGGTCAGCGCGGGGGGTATCATATTTCCTGCGTAGAATTGTATCGCCGGTTCCGTAGTCAATACCTCCATCACTCGCCCGGAAGTTGATTCGGTGACGCGAGCAGCGAGACGTAATTCGCCCGCCTGACCGTTGACGATCCAGTTGTGATCGTAACCGCCGCCAAACTTAAGTTGTGCTTCCTCATCGTTGATGCGCGCTCCGACTGATGTAGCGATACGGAAATCAAGCGGTGTCCCCGCAACCGGGCGCAGTTCGCCGGTAGGGATGAGCGTTCCATCCACGGGCGTAAAGATGTCGGCGTTGATGTACATCTCGTGATCGAGAATAGTATTTACTGTCCCTGCCGAAAGGTTGAAATACGAGTGATTGGTCAGGTTGACGACGGTAGCTTTGTCGGTAGTCGCGATGTAGTTGATATATAGAGCATTCTCGTTCGTCAGTGTGTAAATGACCTTGACGTTGAGTGTACCAGGATAGCCCTCTTCCCCATCGCGGCTGGTATAAGTTAGCTCGAGAGATGGCCCATCGGGCGTTTCCATGGCTTTGGAGGCCCAGACTTTTTTGTCAAATCCTTTGATCCCGCCGTGCAAATGATTATTTCCATCGTTTTGAGCTAACGTGTATTCAACGCCATCAAGCGTAAACTTGCCACCCGCGATGCGATTGCCGTAACGTCCCACCAGGCAGCCGAAAAAGGGGTTGTGATCTACGTATTCTTCCAACGTATCAAAACCCAGAACCATATCCCCCATCTTTCCCTCGCGGTCGGGGGCAGTGAGTGACACAACAATGCCACCGTAATTTGTGATCGTGACCTGCATCCCTCTGTTATTCACCAACGTATACAGCGCGATCTCCGTCCCATCACCTAACGTACCAAACAATTGTTTGTCAATCTTCATAATTCCTCCTTTGCGTACAGTTAAAAGTTTGCAATTTGTAATCCATAACCATCAATGCATCATCCATCACGTATCACGTTTCAAGCCTTCCTAATAACGAGAAATCCCTTGAAAATAGTTCCTGTTGCTCCACTCCACTAAAGTGTAGTTGGATTTGGAAAAATTGACAAGTGCATGTCAGATTGGGCCAGTTTATTAACAACCGTACATACCACGCGATTTAGGTTAACTATTGGCCCCACAGCAGATAGCGCGGGCTAAAACTGGCCCAATCTGAGCCGGTGCTGCAAAACTTTGACGGACACCCCGAGTCATTGGAGGGCCTCACATTTTCGCATTTCACTCCGGCAACAGAACTGAATAGCCGCTTGGCAACAACCTTCCGGGAAGTGCCCACGTCTGGGATTTAATGGAAGGTATTGATTTTCCTACGGGCTGGCTTTAGGGAGTTTGGCGGAACTTCCCGGAAGGAAATCGGCAAATGCGAAAAAGTGACGCCAACCCTGTTGGCGTCACTTTTTCGCATCACCTACGGCTGAAACCTTATACATAATAGCCGAGGTTTCCATACCTCGTCTTGGGCCGACAACAGGAACGCGCTATGGAAAGCGCGGCTACAGGAATCGACAACAGGCAATGCGCTATGGAAAGCGCGGTTACACAGACTTTCGTATCTTTGACGGGTTGTGCTAAGATAGGACGCAAACTGTATGAAGTTAGCTTGACCGGTTTTTTTAGGGCTTATATAAAATTAGACGCAGGAGGTAGAACGTGACGCAGGATAAGAGCGAGGAAACCCAGTTGGGGCATGTGGAAAACGCAGTTAACACGTTTTCCAGTCCCAGTGATCTCAAGATCACGGATATTCGCTACGCGGTAGTGTGGTCGAATTATGATTATCCTATTATCCGTATTGATACAAATCAAGGGGTATATGGAATTGGTGAGGTGCGCGACGCCGGACACCCGGAGAATGCACTGCAATTTAAAAGCATGTTGCTGGGTCAGAATCCGTGTAACGTGGATATGATCTTCCACACCATCAAAAAATTTGGCAATTGGGGGCGTGAAGGTGGAGGTGTATCAGGTATTGAAATCGCGCTATGGGATCTTATAGGTAAAGTTTATGATGTGCCATGTTATCAGTTCCTTGGCGGAAAATACCGCGATAAGGTGCGTATCTATGCAGATACCCCTGAACCGGAGGAACCGACGGCGGAGGCCTATGCACAGCGTGCTCTGGGGCGCAAACAGATGGGGTTGACGTTTATCAAGTGTGATGTGCGAATGCAGACGCTCCAGGAAGTCGATGGTGCGACTGTCGGACAACCAACAAAGTTTGAGTACGGAATGAGCTATCGCTGGCGCGCAACCGGAACTGGACAGGTAGTTAAGGTGACGGATAAGGGTATTGCTGCGTTGGCCAGGGTTATCGGTATAGTGCGTGAAGCTGTAGGGTGGGATGTTTCGTTATGTATTGATCACTACGGCCACGGATATATGACGGCGAAGGAGGTCATTCGGTTGGGAAAAGCTCTGGAACCCTATGCCCTGGCCTGGATGGAGGACCCGATGCCAACAATGGATGTGGCGGGGCATAAACAAGTGACAGATGCGGTGGGTGTGCCTATCGCTGCCGGGGAAGATTGGTATTTGTGGGAGGGCTTCCACGATTTCATTGAACAACGCGCGGTGGATATTATCCACCCTGATTTGCTCACCTCTGGTGGTATGTTGGAAACGAAGAAGATCAGCGATTACGCCGAGCGTTACGGTATTCCGACGGCCTTGCATTTTGCCGGGTCGCCTATTGCCTTTATGGCAAACTTGCACACGGCTGCATCTATTTCCAGTTTCATCGCATTGGAACATCACGGGCTTGATCTGCCCTTCTGGAGTAACCTGGTCACAGGATTGGATGAGCCATTGATGGAAGAAGGTTACGTTAGTGTACCTGATAAGCCCGGTCTGGGTGTGGATCTAAATTACGAGGGAATTCAGGCACAATTGCGCGATTTTAGTGGCCTCTTTGAACCGACGGAAACCTGGAATACACCGAAACTGGGATTTTGGCAGCCAGATCGGGTTTGGGATAAGTGAAGCATTTGACTTTATAATGAATTAAACTACAATAAGTTTAGGTTTCAGCAGCAAGGTTCCAAGGTTATGTTAAGACAAACGCCTGGTGTTCCTGCGTCGGGCGTTTTTTGTTTCTAACGAGGTACTTCGGACTTGCATTAGATTTTTTCACAATTAAGAGAGGAATTTGAGATATGGCTAAGAAATTGTATGTTGGGAATATGAGCTACGACACCACCGAAGATACGTTGCGTGAAGTTTTTGCCGCGCACGGCGAAGTAGCCTCGGTTAACATTGTAACAGATCGCGATACGGGCCGCCCACGTGGGTTTGCTTTCGTTGAGATGGCAACGGATGAGGGCGCAAATGCTGCTGTTGCCGCGGTCAATGGACAAACTGTGGATGGTCGTCAGCTCCGTGTGGACGAAGCCCGCCCGCGCCGGTCGAATGACGACCGTGGTGGTGGCGGTGGGCGTCGTGGCGGTGGTGGTGGCGGTGGCGGTGGCGGTTTCCGTGATCGCAATCGTCGTAGTAGCAGCAGCGGCGATCGCCGCAGCAGTTATTCAGACGATCGTTGGTAAAATACGACCCGTGACAAGTTCGTAGAATTGTCACTTTTAATCCTAAACATAACAAACGGTGCTCTCTTGACAAGAGCACCGTTTGTTGTTATCACAACTTTCCTGGAAACCGAGTCTTCGTAGCTTCGCAGAAGATTGGCTAGTTATTTAAAAGGGAATTACTCATTTACGATCATCTTATTCTCACTACTTGACAAGTATCTAAGTTAGTTTATAATACTTAGTAAGTAAACTTAATTAACAGCCCCTTAATTTGTCGGCGAGGCGGTTCGTTGACCAAAAAAGCAACTCACGAGCACACGCGACGTTATAATTCGCGGCTGGTGCTTAGAACTATTTATGAGAATGATCAGATTAGTCGTGCCCAAATTGCACGGATAACACATCTTACCCGTCCCACGGTCTCAGATGTTGTGGCCGATTGGATGGAGTTTGGCATAGTCCAGGAAGTTGGGTTGGCGCCCTCACGGGGAGGACGGCGCGCGATTTTGTTAAGTGTGGTGGATGATTCCCGGCATTTGATTGGCCTGGACTTGGCGCGAAAAGACTTTCGAGGTGCGGTTATTAACCTCCGGGGTGAGATTCGACATCGCGTGAATTTAACATTGGCGGATAGTGATGGCGAGGCCGCTTTACGGACAGTTTACGAATTAGTAGATACCCTAATGCAGTCGGCAACAAGTCCGCTATTAGGCATCGGTATTGGAACCCCGGGGCTAGTGGATGCGGATAGGGGTATTATCCATCAGGCTGTTAATTTGAAATGGAAAAACTTGCCCTTGCGGAGTCTTTTGCAGGAGCGCTACGCTTTGCCCGTGTATATGGCTAATGATTGTCAGGTGTCAGCGTTGGCAGAATATACTTTTGGTCCCGATAATATAATGAAAGATCTAGTTGTGCTTCACGTGGGCTGGGGAGTGGGGGCTGGTATTGTGATCGATGGTAAGCTCCTCCACGGTAATCCTTTTGGCGCGGGGGAAATCGGGCATATTAAGGTTACAGATCACGGAGAACGATGTCAGTGTGGTCAAGTCGGATGCCTGCAGGCGGTGACAAGCGATCTGGCTATGGTTCGCCAGGTACGTGCCGTTGCACATAAGATTCCTGCTTTACTTCAAAGAGCATACACCCCATTTGTAAATGGGGTGACGTTTGATACGGTTGTGGCTTTGTTTAATGAGGGTGATGAGACTGTGTCCCAGATTGTTCACCAGGTGGGGCAGTATTTGGGGATTGCTGTCACTTATCTGGTCAGCATTTTGGGGGGGTGTCGTATTTTGCTCTCTGGTCGTATTATCGCTCTTGGCCCGGGCTTGTTGAATGTTGTCCGAGAAGAAGTCCAAAGGCGTGCCCTACCTGAATTGGCACAAAATACTGAAATCGACTTTGCCAGTCAGGGCACGGATATTGTACTACGGGGAGCGTCAGCTTTATTGTTGCACAATGAACTCGGATTATTTTGAGCTGTTAGCTTTCCGCAGCGGAAGCCGGCTATCACTATGAGGTAAGTTCAACGCAGAGCTTCCGTTCTAATTTCTAATTTACGAAGGAGGTTTTTCTTGAGTGATACCACCATTGATATCGAACGAACATCTGGTCAAATAGCTTTGGGAAATTGGCTAAAACGTATTACCTCTCATTTCTTGGTCAGAAAGATTACCAGGGCTTTATTCACGATTTGGTTTGTCACCAGTTTAATTTTTTTCTTGGTACGGCTAATGCCTTCTAATCCCATCGAAGTTTATATTAACGAGCTAATTGTTCAATATAGCCTGACATACCCTCAGGCACGGGATCAAGCCGCCTCTTTGTTTGCTATTGACCTGGATGCTCCGTTGCATGAACAATATTTCGAGTATATGATACAACTGTTCCAGGGGAATTTAGGAACTTCTTTACGCTCGCCGGGTACTACAGTGTGGGAAATCATTGTGGCCTTTCTTCCGTGGACCCTTTTTAGTGTTGGACTTGGATTGTTGATTAGTTTTACACTAGGGGTTTTATTAGGAATGTTGATGGCTTATAAACGCGATGCTTGGTGGGAACCGGCCGTATCTGGAGTTGCTTCTTTCCTGAGTTCTATCCCGAACTATATCATCGGCATTGTACTGCTCGTATATTTGGGCGTCTATTGGGGACTGGTACCCATTCACCTGATGCGTGGTTCCCGGTCACCGGGCATCCAACCCGGCTTCACCTGGACGTTTATCAAGGATATTTTCTTCCACGCTTCCTTGCCTATTCTCACCTACGTACTCTCGACCATCGGGTCTTGGATTCTTTCGATGAAAAGTAGTACGATGAGTACGTTGGGAGAGGATTACGTGACCATTGCGCGCGCGCGTGGCCTTTCGGAAGGCCGGATTACTACAGCGTATGTAGGCCGTAACGCGATGCTCCCGTTGATCACGCAATTGTTGATTAGCATTGGCTTTGTCGTCGGTGGTTCAATCTTGATTGAAAGTATTTTCGTCTACCAGGGAATTGGTTTTCGCCTGATAACGGCTCTCAATACCCGCGATTATCCGCTGATGCAGGGTATTTTCTTGATCATTACAATCTCAGTTGTGGTTTCCAATCTTTTGGCTGATTTTGTTTACGGTTGGTTTGACCCCCGTGTGCGTATTGTGGGAGGCGAATAATGACGGTGAATAATGCTTTAACACAGAAATCTCCAGGATGGCAAAGGGTAATACTGGGTATCGGTCGGGGCATTGGCCGGTTTTTGAAGTTGATGAGTCGTAATAAGACTGGCTTTTTAGGGTTTTTGATGTTTGTCGGTTTTGTGTTGATGACAACCATCGGCCCGATGTTTGTCCCTGAAGCTACATCCGCCGATATTATGGCAATCTACGCGCCCCCTTCATGGGAACATCCGTTAGGCACAGACAGTCAGGGCAAAGGTATTTTATCGCAGATTGTACACGGTGGGCGAGATATCCTCCAGATGGCGCTCTTAACCGGTATTATTTCCACTTTCATTGGGATATCGTTAGGCTCAGTGAGTGCGTTGATTGGAGGACGCTTCGATTCTATATTGGCAATGTTGGCCGATATTTGGTTAACAATTCCGCGTTTTCCGCTCCTAGCCGTGTTAGCAACATTGGTTAAACTTGATAACCTGCTTTTTCTGGCTTTGTTACTTTCTTTCCTTTCATGGGCCGGTCTGTATCGCTCCATTCGCGCGCAAGTATTCTCGATTAAGGAACGGGATTATGTTGAAGCCGCAGTAGCATTGGATTTAGGGCTGTGGCATATCATCTTCTCAGAAGTATTGCCAAATATGATGAGTTATATCGCTATCAGTTTTACTTTTGGTATGACTGCCGCTATCTATGCGCAAGTGGGTCTGGTCTTTCTGGGTTTAGTGCCCCTGACTCGCAATTGGGGTGTGATGATTAACCTGGCCTGGACACAGGGTGCCATTTTCTTCAAAGATAGTGTGTATTTCATTATGGCGCCGGTAGTGGCTATTGCATTGTTCCAGCTTTCTATTGTTTGGATGAGTCGTTCGCTGGAGGAAATCTTCAACCCGCGATTGCGCACCGGGTAGGCGGTACCCCGGGTGGGTATATTGGGATGCAGGAGACAAAAAACAAGATGAATGATAATATGAATATAATCCCATCGGCACAACCACCGCTTTCTGTAAAGGATTTGTGGGTTGAATACCAAATTGAGCGCGGTGTGGTTAAGGCAGTGCGGGGTGTAAGTTTTGACTTGAAGCCGGAGGAGAATCTGGCCTTGATCGGAGAGAGTGGATGTGGAAAAACAACGTTAGGACTGGCGCTGATCCGTTTGCTGGTTAAGGCGGCTTCTATCCGGCAAGGGAAAGTTCTCTACCAGCGGGATGGGCAAACGCGGGATGTATTGGCTTTGAGTCAGCGTGAATTACGGCGTTTCCGGTGGCGTGAGTGCGCAATGGTCTTTCAGTCTGCGCTCAATGCGTTCAATCCTGTGTTGCGTATCTGGGATCAGATTTATGATACAGCTAGAGCACATGGCATGATTATGAAGGATGAAGTGCGGAAACGCGCGCTCACTTTGTTGGAACAGGTACAGCTTGACCCTGGGCGGGTGATTGATGCTTATCCCCATGAGTTGAGTGGTGGGATGCGCCAGCGTGTATTATTGGCGATGAGCTTGTTGCTCGATCCGCAGGTCCTTATCCTGGATGAACCGACGACTGCGCTAGATATTCTCACGCAGCGTACTATTATTGACTTATTAAAGCAACTTAAGGAAGTCGTTGGATTTTCAATGATTTTTATTTCCCACGACTTGTCTACGGCGGCAGAACTTGCCGATCGGGTCGCTACGATGTACGCGGGGAATATTGTAGAGATGGGTCCGGTGAACGATATTTTCTACCGTCCGGTACACCCTTATACTTTGGGACTGATTCGCGCAGTTCCCACCGTGACCGGCGAGTTTGAGGATTTACGTTCTATTCCCGGTGCGCCGCCAGATCTGGTGAATCCCCCTTCCGGTTGTAAGTTCCACCCGCGTTGTACGTATGCGACCGAGCAATGTCGGGGTGAGGAACCGGTGTTAGAATCTTATCATAGTGATGATCATACTGTGGCTTGTTTTCACGCGGCTCAGGTCCAACAGGACGCGGGGGATTTGTGGGCACGATATATAGAGCGGGCTGAAGGCTGAAGACTGAAAACAGATTGATTCCCAATTTTAAATCAGTCAATTTCAAATATGTATAGAGGAAAAATGTAATGACCGATGAATATCTGATCGAAGCGCGTAATCTTATACGCACCTTTGGCTCTCGCAAGACGAAAGTAACCGCAGTAGATGGTGTATCCTTTGGTGTTCGTGAGGGTGAGGTGGTGTGTCTGGTAGGTGAAAGTGGGTGTGGCAAGACAACGACGGGAAAGATGATTGCCGGACTGCTCAAACCTTCTGGGGGGCAGGTGCTTTATAAAGGCAAGTCGATCTGGATGGATAATGGGAAGAAATCAGGGGATTTTAAAACTTTCCGTTTGGGAGTGCAAATTATCCATCAGGATCCGTATGCCTCTTTGAATCCTTCGCATACCGTGTCTCAGATTTTAAGCACACCGTTATTACATCATAACCTGGTTGCTAATCGCACAGAGGCGATGGACCGGGTGGTGGAATTGCTCAATATTGTGGGATTAGGGCCGGTAGAAGATTTTATCAATAAATATCCTCACCAGTTGAGTGGCGGGCAGCGACAGCGTGTTTCGGTCGCACGCACATTGACGGTGAACCCGAGTTTTATTGTGGCAGATGAAGCCGTCTCGATGGTGGATGTCTCCATCCGTGTGGGTTTGTTGAATATGCTAGGGAAATTAAAGCGCGAGCTAGGGGTGACGTATTTATTCATTACCCATGATCTAGCGGTTGCCAAATTCTTCGCGTGGGAGGGACGAGTAGCTGTGATGTATGTGGGCAATATTGTCGAATTTGCATCTACACCGCAGTTGATCAATGATCCCCGGCATCCCTATAGCAAAGCATTACTGGCGGCCGTGCCAGAGGCCGATCCCGAATTGACCCGGCGTAAACGGCGACTTCAACTTCGCAGTCAGGACATTCCTAGTCTGCTATCTTTGCCGCCGGGATGCCGGTTTCACCCGCGATGCCCTTTCTTTGAACCGGGGTTGTGTGATGTTAAACGCCCAGAATTGGTACCTGTGGGAAAGGATCGCCTGGTGGCCTGCCACGTGGCTGCGCGTGAGGCTGGAGTTTCCTAGTGTTAAGTTCGCAGTTAGGGCAAGTGGTCTTTAAAATAGCGTTCTTTCTCATTTTAGTATCCGTTGGCCTGTTATTTTTTGTGGAGCCGGGGAGTGCTGAGTTTGTCGTTACAGTGCTGACGTTGTTCATCGGCATTGTGTTTGCTGTGGTGGTGGTTGTGCTGGTGCGCCGTCGATCACAGTGAAGGAGTGAGTTAAGAGTTAGGAGTTAGGTGTTAAGAGTTAGGAGTTAAGAGTTGAGCAATTGGTTTCATTCTAATCTCTAATCTCTTATTTTTAAAGGAGGTGGGAATCGGACGATATAGACTAAATGTTAGTTCACTAGTTGTTGTGTTTACCCAAAATAAAATCTATTTTTAGGAGGAGCAAGAACCATGCGTAAGCGAAATTGGATTTTGGTGTTGGCGAGCTTAGTGCTCGTGCTTTCGTTTGTCGTTAGTTGCGCGACCCCCACACCGGAAGTTATCGAGAAGATCGTTGAAAAAACGGTTGAGGTCGAGAAAGAAGTTGAGGTTGAGAAGACGGTTGTTGTCGAGAAGACGGTTGAGGTCGAGAAGACGGTCGAGGTCGAGAAGATCGTCGAAGTGACCCCTGTCCCCACTGGTCCTGGTGTTTTTTCTGGGGCCTATCCTTATTCCGTGCCGCCGGTGGGACACTTGAATATGTTTGCCACCAACAATATGGGCATCGGTATTTACCGCGTGTTGTTCCACCCTCCGTTTGCGATGTATATGTGGGCTGATGGGTCTTGGGTGCCTATGCTGGCGGAAAGTTGGGATATTGATAACGATGCGGCTACATTGACCGTCTACCTGCGTAAGGGTGTCAAATGGAGCAACGGGGATGACTTTACTGCTGAAGACGTGGTTGTGACATTTAACTGTCGTCGCCTGGTTAAGGGTACAGTATGGCGCTTCCTGGAAAGTGTTGAGGCCATAGATGACTTTACCGTCGTCTTCAAGATGTCCGAACCCTCCACTGTAGTTGAACGTTACGTAATCCGCAATGAACATATTGTGGATCGCGCGACTTACGGTGAATGGTCAGACAAGGTTCAGGCGTTGGTGGATGATGGTGTAGCTTCGGACGCTGAGGAATGGAACACGCTACTGCAAGAATTCAACGAGTTCCGTCCCACAGAATTAAATGCAACCGGTCCGTACATCATTGATATGGATAGTGTCAACGAAGCTCGCCTAACCCTGGTAAAGAATCCCACTTCCTGGTGGGCCGACAAAGTCAAGTTTGACTTGGTCTATATGTACAATGGCGAGACCCCGACCGTAACCCCCCTGGTTTTGGCTCAGCAAGTAGACTATGCGACCCATGGTTTCCCACCTGCTACTGAGAAAGCCTTTATTGCCTCTGGTGTGCGCATCATTCGCCCGCCCATTTACTCTGGTCCCGCGCTTTATTTCAACCACACGATGTATCCCTTCAATGTGAAGGAAGTACGTCAAGCTATTGCCTATGCAGTGGATCGCAATCAGAATGGTGTGGTATCGTTGGGAGATTCTGGCAAGGCTGTACAATATATGGCTGGCTTCAGCGATAATATGGTTCCTTTGTGGGCGGATACGGATCTTTTCGAGACTTATGAATATAACCGCGACAAGGCGACACAGATGCTTGAAGAATTGGGATTCAGCAAAAACGCGGATGGTGTGTGGGTTACAGATCAGGGACAGGTTATGGAGTATGAGTTGACTGCCCCTGCAGAGTATGCAGACTGGTCGGCGGCTGCCGAGAACCTGGCGAACCAATTGACCGAGTTTGGTATCAAAACCACATTCCGAGGTGTTCAGTTCCAGCAGCATCCTATTGACATCAACCAGGGTAAGTTTGAACTTGCTATCCGTGGTTGGGGTTCTGGTGACCCCCATCCGCACTTCTCTTTTGTTCAGGATTTCTTCACGCATAATATTTCTGCGGCAGAAGGTCCTGGTATGAGCTACGATCTGAATATTTCCACCGAGTGCTGCGGCGATCTCGAATTGGAACCCCTGATCGAAGATCAAACCAAAGGCCTGGATGTAGATGCGCAGAAGGCGATGGTTGCCGAGACTGCACAGGCATTCAACGAATTATTGCCCATTATCCCGTTGTGGGAGCGTTACGGCAATAACCCCGCGATGGATGGCCTTCATACCTGCGGTTGGTTACCTGATACCGATCCTGTCTACAAGAATAGCCCTTACGCTGATTCTTTTACTGTGCTTATGATTATGGATGGGACGTTGTATCCCTGTAACCAGTAAGTGGGTCGGAGTTAAGCGTTAAGAATTAAGAGTTAGGAGTTTAAGGGGGTTTTTGCGAATGGCGATGCCTTATCTGCAAAGACCCCCTTATTTTATGATTTTAAGTCATTAAAAAGCTAATAACGGGTTTCAAGGGAATGACACATTAACACTGTGCATTCACCAGCAGTAGGATGAAAATTTAAGACGAAACCAAGTTTTCAAGGTTTCCAACAATTTGCCAATTTTAAATTTGCCAATTTTCGATTTTCAAGGGAGGGATTACCCATTAACGCGGTGCGTTCACCAGCAGTGGGATGAAAATTGAATCCGTAATTCGTTATTCGTAATTCGCTATTTTCAGAGGAATTACCCATTAACGCGGTGCGTTCACCAGCAGTAGGATGAAAA
>JAFGFI010000195.1 GCA_016931185.1 Anaerolineae bacterium
CCATAAGTCCAAAGCGCCCAGATTGCCCCGGCTGTGCAGCAACACAGAATCAGCAAAACAACAACCACGATGATAATGATTGTGGTACAGCAATTCCCGGAGGTCAAATAGAGTATAATACAAGCTCAGTTTTCGTAAAGCCTATCCACCCATCAAGCATCCAGACAAAGGCAGGGGACGATGAAGCAACGCAAATCCTTATCGGCAGACGGGCTGTTCAAATTGGTCCGTAAAGGCTTCAAGCAGATCAACGATCACCGGGAAATGAATGTGGAGATCAGCTTAACGGATGCGCTGATGTCAGGGTTTGCGCTGTTTTCTTTGAAAGACCCGTCATTGTTGGCTTTTGATGAACGGCGCGCGAAGCCGGAGAATCTACAACGGGTGTATGGGCTGCACAAGGTTCCTAGCGACACCCAAATGCGCACGATTTTGGATGAAGTGGAACCGGAGACACTGCGCCCGGTGTACAAGAGTGTGTTTCGCGCCTTGCAGCGGGGGAAAGCGCTGGAGTCATTGCGGTTTATGGGGCGCTATTACCTGGTCTCAGTCGATGGGACTGGCTATTTCGCCTCCAAGCACGTACATTGTGCGGATTGTCTGGAGCGCCTCAATCATCGCAGCGGCGAAATCACCTACGCGCACCAGTTGTTGGGGGCCGCCATTGTACATCCAGAGCACCAAGTGGTGGTGCCGCTCTGTCCCGAGCCCATCATCAAACAGGATGGCGCGCAGAAAAACGACTGCGAGCGTAATGCCGCCAAGCGCTTTCTGGCGCAGCTGCGCCAAGATCACCCCCACTTGCCGCTCATCATCGTCGAGGATGCGTTGAGTGCCAATGCACCCCACATCCACGAACTGCGGCGGCACAACTGCCACTTCATCCTGGGGGTCAAGCCGGGCGACCACGCGTTTCTCTTCGCGCATGTGGAGCAAGCCCATACCGCTGGACAAACTCACGAGTTTGAGAAAATCGCGGCGGGGGTGACGCATCGTTTCCGTTTTCTCAATGCGGTGCCCCTCAACGAGTCTCATGCGGATGTGCGTGTCAACTTCCTCGAGTACTGGGAAGTCAAGGGCGACCAAGTGCAGCACTTCACGTGGATCACCGATTTAACCATCACGTCCGGCAATGCTTACGATTTGATGCGGGGCGGCCGCGCGCGTTGGAAGATTGAGAATGAGACCTTCAACACGTTGAAGAACCAAGGTTATCACTTCGAACACAACTTCGGGCATGGGCAACACCATTTATCGGTCAATTTCGCCCTGTTGATGATGCTGGCTTTTGCCGTCGATCAGGCCCAACAACTGGCGTGTCAGTTTTTCCAGGCAGCCTGGCACCAGATGGGGAGCAAGCGACGTTTATGGGAACGCTTACGCGCCTTGTTCTATGAACTGCCTTTTGATTCGATGACAGATATTTGGCGCGCCATTGCGTTTGACTTCCACATTGAGGGCCGGGTGGTCATTCATGACGCAACCTAAGCGAGCGTATGTATGGGGTCACGCCCCGGGTCTCAGAAACACACTTCTGAGACGGTTACGAGTTGCCACATACTCAAAAATCGTCCATTCGCGCGTCTGGAAACTGTCCAGCAGCGCCTATCGCGCTACCCAAATGACGCCCATGCAAGACTATGGGTAGTTATTTCCGGTTGCGCCTGGGACTTGGCTATCAAGTTCCGGGAATTGCTGGATTTACACGAATCTTCACGAATTAAAGAGATAAAATCAGTGTAAATTCGTGAAGATTCGTGAAGATTCGTGATTGAATCAACACCTAACGTACCAAGTGCTCACGTTTTCCCGCAATCAAATGCTCCACATCCTGGCGCTCAATCACGGGAATATTTTGCGGGATCGTCATCTTCAACGCCGCCATCGCATTGCCATATTCCAGACCCGTCTGCACGTCCGCGTTAAGGATGCCATACAGCAAGCCCGCGTCGAAAGCGTCGCCGGCGCCCAGGCGGTTAACAACGCGCATGCCATACGTGTCGGCCTGATAGAACCGGTCGCCGTCGTATGCGACGCTGCCATCTCCGCCGCAGGTCAAGGCCACAGCGTCCGGGTAATAGCGATCAAAAATCTCGCGGACTACGGTCTCACGTTCTCCCTGCACGCCAAGTAACAGCCAGGCATCGGTTTCGGCGGCGACAATCAAGTTGACGTGGGGTAGAATCGCGCACCAGGCCGCGCGCGCCGCCTCAGGCGACCACAACAACGAGCGATAATTCAAGTCGAAGGAAACGCGCATACCTAGGCCACGAGCACGCTGCACAATGTCAAGCGTACTCTGGCAGCACGTCGCGCTCAACGCGGGTGTGATGCCGGTGAGATGCAGCCATTCAGCCTGGGCAATGCGCTCCCAGTCAAGGTCATCGACGACAAGTGTTGCCGCAGCGCTATGCTCACGGTCATAAATTGTCTTCGTGGGGCGCGGATCCACGCCCCACTCAACGAAAAAGAGGCCCACGCGGCCCTCGTCAGTCCACACCACCGAGCCGGTATCGACACCGTAAGCCCGGATAGCATTGACGACTTTGCGCCCCAAAACAGTGCGCGGCAGCTTGCCGATCCAGCCGGCGTGAACGCCGAGTCGCTCCAGACCGATAGCAACGTTGGCTTCCGAGCCGCCGATGTAAGCCGTGAATTGATCACAGTGCTCGATCAGCTCGTGTGGCGGCGGCGCGAGCATCAGCATCGTTTCGCCAAGTGTGAGTATGCGCGACATGACGAACAGCTACAGCAATCCCATAGCCCGAAACCCGTCCAACATCGCCTGGGCTTTATCCGCAGGCACGGGCATAATCGGCGCTTTGGGCACGCCCACATCGATACCGCGCGCGTGCAACCCGGCGTAGCAGGCGGCGTTGGTCGAACTGGGGATGTGCAGAATCTGCCGCGCCTTGACCACCTGGCGCTGAAGCTGTGACGCCGTTTCATAGTCACCCACTTTGTACATATCCCATAACTTCACCATAAGCTCCGGGAAGACGTTCGCCACTCCGGAGACACAGCCCTGCGCGCCGAACATGAATGCCGGCAGTGCGAACCCCTCCGTGCCAACAATGAAACGGAAATCGGGATGGTCTTCCATCGCCAGCACAAAGTGCGCAAACTCGATGTAACCGAAGCCACTGTCCTTGATCCCCTGCACCCCCACATCCGCCAGATGGCGCAAGAAGGCCGGGGTGATGGTCACACCCGATGCTTTAGGATTGTTG
This sequence comes from Anaerolineae bacterium, assembly GCA_016931185.1. Taxonomy (GTDB): domain Bacteria; phylum Chloroflexota; class Anaerolineae; order B4-G1; family SLSP01; genus JAFGFI01. The sequence continues at coordinate 3,231 of JAFGFI010000195.1, forward strand.
TAAACGTATACAGGAATGTTCACCGCCCGCACCAGGGCGCGGTAAAATTCCACGACGGTCGGTTCGTCATGGTGATGATAGAACGGCGGCACTGCCGCCACGTAGTCTGCGCCAACGCTCTCGGCGTGTTGCGTCAGCGCCACCGACTGCGCCGTTGATGCAGTACCCACATGCGCCACCACAGTAATACGGCCTTTGACCTGATCCACAACGATTTCGTGAACTTGCTTGCGGTCTTCGAGCGTCATAATCGGCCCGGAACCATACGTACCGCAGATGAACAACCCGTGGCTGCCCTTCTCAATCTGGAACTCCACCAAAGTGCGGAGTCCCGCTTCGTAGACCGCGCCGTCTTCCGTAAACGGCGTCGTCAATGGGGGAATAATCCCGAACAGTTCTTTGGTCATGATCTAGCTCCTTACTCTAAAGTTGTGATTGATGTTGCTTATTTTCCCCCGGTGGGGGAAAATGGCAATTTGAGAGTTCTTTGTCAGTCTTGTTGAAACGAATACTGCGGCTCGAACCCAATCAGATTGCGCACCTTGTCGATACTCACCAATGTCTCCACAGCATTGAGAGGCTTCTTACGCGCCGCCACCTCCGGGAAGAACACCCGTGCCAGTTCCTCCGAGGGCAAACCGACAAAGTTGCGCGCGTC
>JAFGFI010000196.1 GCA_016931185.1 Anaerolineae bacterium
AGATGGCGGTGTGCTGGGAGGCGACGAGGGTGTGCGGGAGATGAGTGTGCAATGATTCTCGCCACAAACAATCGATGGATACCAAAGCGCGTACAATGTTGTGCCAGATGCGTATTGCCTATATACGATAGGACACTGTATAATAATCGGGATGTGAATCCAACAACTAAGGAGGGAATGTGATGAACGAGCAATGGGTATTTTTATCACGTGAGGCCAAGGGAATATATGCTAAACGGCTGGGGCACGAGCCTGATCTAACAGAAATGAAAATCCTGTTCGGCGGAAAAGGCGCTGGCCTGGCTGAGATGATGGCCGCTGGCGCACCGGTGCCGCCTAGCTTCACTATCACCACTGAAGCGTGCGTGCATTATATGAAAACCGGCGACTTCCCAGAGGGTATGTGGGAGCAAACCCTGGCTGCCCTACACGAATTAGAAGTGCAGTTCGGTAGGACCTTCGGTAAGGGACTCAATCCCCTGCTCGTTTCCGTGCGCTCCGGCGCACGGAAATCGATGCCCGGTATGATGGACAGCGTCCTCAACCTGGGTCTCAACGATCAGACCCGCGCCGCTATCGCCGAGATGTACGACAATGAGTGGTTCTCATACGATGCCTACCGCCGTCTCATTACCATGTTCTCCGACGTTGTGATGGATTTCAAACGTACGCATTTCGAGCACAAATTGAAGTTGCTCAAGCAAAAAGAGGGCGTCAGGGGCGATACTGAGATCAGCCTTCAAGGGCTCAAAACACTGGTGGACGAATACAAAGCCATGTACCGAGAACACTTCGGTGAGGATTTTCCCGCCGACCCCTACAAGCAATTGGAGATGTCCATCAAGGCCGTCTTCAATTCCTGGAATGGTGAACGCGCCGTCATCTACCGCGAGCACAAGGGCATCCCCCACGACTGGGGCACAGCAGTGAATGTCTGTATGATGGTGTTCGGCAACCTGGGGAATACCTCGGCGACCGGCGTGGCTTTCAGCCGCAGCCCAGCGACCGGCAACCCCAAACTCTATGGTGAGTTTCTCATTAACGCGCAAGGTGAGGATGTAGTAGCCGGTATTCGCACGCCGCAGAAGATCACATTGGTAGCCTCCCGCCAATGGGCTGCCGAGAACGATGTATCCGAGGAAGAACGCCAGGCCAAATTTCCCAGCCTTGAGGAAGTCCTGCCTGAAACCTACCAGCAGTTTGCCGTGATCGCCCGGCAGATGGAAACGCACTACCGCGACATGCAGGATATGGAGTTCACGATTGAGAATGGTGTGCTCTGGATGCTCCAGACACGCGACGGCGAGCGCACCGCACTGGCTGCGGTGAAGACAGCTGTAGATCTGGCGAAGGAAGGCCTGATTACGAAGGAAGAGGCCATCTTGCGTATCGAACCGGAGTTGGTGGATATGCTCCTGCGCCCCACCTTTGATCCCGACGCGAAGCGAGAGAAAATCGCCAAGGGCCTGAATGCTTCACCTGGCGCAGCGGTAGGGATTGCCGTCTTCGACGCCAAGCGCGCCAAGACCGTCGCTGTTGACGGTGAGGATGTGATTTTGGTGCGCCCTGAAACCTCGCCTGAGGATATGGGGGGGATGCTCGTCTCGAAGGGTGTCCTTACGCAGAAGGGTGGCGCCACCTCCCACGCCGCGGTGGTGGCGCGCGGCAACAATATCCCCTGTGTGACGGGATGTGAGGAAATCGCTGTAGATATCAACCGTATGCAGTTCACCATTGGCGATCTCGTCATCAAAGAGGGTGATACGATTTCTATCAACGGTTTTACCGGTGAAATCTTCCTGGGGGCGGTACCGTTGGTACAAGCCAAATACGAGGAACAGACGGACCTGCTCACACTGCTCTCTTGGGCCGACGAAGTTCGTCAGATCGGGGTGCGCGCCAACGCTGACATCGGCGTGGACGCAGAACGTGCCATAGCCTTTGGCGCAGAAGGCATTGGTCTATGCCGCACCGAGCACATGTTCTTCGATCCGCGTGCTCGCGACGCCGTGGTGCGCATGATCCTGGCGAAGGAACAGAGCGTCCGCGACGCGGCGTTGGAAGAAATGTTGCCCTTCCAGGAGCAGGACTTTGAGGATTTGTTCGACGCGATGGACGGCAAGCCCGTCATTATGCGCCTCATCGACCCTCCCATGCACGAGTTCCTGCCGCCGTACCACGAGTTGCTGGAAGAAGTGGTCAAGCTGCGCATCACTGCGCCCGATTCCGGAGAACTGAAGGAAAAGGAGATCCTGCTGGAGGCCGTCTCCGGCATGTGGGAAGTGAACCCGATGATGGGGCTGCGTGGCTGCCGCGCCGGTATCATGTATCCCGGACTCACCGAGATGCAGACCCGCGCTTACACGCTGGCGGCGTGTCGTTGCGCCAAACGTGGCATTGATGTGCATCCCGAAGTGATGATCCCGCTGGTGGGACACGTCAACGAACTCAAACTTGAACGGGCGAAGTTGGAGCGCGTAGCGAAAGAGGTTATGGCAGAAGAAGGCATCCAAGTGCCTATGCTGTTCGGTACGATGATTGAAGTGCCGCGCGCTGCGCTGACCTCTGATGAGATTGCCCCGTACGCCCAGTTCTTTTCCTTCGGAACGAATGATCTCACGCAGATGACCTACGGCTACAGCCGCGACGATGCTGAGGGCAAGTTTCTGCTAAAGTATGTAGAAACAGGCATCCTGCCAGAGAATCCTTTTCAAGCGTTGGATCAAATCGGTGTGGGCAAACTGATGAGACTCTGTATCGATCAAGCCAAAGCCGTAAATCCTGATCTCGAGCTGGGAATCTGTGGTGAGCATGGCGGCGATCCCGCTTCCATTGATTTCTGTTATCGCGTAGGTCTGGACTACGTGAGTTGTTCGCCATTTCGTGTACCCGTAGCGCGTCTGGCGGCGGCGCAGGCCACGCTTCGCAATGGTAGACGCCGGTAAAGTTTGGTAAATTCCACAATGAAGAAGGACGGGACTGTGAAGTCCCGTCCTTTGCTTGAGTATTCCGCAGGCGACTTTGTGTCTGTAAGAAACAACCTTTGTCAGGTGATTCTCGTCACAGATACCCTGAGATTTGACACAGGTGAATTTCACTATACGATGCAGTCTATCGGCTTCACAATCAA
>JAFGFI010000197.1 GCA_016931185.1 Anaerolineae bacterium
ATCTGGCGTGTGCAACGTCCGGTATGTGTGATCCTGGGTGAAGTAGAAGCCGGCACATACCATCCGATTGTGATCTGCAACGATAGTCGCACATCTGTTGAAGTCCACTATCACATAGTGGATGCAGATCATGGGAATACGCTGGCCGAGGGCACACACCTCGTGCCTGCCAACCAAAACTGGCAGGCCGGCGCGCTGCGCAGCTACGCCAGTGATCACCGTCTTTACCTCATAGAATGGCAAATCCTTCCCGGTTGTGGTCAATCTCTAACCGAATCCACTACGAGATACACTTTTGGCAATCACTACCTGGCAGGAACCCCTCCTTTCTCTTTGTGCCAGTACCGGATATGGCTTTCCCGTATCGCTGCTCAACCTCGCGCATTTAACCTAGAAGCTGTAGTTCAGTCATAATGAAGATTCCGCTGCGTATCCTTGCCGCATTCACGATTGCCCTTAAGCAATTGTTTGCTCAACGAGGGTTGTCACTCGCAACCCTGCTCGGCCTTGTCATTACCGTTGCACTGACAATGAGCATCCCCCTGTATACCGAAGGTGTCTACTATCGTATGCTCAGCGAAGGACTATTCTCCGATACGCCTCACTACCGGGGACAAATGCTCCGGCCCCCCGTCTCCCTGCTCTTTCGTTACATCGGCTCATCTAATGGCCCCTTGCAATGGCCCGATATAGGTCCTCTTGATGACTATTTTGCCGCTTCCGTCTATCGTGACCTCCATCTCCCGCCCTCCCCTACAGTGCGTAGCGTACGGATGTTCAATACAGGTATTTTCGGTGTTTTCACTGCTGCAGATGTCGACGTTGTCACCGATAAACAACCTATGTATTGGGCCGGATTCACTGCTCTCAGCGATCTGGCGCACCATATTACCCTTGTAGAGGGAGAGTTACCGGCAGATACTGCGGCCCCTGACGGTGTTTTTGATGTCCTTATGAGTCGCTTTTTTGCCGAGAAGATGGGAATCCAGGTAGGCGAAGTCTATATCGCTTACGACCTGCGCGCTATGCACAAATATGAGGACGCCCCGACCCAATTTGAGATGCGCGTTGCCGGTATCTGGGAACCGGCGAATCTCTATGCCGAGTTCTGGGATTATACGCCAATTTACCGCGATAATATTCTGTTTGTCTCTGAGGTCACGTTCAGCAATCGCATCAGTCCTGTCTTGAAAGATGAAATTTACCAGGCTCTCTGGTATTTGCCGCTGGATGCCGAGAATATTTACATTAGCGATGTAGATCCTTTGCTGTTGCGTATTCAACGATTACAGATGTACGTCACCAAGTTGCTTCCAAACACTATTCTGAATATCTCGCCGGTCAAAGCGTTGGAACGTTACCAATCTGCGACGAACGAACTTACCGGGCTGTTATTTACCTTCAGTGTACCTGTCATCAGTCTTCTGATCACCTTCGTAGTGCTGATCGTTGCACTCACCGTGGAACATCGCCGCAATCAGGTCGCTATGTTGCGTAGTCGTGGGGCAAGTATGCCTCAGGTTACCGGTGTTACCGCTCTAGAAGCATTTACCCTGGGGCTGTTTGCCCTGGGACTGGCCCTGCCCATCAGTTTACTGTTGGCGTATACCATCGGCCAAGTGCGCAGTTTCCTGGATTTTTCGCTGGCGACCGACATCCGCGTAGGGATGACGTGGGCGACCGTGCGGGTTGGCCTTGTAGTTGTGGGATTAACCATGCTGGCTCAGATTGTGCCGGCCTGGAATACGGCCCGACACACCATCGTCACTTACAAACACACGCGCGCGCGGCTTCTGCGTCCGCCGTGGTGGCAGCGTGCCTGGCTTGATATACTCACTGCGATTCCGGCCGTCTATGGCACGTATCTACTGTACCAGCAAAGTATTGTGGCACCTTCCGGTGAAGCGATGGCTATCGAGCCTTTGCAAAACCCCTTGCTCTTCCTTGTTCCCGCGCTCAGCTTGCTGTCACTCACGTTGCTCATCTTGCGCGTGTTACCCTTGTTGATGCGTGCTTTTGCGTGGATAGGAGCCTTCTCGCGCAACGTGGGATTTCTGCTGGCAGCCCGGCAACTGGCCCGCGCGCCCACGTTGTATGCTGCACCCTTAGGTTTGCTCATTCTTACTCTTAGCCTCTCAACCTATACTGCTTCGTTGTCAGCGACATTGGATACGCATCTTTACGACCAACAATATTATTGGGTTGGCGCAGATATGAGTTTAGTGGATGCCGGCGAGGTTGTCGGGGCCGGTGCAGTTACTGGGGTCAGTGAAGCTATCGGGGTCAGTGAAGCTGCTGCGTCAGGCGATATAACCGGGCATACTCAATGGCAATTTCTACATATCAGCGAATACGAAAAATTGCCGGGGATTGCCGGTGCCGCCCGCGTCGGGCGTTACGATGCGCGCGTGCAAACCGGCAACAGTTTCCAGGATGGTACCTTTATGGGTGTAGATCGTTCCGACTTCGTCAACGTTGCTTTCTGGCGAGGGGATTTCGCGCCAGAATCACTAGGGGGATTGATGAACCAGCTTGCCATCGCTCACGACGGTGTATTGTTGCCCCGCGAGTTTATGGAGACTCACGCGCTCGACATCGGCGATACCTTGCACGTCATCGTAATCAGTTATGAGCAGGCGCATGCCATCACGTTCAAAATCGCCGGCAGCTTCACCTATTTCCCAACGTGGTATCCGGATACCGGACCGCTTATTGTGGGAAATCTGGATTATTTCTTCCAAGAGGCCCAGGGACAATATCCCTACCGCGTGTGGATGAAGAGCGCGCCTGATGTGGACTACGACCGCTTAGCCGACGATGTGTGGGAGATGAATCTCGGCGCACAGGCAATGTTCATTTCCACCCAACGCATCTATGAGGAACAGCGCAGCCCGGGGCGACAGGGCTTATTAGGGCTGCTCTCGGTGGGATTTGGAGCGGCCGCCGTCCTGAGCGCGCTGGGGTTTATGCTTTACATCCTCTTTTCCTTTCGCCGTCGCGCTGTGGAGATGGGTGTTCTGCGTGCTTCCGGTCTATCTATCCGTCAAATGGCAAGCTTTGTCGCCTGGGAATTGCTCTTTTTGCTTATAGCGGGCGGTGTGGCAGGTACCGCGCTGGGTATCTGGGCCAGTAATCTTTTTGTCCCTATGCTACAAACCGGCACCCAAATAGTGTCCCACATCCCGCCACTTTCTGTTGAAATTGCCTGGCCTGCTATTCTGCGCCTTTACGCGCTCTTTGCGCTCCTCTTTATCATCGCCTTGACTATACTGGTATATCAACTTCTACGGATGAAGTTGTTCCAGGTGATCAAATTAGGAGAAACTGTATAAATCATATAACTCAGTTAGAGTTGTTGGCTGCATTCATTTCTGCTTGATTGACCAGATCGATCACAACAGCCGTTGCCAGGATGGTCACATCATCCTCCCCTTCCTGGATGTTGATGCCGTAGGTATCGGTGAAGGAAAAGAAACGTTTGGAAACATGCGCTATCTCGCGACCCCGGCGCAGGAAGCTGTATTCATGATCCCAGAAATTGCCCTTGACCGTGTAGTCGTTGGGGCCGGGGATATCTACCGTGTATTTGTCCTTCAAAAACGAGATCTCCTTTACAACATCGGCAAATAGTTCACCGTCGCGGTAGATCTGGTATCGTTTGCGTAGACTTACCAGCTTTTGCCTGATGTAGGCCAGTTCGTTACCCTGCATATCCCGGAACGAGAGTTTGTCGCGAATAGAGAAGACTTTGCCAATCACCTGGAATACCGCCTGTCCAGACTCGTTCTTGATAATAAACTTATCCCCCACCGTCCAGAATCGTTGTTTCATTTGGTACTGCATCAATGCACCTCACTTTCTAAAATTCCTTCATGCTTGAGTAACCATTCCTTGCGCCAGAGGCCACCCCCGTAGCCGGTTAATTTGCCGTTACTGCCGATGATACGATGGCAGGGCACAATAATGGGAATCGGGTTTTTCCCATTTGCAGCTCCGACGGCGCGTGATGCCTTGGGTTTCCCAATGCTGTTGGCGATATCGCCATAGGAGGCCGTCTGCCCATAGGGAATGTTGCGTAGTTCTTGCCATACCATCTTTTGAAAATCGGTTCCTTCGGGCGCGAGCGGCACATCAAACATTGTCCGTGTCCCGGAAAAATACTCGGCCAATTGTGCGACAGCAGTTTCAACTGTGACATTCGCCGCCACGTCAGCGCGCCGCTGTTCCACAAAATTCACTGCCACGATTGCGGTCTCCGTGCCGCCAATTTCCAACAACCCCACCGGAGATTCATAATATCCCCAGAAAACAGCGTCCATTTTAGGCTCCCTCCCTCCCTTGAAAATAGCGAATTACGAATAGCGAATTACGAATTACGGATTCAATTTTCATCCTACTGCTGGTGAACGCACCGCGTTAATGAGTAATCCTCTGAACATAGACCGCTAAAGCGATAGGTAAAAGAGGGTATTGTTGCGGGCGGTACTCCGCCCGCAACAATACTACTTTATATTTTGACCTTTAGACGGTTAATGATGAATTCCTCTATACTTTTTAACCGCAGATAACGGACGGCAGTCCGCAGACAGATCATATACAGCGTCATGTGGTCTGTCGTCTGCGGTTGTCCTACACTTCACACGGGGGTTCACCCGCGACAGATTTTACTAAGTCAGCCGCCGCCTGCTCCTGTTCTTCCGTGCCGGTGATGGCCAGCCATGCCGACCCTTCCGCACCGTAGATGCCGCCCCCTGCAATCAAATTCACCTCGGCTCCGGTCAACAGATGAATGGCATCCATCTCGGTGAAAATGTCGCCGGGGATAGGATAAAGCCGTGGCCCCGAGGCGTCGGGATCATTGATGAACTTTGCCAATGCGGTCACATCCTCAAAGACGCGCTTTTCTAATCCAACCGGCACGATCAAGCGCACCCGGCGGCCATAGACGGCAGTCAGCGCGGCATGAATAGTTCCCCCTTGTGGATGCCCGATCTGCACTGCTGCCTGTCCATATCCGTCAAAGGCATTTGCCCCTTTCAGGATAACATCGCCGGCCTTGAGTGCCTCTACAACATCAAAGATTGTCTTACCCTGCTGCCACACGCCATCCACGATAACCACATCACCCGTTAGCTCTGCTTGAATCGGCTTCGCCCCAGGCGCAACCGTCATCCCGCGCCGGAATCCCACGCGCGAGAATCCCTCAACCTGGCCCAGTGCAGTTAAAATTTCCTCGGCCACGTAACCATTCGTTGTCCCGGCAATAATAACCAATGTTCCTTTCTTCAATACGTCCTGAATCTCCGGTAGTTGCACTATCCCTTTACCAATCAGTCGCTTGCCCATTACAGGGGTAACTACAACTTGTTTCATGATAGGTCCTCCTTTTGATGATCGCTACTTTTCTTTCTGTGGATCAAACACATTCAACAGAAGAGAAAAACTGTTTGAATTTATCCGATCCATAGAGAATTTCTCTTATTTTAATCTAAAATTTCACTCACCGGTAAATGAATGTCCGGGAACGCTAATGGGCTAATCTCATCTTCTGTCCACAACCAACGTTGTTGACCATATCCGTGATGTGTAGGCGCAGTGTAAACTTCCAATCGCTGTTCTACGAGATTCACAATCCAGAATTCTTGAATACCCGCTCGCGCGTATAACGGGCACTTCACTTCACGGTCATAGTTGACAGAAGTATCAGAGACTTCCACCAACAGCAAAATATCCTCTGGCGTAGGGTGTGTGGCATAAAGATCATCGCGCAACTTTAACAGAACGATATCCGGCTGTGGTTCCGAGTGTGCATCCAACTGAACAGGGTTTTGCACATCTATCAGCGCCTGTTGGCTGAAATGTATAGTGAATACGCTAAGCAAACGTCTGACACAGTTGGCATGGCGGGCATTGCCAGGTGACATCGTGACAATCTCTCCTTTAATGAGTTCCAGAGCGTCGTCTTCTCGTAAAATATTTTTTTGAAGCATAGCATGATATTCAGCCGTCGTAAACAAGCGTCTGTGGTATAGGGGAGGAAAAGGAGCTGAGGCTGTATTCAAGGGTGTTGTTTGCACATTCATATATTACCTCCTTAAAATATTAAATCAGTAGCAAGGGAGCAGCTAAACTGGTTAAACATGTCTGGGTAGTGTAAAATAGAATGTACTACCCCGCTCCGGTTCACTGGTGACGCCAACTTCACCCCCAAGCCTCTCAATGATGCGGCGCACGATGGATAAGCCTAGCCCGTGGCCCTGCGCGCGGACTTCGTGCAGGCGCGTGAAGGGTGTAAATAACTGAGTACACTCAGTTTCCGTCATGCCGGGGCCGTTGTCGTGAGTCCAAAAGAGGATTTTGGATTTTGGATTTTGGATTTTGGATACTATGGACTGTAGTCCCGAATCCCAAAGTGGCAACCCAGCATCTAAAATTGCCCCTCCCAATTCCACGTGTGGGGGCGTTCCCTCGTCTGGTTTCCCCCCATATTTGAGCGCGTTGTTAACATAGTTGGCCCAAACCTCTTCCACCCACGGCGCGTATCCTACTGCCATTGGCCATGCATCCGGCACATGGACTTCCGCCCCGGCATCCGTAATTTCATTACGTAAACGATCCAACACTTCAGTAACAATAGCCGCCATTTCCAACGGGCCGGTATCTATGTCTTTCATTTCGCGTACACTGGCCAGTAACATTAACTCATCAATGATAGCACTCATTTTATTGCCAGTCCTTGAGATGCGGCGCAGGTTTTCTAAGAAATTTACGCGCGACATCGTTTCAACCTGGGATTCCATCAGCAACGCAAAACCCACGATAACGGTTAAGGGAGACTTTAAGTCGTGCGCGACAGTGTGTGCAAAGGCATCTAACTCTGCATTACGCCCTTCCAGTTCCAGCGTCCGTTCCTGGAGTGTAGTTTCCGCCTGTTTGCGCGCGGTCATATCGTGCAACACGGCGACCCATCCGGTCCGCACATTTCGCCGGTTATACAAAGGAGAAACATGGAGATCATAATATTGTTGATCTGGAGGATGTCCTAAGATAATCTGCGTCTGAAGTTCAGGCATATGCAGGTAGGTAATCAACCCACTTAATTGTCCGGGTAAAATTTGCGCTACAGGCTGTCCGATAACCTCAGAGGGCGGCCGCGCCACTAATGCTCGCGCGGCAGGATTCAAGTCCACGATGCGTGTTTGTGCATCCAGCACAATAACCCCATCACGGATGCTTTCGAACACTTTGTCGCGGGCGACCGGGATTACGTCTAACAGACGATAACGGAATAATCCCCACGCTATGACCAGCCCGGTTAAAGCGAAACTGAGGGGTGTTAAATTAAGGTATGGGAAAGGATTGAGGCCAGTCAGATAAAGAAAGTTAGCTACCCAGGGAAAGGTGGCACTGAATAACATCACGCGGATCTGCCCCCGGTAGGGAGCAACCGAGCGTATGAATGCCCGGAACAGTAAGACTGTTGAGCCGCATAGGGCCAGATATGCATAGACCACGCCAGCCCAATATATGATGCCGCGTGTCATCACAAACATTGGAAATGGGCCACCGGCATCAACCCAATAATCCGTATAGTAAAAGCGATGCCATTCGTTTGTCCAGACCGACGTTACAATAATGAGTGGCATAATAAACAACGCCATAAAATTCCGGCGCGTGAGCCAGCGTTCTCGCCCGGTATATTGAACAGTAAAAATGAACCAGAGGGTGGGTACGGTGGCTACACCTAGATAGCCCACCTTAATCCATAACAGCATAACCGGTAGCTCAGAGCTGTTAAGCTCGAAAGCATATCCCAAAAGCCATACCGTGACTCCCACCATCATCAAGGTAAATAAGGTTGCGGCGGGCATCCGTCGCTGCCGCCAACTATATAGTGCAATGCCACCCGATACCAGAGCAGAAAGGATTAACACTATTATGTAAATGATTTCTTGTCGCATACTATTCTAATTGTGTGCCTGGACTACAAAAGTCCAACCACCTACTTGGCCGTACCGGCACCGAGATTATATGGGACATATTTTGATCGATCCTTGCGGAAACTTTTGTAACCTTCGCTTACCCATTACCTACCACTTATAAATCGCGCACCGGCTACAATGACCATTCCCACAGCCACCGGGGCGAACAAGCTTTTCGTTTTCCAGGCTACCAGGAAGGTCGGCAATGCGGCCCAGAAAAAAAGGTTACGGTTGCTTACATCGAACTGCCCCTCGACAAGTACCAACGATGGCAGCAACATCGCCGCCAATACCGCAACCGGAACGTAGCGCAGCCATGCGATTACCAGCGGTGGCAATGACTTATTCGCGAAGAGCCACACCGGCAGCACCCTGGGTAAATACGTTACCCCCAACATTCCCAACATGGTTAATAAAATGACGTTTTGATCTAGCATTTTTTGTTTTGTTCTATCCCTGCCCCCACCGTCGCGCCCACCAGGGTGGCAATAATGACGCTCCATTGATCCACTCCCCACAGAGTCAGGAATACTGCCAGTATCCCGGTAAACACTGCGACGATCACTTGCACGCGGTCCTTGATCTGCATTACCAGGAGCGCGATGAACATCGCGGCGAGGGTGTAGTCCAGCGCGAGGGGTTTGACGTCGGTAATGAGTTGTCCGGCCACGGTTCCCAACCACGATCCAAAGATCCACGAGACCTGCGCGGTGACATTGGTGGCGAAAATCTCGGCTTTGGCGGGCATCTCTTGGGCGAATCGGGCGACGTGGACCGCAAACGACTCATCGGTTAGCTCGTAGGCAAAGGCCGCGAGTTCCCACTTGCGCCATCCCTTGAGGTAAGGGGAAAGGGCAGCCGAGAACAGCATGTGGCGCAGGTTCACGATAAACGTCGTGAGAATGATAGAAAGCGCGGGAATCCCGGCCCCAAATAGACTCGCGGCAATCAACTGCGACGATCCGGCGTAAACTATCAAAGACATTAACACGGTATTGCGTATGGACAGTCCCGCCTGTTGTGCCAGGACACCATACGCGAACCCGATGGGAATGTAGCCCATCACAATGGGGAGTGCCTGTACCACACCACGCAACCAGGCCGGGCGGGAAGCAGAAACTTTAACCGAAGTGGCCTCGCTCATCTATCCAGCCCCAAATCCACGGGCATTCCAATTTGAGCCGACTTTTCTGCTGCCTGGATCAGGCGCGTGTTTAAAAGCCCATCATGACCTGTTGCCAGGGGGGGGCGGTTATGGTAGATACAATCCACAAAATGGCTGATGCTCTCCACCGCGAACCCCATCTGTTTACCGTGAATTTCGGGCGTGATGAACATATCCGCAAAGGGGGCATTGGGAAAGCCCTGTATCGTCTGTGGCGTATATTTGGCAAAGCTGCGATCATGGGTAGGATCGATGTAAATCGCACCCTGTGTGCCGAGAATCTCACATTTATGGTCAATGAGCGCAGGCGAAGCCTGGGGCAAAATCCACGTATTTTCAATTATAGCCAGCGCGCCGTCCTCAAAGTCTAATAGCGTGACATAGAGATCGGGCGTATCCACACCCATCCCGGCCAGCATCCCCGCGCGTTTCTGGCAGTAGATACGCGTGGGGCGTTTGCCCATCAACCAGCACGTCGTATCCAATGCATGGCTTCCCAAGAACCACATCACCGTAGATTGCGCAGCCCAGGGAAGCATTTTTGTGGGGACGTAGACTGTATCGCTCAACCGGTAGTAGATATAGCGCACATCCCCCAACTCCCCCGCGCGGATCGCCTGCCAGGCATGATGATAAGGTGGATTCCAACGATTGTGCCAATCTACCATCAACAATACCCCGGCTGCTTTCGCTGCACTAATCATCTGCTCACACTCTGCAACGGTGGTCGCCAGTGGTTTCTCTACGAGGATATGTAGCCCTTTCGCCACTGCCTCCAAAACAATCGGGGTATGGGTTGCGTCCGGCGTCGCTACCGAAATCCCCTGTAGATTTTCATTCTCTATCATCGCTACCACATCTGTATACACATGGGCCACGCCATACTGCTCTGCTACCTGGCGCGCGCGGTTTTCATCCAGGTCGCAAACCGCCGCCAGGTCCACTAACGGATGCTGAGTGTATGCGCGCGCGTGCATCGTCCCCCAAATTCCCGCGCCCACCAATCCTACCTTGACCTTGTCCATAGCCCCCTCGAAAATAGCATCTCAGCTTTAAAATTTTTAATTTTAGTCGATTGAACCTATGGGTACCCCTCTACTACTTTAAGCACCCTCTCCATCTGCGCCATATCCATTCCCGTCGTCATAATGTACATTCCCTTGCCCCCCACAGCATCCAGCAAGGGTTCTACCTCTTCTGGCTTAACCCCGACAGCCTGCACGGATTTCCCGGCGTTCAGGATTTTGCGGTACATCGCGTACCACGCCGGATCGCCGCCGGAGGGTACCTGCGGGTCGGGCGTCCATTCTATCGCGTCCAGGGGTTCGATATCCAGTAGCAAATCCAGGTGCGAGATGCACTGATGTCCATCCAGGTGATACATCGAATAATCCAGCCATTCACACTGGGCCGTCAATGCAGGAACGACAAATTTGGTGAACATCCTGGATGAGAACATTGCCGACGTATCACACTGCACTTTGTAAACCTTGCCCGGTCCCCACAGCCGGAACGCACCAAAGCACGAACTTCCATCTTCTAACTTGATAATATCGTAAATCCGTTGGTAGGCTTCAAAGAACGCCTGGTTGACCTCATCTACCTTCTCTAACACCCAGTCCGGACGCTCGATCATATCCATCAACAGCAACTGCGGATCGCGCAGCGCGGCCACAATATCCAGATCCTCAATCAGATCAGGACATCCAACAAGATACTTCCCCCGTCCCAATTCCGCACACGCCCGTAGGGTGGCCTCTGTAATCAGCCACCAGGAGTTTCCAGGATCGAAGCGCAGCGGAGGATGGCGTTCTGGATCACCGGTGGCGATGCAGGGCGTAAACCATACCGTATCCTCCGCCAACTTTGCATCCCCGCCCATAAACAGTGCCAGGGATCCCGGCCCAATATCCGTGTTTGCCACAGGCAACACATCGGCGGGATACTGCTGTTTTGAAAGTTGGTAATGATTCCAGCGCGCGCGCCACTCAGGTTGGGTATAGGCATATTCAATATCAGGTGCGTTCCCCGGATGCACTACCGTTTCGTGAGGGAGGAGCGCATCAAACGTTCCCCCGATACAGAATACCAATCCCTCGTGATGCCACCAATCCAGAAAATGCTGTTTTGTTGTCTCCCAATTGGATTTCCAGGCACACGTCATAACAAATTCCTCCAAAAAACACACGTGAAACGTGAAACATAAAACGCAAGAGATCATTCGCGTTCTACGCTTTACATCTTACGCAGGTATATTTTCAACAGAGATAATATTTCACTATCATGGGATGTAATAACATAGGTCTATTATATACCTAAACGATCTTGGAAGAAAGGTACAGAATAGGGGAATAGGGGACAGTTTAAGTTACCTTTACACTTTATGCCTTATCAAGCGTAATCGTGTTAAGGCAAAAAGCAAGGGTAACCGTTTAGTTTTGTGAGCGATTACCATTTTCTGTCACTCGCTTCAGACAGAAACAAGGGGTTGGGGGTGTTTTTTCGTTGGCGGGCTACGCCCGCCAACGAAAAAACACCGCTTTCCTGCGGCTTTAGCCGCTTTGCTGCCATCAATGGCGTCATTTGCTCACGAAACTAAACACATACAAGCAAGGTTTCTGAACCTTGCCCAGAATAGGGTCACTATATGCGTAACCGCATGCCATTCAAAATCACCGCCAGCGACGCCCCTACATCAGCAACAATAGCCATCCATAGCGTCGCTATACCTGACGCAGCGAGAACGAAGACTATAGATTTGATCGCAAGGGCGAAGATTATATTCGCCCGCACCGTTTGCCGTGTGCGTTGGCTAAGGCGGATGAGGAAAGGAAGTTGTCGCAGATCATCGCCCATCAATACAACATCGGCGGTCTCCATCGCTTGCGCCGATCCCGCGCCCCCCATTGCCACACCTACATCTGCCTGTGCCAGTGCAGGCGCGTCATTCACCCCATCTCCCACAAAGGCGACGGTCATTGGGGCGTTTCGCAATCCGCCGCTTCTCGATTTTGGGTTTTCAATGTTTCCTTCTTCCTCTTTTCCTTCCTGCATCTCCCGCACAATCTCTACTTTCTCTTCCGGCAGCAGGCCGGCATAGACAGTGTCTACGCCGGTATATTGGGCAACAGCGTTAGCGACAGTAGAACTATCGCCAGTCAACATTGCGGTACGGATATGATTTAGCGTCTTGAGATCAGCAATGATCTCCGGACTGGCAGCGCGAGGACGATCCGCCACCGCGAACACGGAGCAAACCTGGGGCGTAGTCGTGAGAATATCATCGTGACCAACAAGTATCACGGTTTTGCCTTCTCCCGCGAGTCGCTCTGCTTCTCGGCAGACGATGTCAGTATGCGGAACGGTGGCGTCGAAATAGGGATGGCTGGCAACAGTGACGGTTGTACCGTTGACATTCCCGGTTATACCGCGCCCGTTGAGGATACTCACATTTTGCGCGGGCAGCAGCGTGAGGTGTTGTGCGTGCGCTTCTGTTACCAGTGCGCGCGCTAGCGGATGTGAGGATTGCGATTCCACCGCCGCCGCGTATTGTAACCCGTTGTTGCACCCGGCGACGGTGCAGACGTTGAGGACATCGGTAGTTACAGGATGGCCTTCGGTTAATGTGCCGGTTTTGTCGAAGGCTATAATATTTACACGTCCCAATATCTCCAGTGTTGCTCCGCCTTTGATAAGCACGCCACGCGCGGCAGCATGGGTCAACGCGCTGACCACACTCACCGGGGTGCTGATGACCAGGGCACAGGGACAGGCGATCACGAGCATTTGCAGCGCGCGCATCAGCCAGCCCCCCACACCCCAGAAGGGTTGTGCAAAGAAAAGCGGCGGGACACTGGCAACCAACACCGCGAGTAGCGCCACAGTCGGGGTATAGACGCGCGCAAAACGATCTACAAAACGTTGGATGGGGGCTTTGCGAGCCTGCGCTTCCTGCACCAGGGCGATCATCCGGTTGAGTGTGTTATCCGCTGCCAATTGCGTAACTTCTACTTCTAATACGCCGAAGGTGTTGACGGTGCCCGCGTAAACTTCATCGCCAGGGCCTTTATCTACGGGCATACTCTCCCCCGTGATGGCGGCTTGATCGACCGCACTCTGTCCGGTTTTTACAATGCCGTCCACGCTGACCCGGTCGCCGGGCCGGATGCGTACATCATCGCCGATCCTCAAATGTTCTACCGGAACTTCTTTGGTGACGCCATTTTCCAGGATGCGCAGGGCAGTAGGGGGAACCAGGTCAAGTAAACTTTCCAATGCGCCACGCGCCCGCTCCGTAGCATACCCTTCTAATGCTTCCCCTAATGCAAAAAGCACAACGACAATCGCAGCCTCGGCCCACTCGCCGATGGCCAATGCCCCTGCCACAGCAATGACCATCAGCGTGTTGATGCCTAAACTGTGGACGCGCGCAATCTCCTGGAAAGCGTGCCGCGTGACAGGAAAGCCGCCTAAGATTACTGCTAACGCAAAAGCCGTGATTGACCAGAAGGTTGGCAGGGGCAGGCGGGTAGCTATGAGGCCCAGTAACGTCAGTACGCCGGCGATAGTGGTGAGGGTCGTGTCGCGTTTAGAGAGTAGAAAGCGCGTGAAGGCCACCAGTGGGATTGAAGACCGGTTAGAGACCGGTTCTAGCTTGTGGCGATGTCGTTCAGTAACGAGCGTATGTCCCGTATCCGCGACAATTTTTTCCACGGGCGTCACATCAAAATCCGGCGTCGTAACCCATACTGTAAGATTGCCGGTGGCATGATCCACTTCACACCGCTGAACGGTGTCGAGATGAGCCACAGATGCCTGGATGCGCCCGGCGCAATCTATACACGAAAGTCCTTCCACTTTATAAGTTTTAGTCTCCATATTATCATCTCCACAATAATTTACGTATGTTCCACGTGCGCCAGCATTTGCCTGAAAATATCGCGGATGTGTTCGTCATCCAGGGCATAATACACATGGCGGCCTTCTTTGGTAAAACGCACAATGCGCATTTCGCGCAAGGTATGTAATTGATGGGAAATCGCCGATTGCGTCATCTCTAGCGTGGCCGCTAACTCATGCACGCATAATTCATGCTGCATCAGCGCAGCGATGATACACACGCGGGTGGGGTCACTGAGCGCTTTAAACGTATTCGCCAGGTGTTGTACTGTATTTAAATCAGGAATTTGGATATCGCTGGAGCCGGGATTATTTTCCTCGGTGAGCGTATCGATACAACTTGGTGTGAGTTCACTGTCTATTATCATTTTGGTTTAATATATGAACGGTTGCTCATATATTAAACCTTTTTTCATTCTTGTCAATGAGATAGAAGAAAACGCATTGCCATTTTGAGAATTCTATCTTCATTTTGAAGCACATCTTCAATGGCCGGTTCAACATAAATGTGGGGTTCGATGCCTTTATCCCATACTTCCTCTGGCCAGGGCATTTGAATTGTGCAGATGGCTAGTTTACCACCCCCGGGGAGAGCCTGAATAAGGGGTTGCCCTGTACTTCCTGCTGTCCCCCTTCCGATTCTGGTCACTTCCCCTTTGCCCGATTGGAGTGCCATTATAAAATCCTCCGCCGCAGATCCTGTTTCGGAATCAGTGAGCATAACGGTAGGTAGAGGAAGGATTTCCTGCGAGGGCTGTATATTCCCCCATGATTCTTCATGCATCCTCCGCGTCTGAGATGCATCAGATGCTTTGTGTGACGCAATATGCTTCGGAGATCGAACAAGAAGTATTTCCGTTGGTTGGCGCAGAAAATGCGATGCAATACTGTAGCCAATTGCGTCATTCCCCCCATGATTTTTCCTGAGATCAAGAATTAGACCTGAACATTCCCTAATAGTTGGAAGTTTTTCTGTAAAAGAAGTTACAATTGTTGGATCCATAAAACTGTTCAGTGCTATATATGCTACATTACCTTCTAATATACTAAATTCAAAAGCGGTGAAAGGCGCCTCGTTGAAGAACCATTCATCAAAGTACATAAATTCCCATTTATCGGGCAATCCAGGCGGGCGCAACCAGGGATCCGTGTTAATACGTCTATTCCGTAAGAGATCTATTTCTACGGAATTACCGCTTGGGGTATGGAATTTGCAATGAACCTCGCTACCCTGATATCCCAGAAGAAGGCGCGCCGTAGCATGATCCAAGCGCCGGTGATAGGTGGTTTCACAAACAACCGGTATTACATGTAGTGCTAAGTATTCTTTTGCCTCAATACCGTCTACCGCAAGGAGTTCTGATCCTATAGGGATTTTATTTCCTACGGCACAGGACGCATTGGTGACAACCGGGGTATTTGCAATGTTCATCAACATTAATTTTGGTCTATCCAGACTAAGGTGTAGAGACTTAGGTGGAACGACTAAAGTATGACCATCTTTGAGGTGTGCCGTAAACTTTGACAAAAGTTTGTAATAAGTATAGAGATCTTCAACTGAGATTATCTGTGACATATACTCTCTATAACAAGCATCCCAGTCGAGATCAGGGACTCTGTTGAAGAACGCAAAATTATAATTTGCTTCTTGCCAGATGAGTGATAACCCATACAGTCTTTCTGCGACGGATAAACATATTGGCTCTCTCATTACAAAAACTCCTTTTGCAGGTTAATATTGCTATTGTATACAATATCCTTATTTAAACCACAAGGGTGCAACACACTTAGTAAGTGCGTTGCACCCGAAATGTAACATTATAGACGATTATAATGTTAGATTCACAATATTGCTAAGTTCGTGTGACTCAGATGTAGCTGGTTCTTTTTCGTCTGGCTTAGTTGTGGTCAGTTGCCCCTCATTTATACCCAGGCGAAGTTGTAGAACGGCAATTTGATCCGGCGTGCCACAGATTAGGCCGTAGTTGTGGACTTTATGCAGCGTGTCGGCGAGGTGTTTAGGATCTACGTCAGGCGCAATGTTGAGCGCGCCCAATACAACTAACGTTACTTTCCCGTCTGCAAGCCCAAAGCGCGTTGTCGATAGTGTATCTTCTCCTTTGACCAACCATAAATGGTCTTCGTAGAAAATAACATCGGTGTCCAATACATTGAGTTTCTTTGCCATTACCTCACTGAGCGCACCCGGACAAAGCACAGTCTCTTTGGCGATCAAACGTTCCAGACCTGCGTCCAGGCCTTGAGGTGTGACAGCTTCGTCCACTTGCACAATCTCGGTGCAGTAGAGCTTTTTGCTGGGCAGCGCGTTCAGGACGACGGGTGTCAATGTCAGGGCGCGTTCGACCATTGTAAAGCCCGCCGGGATAACGGTCATCCGGTCGGCTCCTGAGGTGCGTTCCAGGAGCGGCAGGAGGACATCGGTGTTCTCCTCACGGCAGATGATGCCATCAGCAACATAAATCTTCTTGATCTTCTGACTCAACAGCGCATTAGGCACCTCTTCCGTAACATCCAGCTTACCAATGACCATAAGCTCCGTACCATCATCCAATGAACGCAAGAAGTGCGTATCTAACTGTAGCTTGCCCAAGATAGGTTTGACATTGACCGGATAAATATGTAGCGATCCGTAGCGTTCTAGTTTGGCCTGTAATACACCCGCGAGGGGTTCTGGGCACAGAACGTTGCCATATACGCTCAAATAGGCAACCTTTTGCGCAATATCCTCCGGAGTGACATCCTTCTCAATAATGAGCTGGCCTAACACAACCAACCGCAGTGCGTCCAATGTCTCAAAAGTCTTATGGGTCCATACAAGCTGTCCATAGTGCATCTTGGCATCAGCCGGAACCTCGATAGAGTTAACGAGATTCCCAATATTGAGTTGTGGGATCAATCCTGCCGTATCCGGCGTATAGAACAGATTGACCACATTCCCGATCCGTTCAATCCCCGCCACTCGCTCTGCTGTTGCCGTCCGTATATCCAAATTTACGATATTGTCAATCACCTGTTTCTTAGTTTCCATTTCAAATGCTCCTTTTCTGTAATTTGCGATTCGTACTCCGTGATTTGTGATTCGTCTCCTATTTGCAAAGGGTTTTGTTGCTCACGTCTCACGCTTAACTCCTAACTCCTCCGCCCTCTCCCGCATCTTTTTCATCGCTAGGTGTAGGCGCGAGCGCACAGTGGCAGCAGGAATATCGAGTTCTTTACCGATCTCCTCGCTGGTCATACCTAGCATATAACGTTTTTCTACCAAGTCCTGGTAACGTGGGGGAACCAGGTCAAAGGGATTAAGGGAAAGGGGCGTGTAGGAAGCGGCGCTGGCACTGGCAATTTCACCGCCTAGCTGCTCCACCAGGCGTTCTTGTCGCTGGTGACGGCGCACTTCATCCAGAAATAAGTTTTTCAATGTGCGATGCAACCACGCGCGCCGTTGGTAAGGCTGTAACATCCCCAAAATGTCCAGGTGCCCCATTGCGCGGATAAAGGCTTCTTGTACCAGATCGTCTGCCCAAGCCGGATCTTGAAGTAAGCCTCCGCGCATAGCGGCGCAATTGCGTCTCGTAAGTCTCATAAAGCTCTGTAAGTGTCATTAAATTAACCCGGGTTACCCACCGTTTTCGGTGTTGTTCTATATCATATAACGTCGCCCAAGGGCCAAGTGTTTACATAACTGTTTCGTTTTGTGAGCGATTATCATTTCCTGGCACCTGCTCCAGACAGAAATGAGGGGGGTGGGTGCGTTTTTCGGTTGGCGGCCGTAGCCCGCCAACCGAAAAACACTTCTTTCCTACGGCTTTAGCCGCTTCGCCGCCGTCAATGTCGTCGTTTGCTCACAAAACGAAACGCATACTAAAGATAATAGCTTATTGCGCCTTCTCCCCTTTGCGTTACAATGTTTAACGTGAAGCGTGAAACGTGATACGTAAAACGTAGTTTGGTGAAAGATGTTAATAGTGAAACACGCTTAATTCTCAATTCACCTATTTATGACAATTACAGTTAGGGCTTGTAAAAATATAACTTCGCATACATTCCCTTCCTGGAAGCTGTTTTTCGCTTCCAGGAAGGTGATGACGCGAGAACTTATTCTTTTTCGGCCCCTTAGTGTTATCATCATTCATGCTTCACTATTCTAGTATATATTAAGGATAATCATTATGCACTTAACCACAGAAGAACAGGCGTGGCTGGCGGGTGAGGCTGGCTCCGCAATCCGGCGCGCGATGGAGATTGTCGCGGCGCTGGGTAATATCTATGGCGCGACACACCTGCTCCCGGTGCAGCGTGTGCAAATTTCGGGCGTATCTTATCGTAATATCGGTGCAGCAGGACTGGATTTTCTCACGAATTGGGTGGCGGAGGGCGCGCGTGTTCATGCTTCTACCACACTCAATCCAACGGCAATGGATATGCGGGATTGGGCCGAGCAGGGATTTTCACCTGATTTTGCCAAAAAACAGCAGCAGGTAGTGGATACCTTTGCCCGTATGGGTGTCGGGAGTGGCTATCCCATTCCTACGTGTACTCCCTATTTAATGGGGAATCACCCGGAGTTTGGCGAACACATCGCCTGGGCAGAGTCCTCCGCCGTTGTCTATGCTAATAGTGTCCTAGGCGCGCGCACCAATCGCGAGGGTGGCCCCGGTGCAATTGCCGCCGCCATTGTGGGGCGCACAGCAGCTTATGGATTACATCTCCCTGAAAACCGCATCGGTACCTTGAAAGTAACCGTCAACGCGATCCCACGCACGCTCTCCGACTACAGCGCACTGGGCGCATGGGTAGGGAAGGCCGCGCACAGAGCAGTTCCCTATTTTGTCGGATTGCCCCTCTCGCGGGGCAGTGCCCTGTGGGAGGAAAAACTCAAGACATTAGGGGCCGCCATGGCGGCCACCGGCGCGGTGGCCCTCTATCACGTCGCCGGTGTGACGCCGGAGGCATTGACGCCGGTAACCGGGGCGCGTTCCATATTGGCCGCGACCCATACCGAAATCACGATTGACGATCTCGCGCCGGGGTACGCGCTGCTTAATGATCCGGTAGAGGATATAGATTTGGTCTGGATAGGCTGCCCGCATGCTTCACTCCTGGAAGTCTCGCTGGTGGCGCAGGCTGTAGCAGGGCTGCGGCTGCGTGTGCCTCTATGGGTAACGTGTGCGCGCCCGGTGAAAGATGCCGCAATTGCCTGTGGGCTGGCGGCTGTTATTGAGGCGGCGGGAGGTCGTATTTTCGCCGATGCGTGTATAGCTATCGCTCCCGTGCGCGATCTGGGGTTTGAACGTGTTGCAACTCCCTCTGCGAAGGGCGCATACTATCTGCGCAATCTGGCCGGCATTGCTGCGCGCTTTGCCTCGCTGGAACAATGTGTAGAGGCGGCGATAAAGGGCAAGTTGGAAATTAAAAATTAGATGTTGAGTGCCACTATTGATAAATGAAAAAAAGTGCTAATAATCATCAAGGAATCTTAATGCAGTCCAAGTGCCAC
>JAFGFI010000198.1 GCA_016931185.1 Anaerolineae bacterium
GAATAGCGAATGACGAATAGCGAATGACGAATAGCGAATGACGAATAGCGAATGACGAATAGCGAATGACGAATAGCGAATGACGAAAGGCCGCCATTTGCATAAAATGTGCAAATGGCGGTTTTTTTGAGAGAGGTAGGAAGTAGCTACGATTTCTAACTTTGCCCGAAGCATAGTATGCTCATGTGATATCTGTTACCTTAGTGCGCCAGCTTCAACCTTATGCGTTGCGAAAATTTGACGGACACCACCCGAGCTATCTATAGTGGCGCGCGCCCACATGGACCCTACCTGGCCGGGAATCAAATCGGCTCCGGCGGGGGCCGGCGTTGAAGTGGGTAAAACACCTATCTGCTGCAACGTATATCCTATCAGGCCACAACAGAAAAAACTCAGATTGAGCAATACACAAATTAACATCAGTGTCAATAGTGTCATCGCGTCACGCCAACGACGCCGCGCGCGGCGATAGGCAAACCAGTCCGTGAGCAATTCCAGGGGGCGCATACGTTTTACTCCTCCTGCGCAAACAGTACCCAGAAGATAGCGGCAGTGCCCATGATAAAAATGCCGGGCAACAGAAAAAATATAGCAAAAGCAGCTTTTGTCTCAGGCGGGTTGCCGGATGCAGGCGCAAGCAAAACAGACAGTCCCATCAACACCAACACCAGCCCAAACGCGGCCGCCAATGCAGATACGATCTCGCGTCCGTGAAGATGTAGGCTGTGGCGATGGGCTACCTTAAGTGCAATATAGCCCAGGAAGATCAGACTAAGGGCAGGCCCGATACAGCATGCCCGGGTTATCTCAAAATGGGTTGAATCAAGCGTAGTCATGTTACCCAGAGGCTCTTCGGGTATCGTATACAATAACAAACCACATGTTCCCCATAGCACGGCACATAAAAACAGTCCTAGCCCTATGGCCTGCCATACCCGTTTCGATAAGCGCATCATTTCCTCCCCTGAAAATCGAAAATTGGCAAATTTAAAATTGATAAATTGCCTTCTCGGTAATGGTGCATTACACCCGTTTTCGGCCAACTGCTAGTGAACGGCCACTGTTAATTAAGAAATTCCTCAGTAGATAGAGCCTATCCATCTTACACTCAACGCACTATGATGGGCTGGAAGACCGCCTGGCTATTTCCATCCAGGTCTTCGATAATGAAACCCACTACATATTGCCCTGCTGCCGCGTCAAGTACCTCCCAGGTGAACATGCGATCGCTAAAGGTCAGCGTCTCTCCTGCCTGGCGAACGATTTGCACCACATTACCCTGGTCATCCAAATCCATCCATTTCTCCAAGAGTGTAAAGGTATCGCCGGACTGCGGTACGATCTCACGCGGCGCACCCGCAGTATCTTCACCCGTAAAACCGAAAATTTGCTGCAACACCCCATTGACAAAGTACAACCGGGCATTGCGCCGGTCGCCAGAATCGGCAAAGATGTAGATACCTTCTACCGTGTAAACAGCCTGTTCACTCGATGCGCCATAGGTCGCGGGCGTAAACAGTGCTGGATAGCGGGTCACGCCATCATCAATGGCGTAGATAATCGGCTCCCAATTAAACGCCATCGTAAACGCATCGACGCCCCAATCAGGGTAATACACCCCACCGGCTTCGCGGGTATCTGGGCTGGCAAGGTAATCACTGTCGGCCACGTAAAGTGAATTAGCACTTTGATCCAGGTAGCCCACCAGAAGCTTGACATAGCCGAGATTTTCACCCTCTATATCCACACTCAGGCGAACTTCCTGCCCAGGCGCGACTTCTGTCGCCGACGCGCTGATGGCCGAAACCTGGATGCCACCCGCAGCAGGAGCGCGTAGCGCTGCGCCGGCGGGCGGGACTGCCACTGTTCCACGCTGTGCATCGAACGTTTCACCGGTGTAATGGAATGACAAGAAATCATCCCACAATGATTCGGAGGCAAAGCGATCAGCGATGCCGGTATAGGATTCCGGGCCAGCCGCCGACGATGCATAGAGCTGTGAGTTGGGAAAATAAATAGATACCCCGGTCGCCCCGGCAACGCGCGTACCGTGTTTTTCTGCGACAACCACCTGTCTTAAGGCAGTCTGAAGGCGTGCGGCAGCGCTGGTCACTTCGCTTTTACTGCTTGAGCGCGCCACCAGCTCGGCAAAGTTGCCCAGGTCAATATAAGCAGGTGGCACATCTCGGCCAAAAATATTGGTGAAAGATTGCGCATAGCTGCGCGCCTGGGCCACATTTCGCTGATTAGCTCCTTGCAAAGCGACGGTAAGCTCATTCAGGCTGTTCATCAGTTCCGGCAGCGCTTGCAGGTCAACGGCGGTCAAAGTGATATTTTGGCCCATCTGGCGCGCAACCTGCGCGGCGGAAGGTAAACTGGTCACCCCAAACAAGGATCCCAACGGCGACCCGCGTCCCACCAAATCAGCCCGCGCCGACTCATCTACAATGCGCTGATCATCCACAATGTAACTGTCCACAATCGCTTGTCCAAGCTGTGCCCCGTCAAGACTGGGATTGTCACGCAGATCACCCAAGAAGGCGGCATAAGCCCACCCCAAAGCCGGTTCCGTCTCCTGTGAAAACACTGCATACCGGGCATGCGGCGCTAGCGCGCTCATCACTTCAATGTGGCCCATCAAACAGGCATCCATACCAATCATTTCAAATTGGTCAATCCCACTCTGCGCGCGAATCTTTTCCAAAGTCTGGTCCAATTCGTTCAGATAGAGGTTATCTCCCAGGATCATCTGTAGCGGTAACTGCCCGCTGCGCCCGGTAGCAGTGGCATCGCTCCATCCTCCCGGCCAGCCCATGCCATGGTCACTGAGGATAAGTAAGTATTTATCCGCCGGGTAATTATCGATTGCCCAGGTTGCGAAATCAACCAGGGTATCCCCGCTGGCCATGTTGACTTCACCTAAATCCATTACCATGTCCGAACTGACCACGTTCAAGTCATCGTCCTGGCGCACATGATAACGCCGGGTACCCGTCCAGTTGCCATCTCCCATAAAGCCGGCCTGGTAACGGTCAATCTGGGCGATAATGTTCAGATTGGCGCTTGAACCAACCCGCTCAGCCTCATTGAGATCGACGAAAATATCTTGTTCCAGGACCTTATCATCCGCATCCTGGTATAACATAACGGTCCACGTTTGTCCATCACCGGCAGGAGGAGGGGGGAGTGTGGGACGGCGGGTGGATGTAGGCCTAACCTCCTCAACAACTACGGGCTGCGTCGCTTCTCCATAATCATCAAGATTACCGGTGTCATTCAAAGAAATCTGGCCTCCCATCAATAAGTAGATAGGCAAACCACAAACCAATAACAAAATCATAAGCAGGATACCGAGGGGGGAACGAGGAAGATTTCCCCCACCGGGAAGAGAGGGACCACCCGGAGTACCGCCGGACGTGCCACGTTCACGCTCTCGGGTTGGCGCCTCTGCTCGCTCACGCTGTGTGGACGGTGTACTGCTACCAGGGCGGCGACGTTTTACCTCAATAGTCGGTTTTTGACCCTTGTTTTCCATAGGACCTCCTCTTCATAAAACGTGGTATGTCGCATACCGAAATTATTCAAACGGGTACACTCTACCTTTCAGTATAGAGAGAAGGAAGAAGGTGTCAAGAAGCGAAGAAGTGAGGTATGGAAACCTCGGCTACCACGCAACCGGGGAACTACAACCTCGCTTTTTTGAATTAAATTTGACATGAAAATATGCGACGCGTACAATAAAGCAACATGACCGTAGATTATATGAATATGAATTCCCGATTTTTGATAACAACAGAACATTTTAGGAATATGCGTACTACGAAAGTTTGTTTGACAGACTAGAAAGCCCATCCTACAAAAGAAAGGAGAACTGTGACAACATCAACCGTAGCAGAATTATTTTCTTTGGCCATCGCTGCCGAGCGCACGGCAGAGACCTTCTACCAAGGTCTGGTGACTAAATTTGCGTTTTACCCAACAGTAGCGGAATTTTGGAGTATGTATGCTAAAGAAGAAGAGGTACACGCGCGCTGGCTGGCTCAGTTACGGGATAAGTTGCCCCTAGAAGAGCTATCCGAGCCTGCGGATATGACCATTGTGGAGAAGTTGCAGAACGTATTGCAATTCTCGGTTGAGGACGCGCTGCAACGTATTCACAATCTCGAAGATGCATATCAAATGGTCAACGACCTGGAAAATTCTGAGACAAACGCGGTATTCGAATTCCTGATCGAGCACTTTGCGACGGATGAACGCACACAGACCTTCCTGCGTACACAATTGCGGGACCATGTCGGACACTTGTTAATCGATTTCCCAACCCAATTTAGAACGGCTATGTTGCGCCATGAGATTAAGGTAATAGAATAAGGAGATTTCAATGATCATTGATGCACACAATCACCCGGACTGGCACGGCCATAATCTACAAAAGTTTCTCCAGAACATGGAGACCTGTCATATTGACAAAACCTGGCTATTGACCTGGGAATGTCCCCCCGATGAATATGACCCGGCATATCACTCGGTATTTAAAGCAACATCAGAAGGGCCACTGCCCTTTGCTCGCTGCCTGCACTATAAGGAACATGCGCCGGATAAGTTTGTATTGGGCTATGCACCTGACCCACGTCGTCCAAATGCCATTGATCAATTGCAGGCAGCCATTGAAATTTACGGTGTGCAGGTCTACGGGGAACTCAAACTCCGCGTAATGTATGACAATCCAGATGTACTGCGGATGTTCCGCTTCTGCGGTGAAAAGGGTCTGCCGGTAACGGTTCATATTGACTATGAGTTTGACAATGAACGCAGCTATCCACGCCCCAACTGGTGGTATGGTGGGGGCATCGAGGCATTTGCGCGCGCGGTGCGCGCCTGCCCGGAAACGATCTTCATCGGACACGCGCCTGGGTTCTGGGCGCACATTTCCAATGATGATCAGTTTGACAAGGCGATGTATCCCAAAGGGCCGGTTGTGCCAGGCGGAAAACTCATTGACCTCTTCCGCCAATGCGCTAACCTATATGCCGACCTCTCGGCAAACTCCGCCCGCAACGCCCTCACCCGCGACCCGGCATTTGGCAAAGACTTTATCCTCGAATTCCAGGATCGTTTGCTCTACGGGCGCGATTGTTTCGACAATGAACTGCAAACTTTTCTCAACGGGCTGGATTTGGCCGCAGATGTGTTGGAAAAACTGTATGCAGGCAATGCACAACGGCTAGTACCGGTAACAACAAATTAAGAAAGGCACAAATGAGTGCATCATCTTACGCACAACACAAGAGGTCACAAAAGATCTCGATTTTTTAATTGATAATTGTTGAGTGCCACTATTGATAAATGAAAAAAAGTGCTAATAATCATCAAGGAATCTTAATGCAGTCCAAGTGCCAC
>JAFGFI010000199.1 GCA_016931185.1 Anaerolineae bacterium
ATGTTAATGTACAAGAATCCTGCGCGATTAGTGGCACTTGTGAGCATTAAGCCTGCCCCTATCGCGATTAGTGGCACTCAACAGGTAATCCCTTGAAAATAGACCGCTAAAGCGGTAGGTAAAAGAGGGTAGGGTTGCGGGCGGAGTACCGCCCGCAACCCTACCCCTTTATATCTTGGCCTTTAGGCCGTAACTTTTCATCCTACTGCTGGTGAACACACCGCGTTAATGGGTAATTCCCTTGAAAATCGTAAATCGGCAAATTGCTCTTGAGACGTACCCGGGTCTTCTAAAGTTTGACCTTATACTACCAGCCCTTTGACGATTATGTAACGGTTAATGACTCAGTTTTTATCCTGTTTAAATAACCAGGGCCATGATGAGCGATCCCTCATAGCCAACCCTGATTAAGAGCGTATACCACGGCCTCAGTGCGCGAATTGACACCTAACTTGCCATAAATATTATCCAGGTGATAGTTGACCGTGCGCGGGCTGATAGAGAGGCGTTGCGCAATTTCTTTATTGCTTAACCCCTCAGCCAACAGACGCAAGACGTCCATCTCACGGGCCGTCAATTGCGCAGGGGGAACGATGCTCACCTGCATTTTGATCTCAAACCATCCCTGTCTATCTTTGCCCCTGGCTACACTCCCCCCAAGACGTTCAATCCGCGCATACATGTCCAGGGTATCATTTTCCTTATGTACGGCGCGCCCGGCAAAACTACCATTGTCTGCTAATCGCAATACCAACCCTTTCTCTTGACGAGTCAAACGCATGGCAATGCGGGTTGCTTTTGCTTGCCGGATCGCATCCTCTACAGCATCCTGCACAACGCGGAAAAGGGCCAGTTCTATAGGATATGGCGCGCGTTCTGGCAAACGTTCCAGCGATAACGCAATCTGCACACCATAGACACGAGTAACTTGATTTGCGAAAGTTTCCAATGCGGGTTCTAGCCCCAAATTCTCCAGCACAGTAGGATGCAGCCGGGCTTCCAGGTCACGCACTTGCTGAATTGCCTGGCGGCTGAGTGTATCAAGTACCGAAAAAGCCACACGCGCGTTCGGGGTGACACGCACAGTCTGCGTATAGGCTTTGACTTGCGTCAGGAGTAAGTTTAGCGTATCCAGGACATCGCGCTGGAGCAGTTCTGCCAGGCGGCGGCGTTCGGCTTCGATAGCCTCGGTAAGCATATCCTGGATAGCATAGGGAGGCAACATTGCCGTAAGCATAGGACGGGGCTGCCCACCGTCATCTTGCGCGCTGCCGGGATTATATACGGGAGAAAGGGAAACCCCGGCAATAGATTGCACGCCGGTAAAACCGGGAAAGTCCGCCAGTACCGCTTTGGCGGAAGGATACCGTGCCTCTGGCGCTTTCTGCAATAGTTTGAGAACAATACGCTCAATATCAGGAGAAATATCAACGTGGAATTGGCACAGGGGCGGCGGCGCCACGTGCAGAATTTGAGATAGTGTGATGTCCTGTGTATCGCCCACAAAGGGAGGCCGTCCACTCAGTAATTCATACCACACAGCTCCGACCGCGTATAAATCACTGCGGATATCAGGGGATTGCCCCTGGATAATTTCCGGCGCGAGATAGGCAACCGTGCCGATGACACTACCGGTTTCGGTCAACCGGGTTTCTCCCTGAACCAGGGAAATACCGAAATCCATGACTTTGACCTGCCCCTCACAGGTCAAACGCAGGTTTTCAGGCTTAATATCGCGGTGGATAATGCCTTGCTCATGGGCGTAAGCGAGCGCGCCAAGAACCCCCTGAATCATGATAAGCGATTCTTGGATCGGAAGGGGCATAACACGTTGTTCCGTAACCTCGCGTAAACTTTGCCCGGGGATGTACTCCAACACCATATAGTGCCAATCCCGTTCTTTTCCCACATCATATAACATCATAATGTTAGGATGTGAGAGCCGGGCGACGGCGCGGGCCTCGCGCATAAAACGCGCGCCGGCCTCTACGCTGGCGATATATCGCGGTAGTAGAAATTTGACCGCCACGTCACGGTCCAGCACCTCATCGTGGGCGCGATAGACCACACCCATACCGCCCTCCCCGATCCACTCAGCGAGGCGGTAACGGTCATTTAACCTGGTGGGAGGGTCAATATGTACCTTCATAATTTAAAATTTGTCAATTTTAAATTTGTAAATCTAAGGTATTAAAAAGAAGTAACGGTGACGGTTTGGGTTTCCATCCGTCCTTCTTCACATACCAGGGCAATTGCGCCTCCCGTGAGTGGCGACTCCGTATCCTCGACCTTAAAGACCTGTTGATTGTTAAGATGAGCTTCAATGGTGTTACCCTGCACGCGCAAGCTGAGAATGTAGGTTCCATCAAACGCCCAGGAAAAGTCTGCTTCGGCTAAAATGGCAATCCCCTCTAAAACTTTAACGAGTCGGACCTTGTTATGCCTGCATAGCAACAGCGCGTAATAACGCTGCATCCCCTGCACCCGCGCTGCGATGCCGGCAGATTCGGCCAAATGAGGTGTGACGTCGGCGGTCACAGTGTAATCCGTCCATTCTCGCGTGCCCTGCATTACCAGCCCGGCGCCCTCGTTCTGCGTCACGCGGAATTTGTCCCAGGCGTCAAAACGGTCAGCGCCATTGACCCAAGCACGCCTCCACATTGTGCCGCTGTGAGCGGGTTTAGTAAAGATGACGTTGGGTAAGCCGCTCCAGGTCAGGTAATCAAGATAGAGAGTTCCATCAGCACGCGCTTCCGAACTCAGTTCAACACCAATTTCGGCAATGGGTTCTGAACCGGCCCCCTCAATTT
The DNA here is from genome assembly GCA_016931185.1 of Anaerolineae bacterium. GTDB lineage: Bacteria > Chloroflexota > Anaerolineae > B4-G1 > SLSP01 > JAFGFI01. The sequence goes on from JAFGFI010000199.1 coordinate 2,811, forward strand.
GCCACTCAAAGTCGTGAGCTGCACCGGGAACGAGCACTATTTGCGGGCTACGGGTGATGAGAAGAGCATCGGCGGCGCCGTAACTGCGGATGTAAAGGTTGCACGTGACGGGGATGACGTTGTTCACATCCGCCTCAACGCGAGCGCGCACGGTTTGGCCGGGATAGAGGGTAGGTGAAGAGATAAGGCCATAGCCGGGCATAGCAGCGGCCTCCGGCAACATAAAGGTGGCGGTAGCCGCGCGCGCGCTGCGCGCCGACGCGACGCCGCGATAGGACAGGGCCAGGCTACGTTTGCCCTGTGTGCTGTGTCCAAGAACGTTTTCTACTATGAGAGTGCCCTTACACTCAATGCTTTCCTCCGGCATAAAGCCCTGTACTGCGCCGGGGAACTCAAAATGAAAGCGCGCGCCTGCCTTAGGTGCGACGGGGGCCAGTCCTGCTAACACGCGACCACTGTTGACAATGGCATACGTCTCGATGACTGCGTCCGTAATCGCGCGGCCACCATCGGCAGCCGGGAGATAGAGCCGGTCGGCTACCGGGCCACGATAGTCTGGGCCGGCATCTAATCCCACCAGGCCATTTTTGATGCCCATCAAACAACCGACGTTGCCCGCATTGCAATCGGTATCCCACCCGGAAGTATTGACGATCCTCATCGTTTTCTGGAAGTCGTCATCGCCATAGAGTAGACTGAGCATCATCAAGCCGTGATTGGGCACCATGTGACAGCCACCTCCATACTTATGATACCCATAGTGCGCATCCAGCCAGGCGCGGGCCTGACGCCAATCACGTTCTTGCGCGCGGAGTTCACGCAATTCAGCGATCATCCGCGCAATGAGACTACCGGCAGGGATAACGGACAGGCCGGTATCGAGTAACACATCCAGGTTAGATTCCACAAATGCCTGGGATTCCATCGCTGCAAGGAGTTGTGCCGCGTAAATGGCCTCCCCATCATGGCTAACACTGGCAGCACGGCGGGCTAGATCGGCAGCAAATTCCGGGTCGCCCGGCGCGACCATCGCCCAACCATCAATAAAGATCTGCGCGCCGATCTGTTCAGCGACAACTTTACCGTTGAGGGCTATCGAACCACTGTGAGGGGCCTCAATACCGTGCTTGAGACGCAGATAGGCGGTATGCTCGGTGGAGTTACCTAACCCACCCCACCAGAGGATCGTGCGTTCTTCGATGAGATAATTCATCCAAGTACGCCCGATCTGCGCGGGGGTCAGGTCACGACTGTTACCATAGTCGGGAAGTGCGCGCAAGAAGGTAAATGTCCCGCTAATGTCATCGTCGGTAACGATCAGGGGTTTGTTGAGCTTCTCATGAACGTAGTAATTGATGTCACCCAATTCCGCCATAATGCGTTCATAAGTCCATCCCTCAAAAGGGCGGCCCAGATAGACGCCGATGATTTTGCCAAGAACCCCGGCATAGACACGTTCTTCGTAATCGCCTGGAAATACCATATACTATCATTCCTTTGATACTATGATAAGACTTATCATAGACAATTCCAGGAAAAAGGCAAAACACGCGATTTGTTTAAGCCAAGACGTAATTTATAATGTAGAAATCAGTATGTAACTACTGCCCAGGGTCTGGTTAGGCATAGGATTTGTGTTATGATAGAGTGAGTTGATTTTGTGTATCTAACCATTAAGAGCAGGAAACGGAGTGTGGGATGGAAAGTTTAAAGCAACGAATTCTTGAAGAGGGGAAAAACCTTGGCAGAGGTATTCTCAAAATTGATAGTGTGATCAACCATCAAGTGGATGCATCCCTGATGTTAGAAGCGGGTGCGGAGTTTGCCCGCAGTTTCGCCGGTGCGAAACCCACCCGCGTATTGACCGCCGAAGTATCCGGGATTATCCCGGCAATGGCGACCGCCTATGCGATGGGATTACCGTTAGTCTACGCGCGCAAGCACAAGCCAATCACAATGCAGGAACCGGTTTTCGTTGAATTTGCACCTTCGCACACCAAGGGCGGCGCAGTCTCTTTGATGGTCTCACCGGAGTTCCTCGCGCCAGGAGATCGGGTGTTGATCATCGATGACTTCCTGGCGACCGGGCAAACTATCGCGGCAATGGCGCGCATCGTAGAAAACGCGGGCGCCGAAGTTGTGGGTATCGGCACGCTGATTGAAAAATCCTTCGAAGGAGGCCGCGCTCTGTTAGGAAGTTTAAATATCCCCATTGTCTCGCTGGTCATTATTACAGAAATGCGCCCGGATGGGACGATCATCATTAAGGAGTAAGGCGTTAAGAGTTAGGAGGTAGCTCCCAACTCTTAACGTCTCACGCCTAACTCTTAACTTTCTTAAGGTACAACGATGAGTGAACGAGAGACTATTCTGATCCTAGATTACGGTTCCCAATATACACAGTTGATCGCGCGGCGGGTGCGGGAGCAGCACATCTACGCGGAGATTCTACCATGGTACGTGGAAGAGGCGCGGGTGCGCGCGTTGAACCCGATGGGTATTATCCTTTCCGGAGGCCCCAACAGTGTTTATGACGAGGGCGCGCCAACGTTGCCCGACTATATCCTATCGTTGGACGTACCCGTATTGGGGATTTGTTACGGACTCCATCTCCTGGCGCACACGTGGGGGGGGCGGGTAGTGCCGGGAGACCAACACGAGTACGGTCTCGCCCAGGCCCAGGTTTTGGCGCCGGATTCACCCCTCTTTGATGGGTTGCCGTCATCGCTGGCAGTGTGGATGAGCCATGGCGACCGAGTGGCCTCATTGCCGCCAGGGTTCCTGGTGTTGGCACGCAGTGAAAGCCCTAAGCAAGACTTCTCCGGCATAGTGGCGGCAATGGGCGATCCAGAGCGACGCTTATACGCGGTGCAATTCCACCCAGAGGTACAACACACTCCACAGGGAAGGGAAATTTTGCACCGTTTTTTGTTTGATCTATGCAAATGCAGGGGGATGTGGACATCCGAGGCGTTTATCGCAGAGGCTATCACTCATATTCGGGCACAGGTAGGCGATGCAGGCGTCATTTGCGGACTGAGTGGCGGTGTCGATAGCGCAGTCGTGGCAACCCTGGTTCACAAAGCAATAGGTGATCAGTTGACGTGTATTTTTGTCGATACAGGATTGCTACGGCGAGATGAGGGACAACAGGTCGAAGCCACATTTCACGAGGCTCTGGGGATACGTCTGGTACAGATAGATGCCTCAACGCGATTCTTAAACGCCCTGACGGATATTACCGATCCAGAAGAAAAACGGCGTATCATAGGAGAACAGTTCATCCGCGTTTTTGAGGCCGAAGCGCGCCGTTTGAATGATGCTAAATTTTTAGCGCAGGGGACCATTTACCCCGATGTCATCGAAAGCGCGGGTATCGCGGGCGCGCTCTCAACGGGGAAAGCCACCGCGCATCGCATCAAATCGCATCACAACGTAGGCGGCTTGCCGGAGGATATGGATTTGGCCCTGGTAGAACCCCTACGCGATCTGTTCAAAGATGAGGTACGCGAGATCGGGTTAGCACTGGGACTTCCGGAAAAACTCGTCTGGCGGCACCCCTTCCCCGGACCGGGGCTGGCCGTGCGTATTTTGGGCGAAATCACACCGGAGCGCGTTGCAACCCTGCAAGCTGCAGATGCTATCTTCCTGGAAGCCCTGTGGGATGCGGGGCTTTATCGTGAGACCGCGCAGGCGTTCGCGGTATTGTTGCCCATACACAGCGTCGGCGTGATGGGAGATGGGCGCACCTATGCCAACGTCATCGCCCTGCGCGCCGTCACAACCGAGGATTTTATGACGGCGAACTGGGCGCATCTGCCTTATGATCTGTTAGGACGTGTGGCAAACCGCATTGTCAACGAAGTCAAAGGGATAAATCGCGTGGTGTATGATGTGAGCAGCAAACCCCCGGCAACCATTGAGTGGGAATAGGAGCAATTTTTTGCATTGTTACATCTGACATCCCTTTACAAATCTTTAATCTGCCGTTAACAATAATATGGTAGACTCCACCCAGGATGAATGTAGAGTCTATATTAAAGATGACCCAATTGTACCCAGCCCCTATAATCAACGTTATATCGCGAAGTACAGCCGCCCGCGCAGGGGTGCGGGCGGGAGATGTGCTATTGGCGTTGAATGAAATGCCCTTACGTGATGTGATTGATGTGCAAGTCTACGCTGCGGAGCCAGAACTCACGGTTTTGATCGAGCGGGATGGATGCTCCCTTACCCTGGAAATCCAGCGCAGGTATGGGGAACCATTGGGCCTGGAATTTGCCGAGCCGCTATTTGACGGCCACCTGCGCCGTTGTCGCAATGCCTGCGATTTCTGCTTTGTGACGCAAATGGCGCCAGGATTAAGAGATTCCCTGTATGTGAAAGATGACGATTACCGTCTTTCATTTTTAAACGGTAACTATATCACTTTGACCAACTTAGATGAGGACGATTGGGAGCGCATTGAAACGCAATTCCTCAGCCCGCTGTACGTTTCTGTCCATGCCACTGAGCCGGAGATACGCGCCGGCCTGATGCGCAATCCCCGCGCGGGACAGATTATGACGCACCTTACACAGTTGGCCGACATAGGCATCGAAGTTCATACCCAGGCGGTGCTGGTGCCGGGGCGCAATGATGGTATGCATTTGGATCGTACCGTCACAGATTTGGTCGCACTCTATCCACAAATTGTAGATTTGACGGTCGTACCTGTAGGACTGACGCGCTGGCATTCGTCCTCTCTCCGTCCGTACACCGGTGAAGAAACAGCGGTTGTATTAGATCAGGTTTTGGCCTGGCAAGCTCGACTGCGGGACGAATTGGGACGCAACTTTGTCTATCCCTCCGATGAATGGTTTTTGCGTGCTGGCGTTCCCATTCCCTCACTTGAGGCTTACGATGACCTGCTACCGGCACTCATCGAAAACGGAGTGGGAATGGTGCGCCTTTTCGAAGAAGCGTGGGAAGAATTATTGCCCATTCTATCTCAACTCGGACAATCACGACAAGTGTGGGTGACGGGCACGTTGTTCGCCCCCACACTACGCGAATATGCAGCACTGTTCACAGCAGCGACGGGACGGGGCGTTGACGTCCTACCGGTTCCCAACCACATTTTGGGGGAAACGGTTACGGTGGCAGGATTGCTCACGGTAGCGGATATTCTGGCCGCGCTACCGCAGATGCAGGCCGGAGATGTTATGATACTACCTGGGGAAATTTTTCGAGGGCCTGACGGCGCAGCGTTGGACGGGAAACAACTTTCAACCCTTACTGAAAGTACCGGGTGCCAAAGCTACGTACTGGATAGACAAATGACACAATGGACGGTAACACAAGGAGCTTGACAAATTTCCCTGTCAATAGTAATCTCCAATATGGATGCGGACATCGCGGATGCGGACATCCGGGCGGATGCAGACATCGCGGATGCGGACATCCGGGGTGGCAAGCTCTGATCTACTAACTTAGGAGGAAATATGGGGGTAACTGAACAATCTGCTGTTACGCAATCATCGTGGTTCACCAGTCGCCGGGGAAGACGCTTCCGTGAAGCGTTACAGGCTTATTTATTTCTCTTCCCGGGCACCTTCATTTTATTGGTTTTTAATCTTTTGCCGATTGTATATGCCTTCTATATCAGTCTGCATAAGTGGCGCATCAAAAAGGGCGACTTTATCGGGATGGAAAACTTTTTGAAAGCCTTAGGAGAACCCATAGATGTAGTCTACGTATTGGTCGGCCTGGGCCTTTTGGCTGCCTCTTGGATGTTATGGCGCAAGATTACACCGGATACTTCGACGCGCGCCATGATACTGCGCGCTGTATGTGCCTTAATGCTCATCATTGGGGGCTTCGGAGTACTGCTAGGCTTCCCCAAAATGTTAGCTAATGGCGACAGCGACCTCTTCAAATCGTTAGCGATTACCTTTATGTATTCTTTGGGCACCGTTCCCTTTCAAGTCATCCTGTCCTTCCTCCTGGCTTTTATCCTCTTCCAAAACATTAAGGGAAAAACTGCCTGGCGCATTATCTATTTCCTCCCCTACGTAACCGTAACCGTAGCTTCCGCAGCCGTCTGGCAATCGATATTCGATCCCACTAAAGGATTAATCAATATGGCCCTGCTCGGGTTAGGGATGCCGGAGGATAATCTCCCCAGGTGGCTCTTCGAGGCTACGGGTATTGGACAAATTATGGGGGGGTGGTTCGGACTTGAAGTACCCGAGTGGGCCGGGGGACCAAGTTTGGCATTGATTGCCGTCATTATTTATAACATCTGGACCTACGTAGGATACAATAGTGTGATTTATTTGGCGGGGTTAGGCAACATTCCCACCGCGCTTTATGAGGCCGCCGAAATTGATGGCGCAAGTCGTTGGCAAATGTTGCGTAGGATCACGATTCCCTTAGTGTCTCCCACAACGTATTTTCTCGTCATGATGGGGGTATTGGGTACGTTCCGTGCCTTCAATCACATTTACGTGATGACCCGGGTAGTAGGGCCGGTGGGCGCGCCCCGTGGCACCACGATGACGGCCAGTATGCTCATCTGGAAAAATTTCTGGGAGGGCAATCGCTTTGGCTATGCTTCAGCCCTGGCATTTGTGCTAACCGCGGTGATGTTAAGCTTGACGTGGGTACAAAATCGGATTTCAGAGGGGAGGGTATTCTATGGCTAACCAGACGACAACCTCTACCAACAATTTTGGACATTACAAATTGCGTGCCGGACTGGCAAAAGGTCTAATGTACCTGCTCTTAGCCATTGGCGCCGTGATCGCGATTTTCCCCTTCTTGTGGATGCTGCAAACTTCATTTAAGACCTATGGTGAACACGGGGCCAGGAAATTATGGCCGGCAGCGCTCACAGCGTCCCCTTACTCAAATCGACCTGCGGCTAAACATATTGTCGTCCCGATGGTTCCCGCGGAAAACTGGAGAAACATCCCCCGATCTTACAGCACACCGTTGGAAGGCGCTTTTTTAGTTGAGGATGTTTCTGACTATGTGGCAGAAAGGACAGCTAATAGCAATGAAGGCTCCTTGCCCTTAGAGGTTCTCATTCTTGCCATCGATACTACCGATGATATGACACAAAACTATAACGAGTTTATGCTCACGGTCGGTTCGCGGATCGTCAAGCAATTTACCACACGCATCAAGGGCAGCCAAACCGGCGGGCCCGATTACTTTGCGGCGGATCGAGGCAGATGGGGGCCGCACTTCCAGGTTTTGAATCCCGATCCCAATCACTTTGTTGTCAAACAATATTGGAATGTGTGGATAATGTTATTTAACAACTACAAGACCGCGTGGACAGAAGCCGACTTTAGCCTTTATATGCGAAATAGTTTGATCATTACGTTACTCACCGTTGCCGGGGTACTCGTTACCGGCACATTAGCGGCGTATGCCTTCGCGCGGATGGAGTTTCCCGGCAAAAATTTCATCTTCACCCTATACCTGGCGACCTATATGATCCCCGGCGCAGTGACCATTATTCCCAACTATTTGATCATTGTAGGTTTAGAGGAGTTTTTTACACAAAAATTCGGCATGAGCAGCCTATGGTATGATAACTGGACGGCATTAACCATTCCCTTTATGATCAATGCCTTCAGCGTGTTTCTGTTGCGCCAATTCTTCGCACAAATCCCCGATGAGTTATACGAGGCTTCTTTGATGGACGGCTGTGGACATCTCCGCTTCTTGCGACAAATCGTGCTGCCACTTTCGACTGCACCGGTGATGTCGGTTGTGATCTTTAATACAATCTGGGCCTGGAACCAACTCCAATGGCCGTTAATGGTAACCAATAGTGATCGCTGGCGACCTATTACAGTGGGATTGACCAGTTTTATCCGCGAATCGGCTGCCGAGACCCAGTTAGTTATGGCCGGGTCGGTGATTACGACAATTCCCATTTTAGTGTTATATTTCTTCACACAGAAGCAGTTTACAGAAGGAATTGCGACGACGGGATTGAAGGGATAAGGATTTGTTATTAGTGATCAGTGATCAGATGGTATTTGCGGGAATTGAATGTTGACGACTGGCAACTGGTAACTCATAACTGATTACCGATTACCGATCACGGCTTACTACGTTCAAAGGAGGTGATGTGCAGGGGACAATACATATAAACCAACTCTAATCCAATATCATTTCAAAAATCACAGTTACTCAGATAAGAAGGAGGAAATAATATGAAAGGACGCAAACTTCTTGCGTTGTTGGTTGTGATGGTGATGGTTCTGTCATTTGTCGCGGCATGTGCCAAACCGACCGAAGAACCCGCGAAGACGGTAGAACCGGCAAAGACCGAGGAACCCAAAGCGACCGAGGAAACTAAGAAAACCGAAGAACCCGCGAAAACAGAGGAACCCAAAGCTACGGAAGAGCCAAAAGCTGCCGAGCATCCTATGGATTTCGATAAGGCCATCTATGGCGATTTGGAGAACCTGGATCCCAGCGGACAAACAGTAACCTACTGGTACCAGCACACCGGTTCGCGTGAAGAACTGATGCTCTCGATGATTGATGAATTCAACCGCACGAACGAGTGGGGTATCACCGTAGAAGGCATCAGCCAGGGTGGATATAATGATCTGTACCAGAAGATTGTCGCGGGTATCCCGGCGAAGCAGTTGCCGACG
>JAFGFI010000200.1 GCA_016931185.1 Anaerolineae bacterium
GCGATAATCACTTTGCGCAAACATCGCTTCAGCGATTGCCATACGCTTCTCTATCTCGGCAGCTTTGTCTGCCATCCGGCGAACGTTCTGTAGCCCCATCTCCGCCCGCGGATCATGCGGCGCCAGGGCGCGCGCCTCCTGGTACAGCGGCTCAGCCTTCTCCCACTCGCCCCGCAGCATCTCCATATCGGCGCGTCTGAGGATGTCGGAAAGATGTGAATTTGTGCTCATAATGGCTTAAACCAAAACATCCTTTGAACTGGCCTAACCATTGATGATTGCTGCGATCTCGCTGTAACTGATACTGGCATAATCCACCATCAGCTGCACTAGACGATCAAACTCGCTCTGGTCTAACTGCTCCGCAGGAATATCTAACGCTAATTCAAGATCCTCCTCCTCATCAAAGGCAAACTTTAGCTGGGGCATATCGTGATTACGTCGTCCTATCGCTACATACAATTCGGGAGGATACCCCTCATACGGTTGTCCAACAAAAGGAACGATGGTAAAACGGATATAGCGATCTACGTCATCCTCGATTAACAACACAAATAAGCCAAATGTTTGTTCTGTCCCATCGGGTAAGTCCGTCATGAAGGCAGAACTTACACCGCGTTCGTCAATTTCTTCAAAGGCCATACCACGTTTTTCAAAAAACTTAGCTATAGGATTCATTGTTTCACCTCATACCTTGACAGATTGATAATTTTTAGAGATAGGCCCTCTTGGGGAAATCTTGTATACTCGGTTTCCTTGCGGGCCGGACGTAAACGCCATACTCCGCAGGCGCTTATCGTTGTTTTTCGCCAGCCTATATAGTTCGTTAGCCCCTTTGATCCCTTTGGCATCTGCTTTTCTCAAGTTTGGCCGATAATAACTGGGGCGGACCTGTTTGGCGAAAGCGCTGCGACTTGGCGTGCGCACAGTACTCCCTTTAACTTCTACAACACCGGCCTTTTTGACTTCTCCGTGCCTGCCCCGCCAGATACCGCCCAAGTCAACCCCATGAATACGATCATGTTGCATAGGATGTACTTCAGCGCCTTGCTTTCGAAACCATTTGGCAGCCAACTTTTCAGCGTTGGCCCCAGTGATTTTCTTTTGCTTAGCATTTAGTGCCCCGGTGATTTTACGAGTTGATGTGCCCCTATTGGGCAATTTGTTCCGCGCCGCTACACTTGCTTTTCGTGCCGGATTTTTGTATTGAGTGTTTACTCTTGTTCCTGTAAGTCGCGTATTTCGTGAAGTACCACGCGGTGCTGAAACTCTTGTTTGAACACTTCTTGTCATCTTGCTCGTAGAACTTGTTCTCCCCTTAACAGATGAACTCCCTACCTTAGCCATTATCTTTACCTCCCTCAGCTAACGCAAAACTCATTCACTAATACTTCAACATCTGGCAAACGCATATCCTGAACAATTTGCGCAAAAACAGTGGCCTCTAGGAGTGGGTTCAATTCGCGCCTGTGTTGTAACAGCCAGTCACGAATTCGGTTATGCACCACGGCCCAATTCTGGTGATCAACTGCTTGTGCTACGTCGGTCACTATTTTCTCGTCTAACATTGAACTTAATTCGGTCCAGACAGACCCTATCACGACAGTTCCTGCGGCAGGCCTTTTTGCTACTTGTGTTGTTACCACCTCCGGGCACACCATCCCTACCCCGCGTGCGTGCTCGCGCATCTTCTGCAATTCCACCTCCGGCGCAGGACATTGATCGCGCAGGGTCTCTACCATCAACGGCGCGCGGAGCAGAACCGGCTGCCCGGAAGTCGCGTCGAGCGTCAAGGTCTGCCCGGCCCGCAATCGCGTGCGTGCGTAGCGCTGCTGCGCCGGGCTGAGGTTGAGGACATGGCTCAAGTGTTCAAAGCCGCCCCGGTCGTTCAGGCGGCACATGATGTTGATGAGTGCATTATCCAGCACGCCGCCCACCAAAGATGAGGGCCGTTGGTCCAAAATCATAATGCCCTGCCGGAATTTGCGCACCTCGGCCAGCATCGTGTTCATTTCCTCGGCGCTCTTACCGCGCGTGTTGCCCTGATTCTGACCGGTGGTGGCGCTGGTCTCCGCCGAGAGCAGCCGGTGCGCTTCGTCAATGAGCAAAAGATGCGGCTTATCATTGGCATTGCGTTCCTGATAAGCATACTCGATGTGCCCGACCAGTTGCGTGACCAGAAACGCCATCACCAATGCCAGGCTGCTGGGATCGCCCAACGCGCCCAATTCGATCACCACTGGCTGCTGCAACAAGGTTTGGAAAAACTGCGGATTGTCCTGACGCACGTTCAAAACGCGCCCCAGGCTGTTGAGGATGCCGTTGACGCGAATTTTGGAAGCGCCGGTCAGAATACCCCCTGCTTCGGTGCCTTTGCCGTAATCCGGCAAGACATTTTCTTCCACTTGGGCAATGACTGCCTGCGCAAAGTCAGACAGGCAAGGGAAAGGCCTATCGGCAGCCAGAGGACCTTTTTCGTCTAGTGTCCAGCCAAAGGGAGCTTGCATATAGACGCGGGCCAGTGCGGCTTCGTAGATGGCCGGGAGCGGGTCCCACATCTCATACGCGGCCTTGAAGCACGACAGCAGCCGGGTGATGTGCGCACGCACGGTCACGCCAGGCGGCACGGCAAATGGGTTGAAGCGGAAGGGAAAACCGTCTTCGTCACCGGTAGTGTACACAATCAGGCGATCTTTTAATGCATCGGCGGCGTAGAGATAGCGGTACTCGTGCCCGGTCGAGGGGTCCAACACCAGGAAGGGCACGTCCAGTTCGCCTAGTTGTTGCAGGATGTAAAGCGCGAGATTGCTTTTCCCGCTGCCCGGCGCGCCCACTAACAACGAGGGCTTCTCTAAATCGGAAAGGCGTACCTGGAAAGGGACGGCATTGGCCTCACCAACCTCTTCGGGTCCCAACCAGCGGTTGCGTTGATAGAGATAGCCCAGGTTGATGAGCGTTTCGCCCGGATCGAAGCGTTTGGTAGATACCACCTCCGGCGGAATCACAAATGGCACGTCCGCCGTGCTGAGTGCGCTGGTCTGCCCGGCCTGCGGCATCAACGGCAGGTGGAACAGCCCCACCGCCTCCTGCGCGGTGACGAGATGACGCAGGTGGCGCAATTCGGCAATTTCCTGGGATGGCCCCCAATCCTGATGGTCGAGCCAGTGCAGGTTATGCAACACCGCTGTGCGCTGGCTTTCGCTGGCGGGCAGCACCGCTTCTGGACGGATCCAGCC
>JAFGFI010000201.1 GCA_016931185.1 Anaerolineae bacterium
GAGGAAACGCCCGGTATTCTCGATCACGTGCGGGATCGCATTCGCGCCGAGGGACCGTTGGGAGCGGCGGATTTCCAAAAACCGGAGGGCTTTAACGGTGGCTGGTGGGATTGGAAACCTGCCAAGCACGCGCTCGAGGCCCTGTTCAACATGGGCGAATTGATGGTGACAAAGCGGCGTAATTTTCAGCGTATCTTTGACCTGACCGAGCGCGTTTTGCCACCGGATGTGGACACTACGCCGCCCACGGAAGAGGAATTGCAGCGTTTTATCATCCATTTCGCCTTAGCCAACGGGGGGATAGTACAGGAAAAAGAGATCAAGTGGGGGTATCGCAAGGCGGATTCCGGTGCGATCCGGGCTATGGTGGAGGCCGGTGAAGTGGTGGCGCTCGAAGTTGAGGGGGTGGAGGGTGAGGTATATTATGCGCTCCGCGAAGTTGTTGCGGCTGTGGCGCAGTTCGCCAACGGGGGTCCGACCTTACACATTTTCTCACCCTTCGATAACTTTACTATTGACCGCCGCTGGATCAAAACCTTCTTCGATGGTTTTGACTACAGCATCGAGTGTTATCTGCCTGCCGCCAAGCGTAAATACGGGTACTTCGTGCTGCCCATTTTCTGGGATGATGCAAAAGGCAACCTTCGCTTTATCGCCCGGATGGACAGTAAAGCCGACCGCAAGCCCAAAACCCTTATTGTAAAACGCCTGCTCTTTGAGCCGGATTTTGATGATGATGAAGATGTATTTCCCGCGCTGGCGGACAAGCTGCGTGCTTTTGCTGCTTTTAACGGCTGTGACCATTTTGCAGTAGAGGATGTACAACCGGAGAAGGTCAGGGAGACATTGGTAGATTTGCTTGGGTCTGATGCGTGAAACGCACTCCATCCGGCTGGATCAAGCATTGGCCCACATCAGGGCGCGGGCGTATTTATTCACACGTTTTGCGCCAGACGATGTGCATATTGCGGCCGTCGCACGGCTGACACTTGAATTATTGGAACAGTATGATACGCTAGAGATAGAAATCGAAGTCCCTAATCAAATTTATTGTGTTATTGTCACTACTCAGGTGGGGTGTACTTTTGCGTTTTAAAACGACGAGATCGGTTGCTACAACAAGCTTTGTTCAACGCCAGAAAAATGCGTCCCACCTGAGTTAAGTACTTACATGTTATCGTTGAACGGAAGGTAAAGAGGCTAATTATGCTCAAACGGGTGTATATAGATAATTATAAAAGCCTGGTGAATGTAGATATTCCACTGAAAGAAATCAATTTGTTTCTTGGTGAAAACGGTTCTGGGAAATCGACTGTATTCTATGCTTTAAAAAGTATTCGAGATTTTGTGTGCAATGGGTTAGCGATAACACAGACTTTCCCCCCAGAAACGCGCACACGATGGCAGAGCTCCCCTTTCCAAACGTTTGAGCTTGAGGTTGAAGGGAATGACGGTATCTATCGTTATGAGTTAGCCGTTGAACATAATGTAGAAAGAGAAAAGGCAAGAGTAAGTCATGAGAGATTGTTTTTTGATGACAAACCCTTGCTAAGATTAGAGACCGGCGAAGTTCATCTGTATCGCGATGATTTTTCTGCCGGACCTAGTTATTTTGTGGATTGGACACTATCTGTGGCCGGTGCAATTCCTCCACGATATGATAATACGAAATTAACGTGGTTCAAAGATTATATTAGTCATTTCATTATCGTGCAGATTATACCTGTTATGATGCATGAAGAAAGTCCCCAAGAAGAGAATTTGCCATCGCTATATATGGAAAATTACACATCTTGGTATCGTTATATTTCTCAGGATCAAGGTATAGCCTTTCAGTTAATGCAAGAATTGAAGCAAGTTTTAGATGGTTTTAATTATTTCAGGTTTGAGCCATTTGGAGAGCGACACCGGCTACTAAAAATATATTTTCAGGGCGATGATACCTCGCCTTCAATAGGATATACTTTTAACGAGCTTTCTGATGGACAAAAGATGCTCATTACATTGTATAGTTTACTTTATGCTACGCGTATCGAACCAATTTCCAAGTATACACTTTTTATAGATGAACCGGAGAATTTCCTGGCCTTGCCAGAAATCCAACCTTGGCTTACAGAGCTTTATGATAGTTGTATGGATCGTCAAGTGCAGGCGATTCTGATCTCACATCATCCCGAATTTATCAACTATCTACTTGCTTCCCCTGTGGGCTACTGGTTTGAACGTCAAAGCAACCGTCCTACTAGAGTCAAGCCCGTAACAGTGCAGGAGCAGGATGGAGTACCCATTTCTGAGATCATTGCCAGGGGCTGGCTCAATGTCTAAGTATAGTGAGGTTATTATACTATGTGAGGACCGTCAACAGGAAGTATTTGCACGCCATTTTTTGGTCAATTGTGGTATTTGTCGGCGGCGGATTCGAATTCACATTGCGCCAAAAGGTATGGTGTCTGGTGAACATTACGTTCGGACTAGATATCCTGTAGAAGTACGTAGTTACCGGGCACGAAGCCCCAATCTCAATATTGCATTGGTTGTTCTTATAGATTCTGACCTATGTCGTATAGAGGAACGACGCCGACAGTTAGAGCAAAGTCTTGTCGAGCACAATCTCCAGATGTTGCAATCTGTTGAAAAAATCGGGGTTTTTATACCACGCCGGAATATTGAAACTTGGATTCATTACTTACAGGGAGAAAATGTGAACGAGATAGAGATATATGCCAAATTCCAGAACGAGGGAATATGTAAACCTCTGGTTGCTGAACTGGCTAGAACGCGCCATCAACTTCTGCCTGATGATGCGCCAGCGTCACTACAGGCGGCGTGCAGTGAATTAGAGCGGATTTTATGATAGATCATTATAGACTTTACTGCAGAAACATATAAGCAGACTTATGTCTTTGCCACCTAACAGCAAAATTCGAGTAGGAGTTTCTATGAATTTTCTTCTTGCGTTTTAATATTCCATCAAGTGGGTTTGCAATAATTTGCCTTCAGCGATATTTTTTTGTAATCTGTTATGTTTTTATCGTATCACTCAACATCTGCGCAATAGTTTCCGTCAGTTTCTCAATACTCGGCGGCTTGAGCATCCAGGCTACTTGCCGGGTATCTTTTTCTGAAGTATGTAGAGCTTCTAATTCATTTTCCATAGGATGGCCCGTCAAGAGCAATATGGGGACTCTCAGGTTGCGCTTGCGCAGAGCGTGCAGCAACGCGATGCCCCCCATCTCCGGCATAATAACGTCGCTCAGCACCAGGTCAATCTGTTCCTCGGGACGCGTTAATAGCTTGAGGGCTTCCTTGCCATCCGCAGCTTCTAACACGCGATAGTTGAGTTGTTCCAAACTTTCAACTAGCGCGAGACGTGCCGTCTCATTATCTTCTACAATGAGAATGACTTCGTTGTGTCCTTGAGTCAGTGTATCCGCGGGGATCTCGGGAAGTATGGGAGCTTGCAAGGAGAGGGCGGGAAAATAGATATTGAAGGTAGTACCAACGTTCACTTGAGACTCTACGGTGATGTGTCCCTCGTGGATGCCCACAATGCCATGAACCTGGGCCAGACCTAGCCCACTTCCCTGTCCTGGGGGTTTAGTGGTAAAGAAAGGCTCGAAGATGCGATCCTGGAGATCGCGCGGAATCCCCATCCCGGTATCCGATATACGCAACCCTATCCAATCTCCAGGCTGCATTTTCAGAACCGGAGCTTGGGACACCTTGTCTATATGGAGTCGTTCCAGTCCAATATGCAGGCTCCCTCCCTGGGGCATCGCATCTCGCGCATTGACGGACAGGTTCATAAGCATCTGCTGCATGCTGGTCAAATCGGCGTCGATGACGTACTCTTCCGGGCCGTAATCTAGTTTTATGTGGATGTTCTCCGGCAGAGTGCGTTCCAGGAGTTGCACTTGTGCTTTTAAGAAGGGAAGCAAGTCTATCGAACGGCGTTCAACGACCGCGCGACGGCTGAAGTCCAGGATTTGCCGGATTAAGTTACTTGCGTATTGGGCCTGTTGATTGATGGTTGACAGCCGCTCCCGTATGCGTTCGGGAACACCGTCAGCGCGTGCCGACATCTGTGCGTAGAGAACTATCGTCGCCATAATGTTGTTAAAGTCGTGGGCAATCCCTGCTGCCAATTGTCCCACGGCGGCCAACCGTTCCTGTTGTTGGACGCGGCGATCAACCTCGCGTTGTCGGGTGACGTCCCGGATAACCAACACCCACCCTTCTAACGTTGGCCCGATCTCGATCGACCGCGCGATAATCTGGAAGACGCGATGCTCTATGTTCATTTCATGCCATAAGCCTTTGGGTGGAGAAGTCAATATATCTGTCAATGGCTTTTCCCCCAAACGCGTAAGCGTATCACCTACTTTAGCATTTGCCAGGACTTGTAAGTCGCTCACGGCCATTGGATTGGCCGACACCACCTGTGCATTGGCATCCAGCAACACAACGCCTTCGGGGACTGTATCAATGATTTGTTGCACGCGCCGGGCGTATTCCTGGAGTTCTGCTAACAGACGCACGCCCTCTTCCTCCGCGCGTTTACGCGCAGTGATATCTGTAACAATACCTTCAATAGCGACAGGATGTCCATTTTCGTCACAAATTAAGACATTACGTTGATTTAACCACTTCGCTTCCCCTGGTTTATGAATAACTTGGTATTCATAAGATGGGGGTGCCTGACCCGCCAGGAGATTTGCCCATTGCTCCTCAAAATAGTCCACCCAACCGGGATGTATAACATGTTTGATTAAGAATGGCGACTCATAAAATTCTTCCGGCGTGTATCCAAATAAGTCCAGGGCTGCCGGGCTGATATATTCGTATTTGCCATCGGGCAGCGTCATACGGTAAATCATATCCCTGGCATTCTCCGCCAGACGGCGAAAGCGTTCCTCTGATTCCAGAAGTGCTGCGTCTGAGCGTTTGTGTCTCGCGATCTCCTTTTCTAATTGCTGGTTGGCATGCACTAATGCTGCTGTCCGTTCTTGCACTTTTTGTTCCAACTGTTGGTTCAACGCGTGTAGACGTAGATGGGTGCGCACCCGCGCCAGAACTTCTTCCTTCTGAAATGGCTTGGTAATATAATCAACGGCTCCGGCCTGAAATGCCTGGACTTTGTGTTCGGTTTCTGTGAGCGCAGTCATAAAGATGATGGGAATATCCCGCGTAGTAGCATCTGCTTTCAGCCGCCGGCAAACCTCAAATCCATCTATTCCCGGCAGTATAACATCCAATAAAATCAGATCGGGCTGAACATAGTGCGCGCGTTCAATTCCACTGTTACCGTTTTGGGCGACCACGATTTCCAGACCAAATGTTTCCAGGTAATCGGTCATGGTTTCCAAATTGGCAGGAGTATCATCAATAACGAGCACTATCTGTGTCGATCTGTTAGCAGGGATTATATTATCTGGCGTCAAATTCATAATTTTCTCTTTAAGTTTTCCAAATTTCAAGCACCCATTAGCTATAGGTTACTGTATTTGAGGCACATAAGTAAAACGCCAATCTTATCTTGAGTTGGAGAAAGGGTACCAACAACAACTACAGATTTTGCCTTTTCCTGGGTATTGCTTGTTTCCAACTAGGCTTATATTACCTTAAGATGCGTTGTTATCAAATATAAAAATTATGATAATGTAGCCGGTTTTTGATGAATATTTTTAATGTGTGATTGGCGCGTATTTTGTTTAAAATGTGAGTTAACAAAAAAGTGTTCGAGGACGAGTATGCGTGATACTCTGTAAAAAGCCGGGGAATAGATCCGTATAAGGGGCCAGCTAGATTACACGTAACCGTTTAGTTTTGTGAGTGATTACCGTTTTCTGTCACATGCTCCAGACAGAAAACGTGTTTAAGTGTGTTTTTTCGCTGGCGGGCGTAGTCCGCCGGCGAAAAAACACACCTTTCCTGCGGCTTTAGCCGCCGTCAATGGCGCTGTTTGCTCACAAAACTAAACGCATACGATTACGCTAGTCCGTGTGTGGTAAGGAGGGCAGTATCGTTCAGAATGTGTTCTGTCATCCCATCTGCAGCTATGCACCCATTGTCCAAAACAAGGGTACGGGGAAGGATTTCCCGGACGAGACGCATATCGTGGGTGGTAATGAGCATTGTTTGAGGGAGTTTTCGAAGTAGGGCGGCAAAACTTCGTTGCCCACGCGGGTCTAATCCGGCGGTAGGTTCATCCAGGATAAGGATTTGAGGATCCATTGCCAGTACAGTAGCAATGGCGACGCGTTTCTTTTCTCCCGGACTCAGCCGGTGGGGGACACGTTCGGCGTAATCCTCCATATCTACTGTCGCTAATGCGCGCGCCACCCGCGCGCGCACTTCGGTTTCCGGCACTCCTTGATAAAGCAGGCCATACGCTACATCGTCAAAAACGGTGGGAGAAAAGAGTTGATCATCCGGGTTCTGGAAGACAATGCCAATCGCAGCGCGCACTTGTCCTAAATTGCCATTCCCTACATCCATGCCACATACATAGACCTCACCTGCCTGTGGAGACAGGATACCATTGAGGTGCAGCAGCAGCGTGGATTTTCCCGCGCCATTGGGTCCAACCAGCGCGACTTTTTCTCCCGCATTGATAGTAAAAGAAATGTCCCGGAGGGCACGACGTCCATCCGGGTAGGTATAAGATAGATGATTAACTTCAATCGTATGTTGCATGTTTTTTTATTAGCCAGGGAATTACCCATTAACGCGGTGCGTTCACCAGCAGTAGAATGAAAATTGAATTCGTAATTCGTAATTTGCTATTTTCGAAGGAGCTTAGCCGTATAATAAATACCCTATGAGTGGCAAAAAACTCAAGCCCCCGATAGATGCACCCAACCACCATTTTTGTTGCCCCAAGGGAGGAAGTGGAAGGGCGCGAACATCACCGTTATATCCCCGCGCGAGCATCGCGGCATAAATGCGGTCGGCGCGATCAAAGGCGCGCAGGAAAAGATTCCCCACCATTCCCCCGGTAACCCGCGCGCGCCATACAAGTGTCCCGCCGGCCCGTCTACCTGGAACGACCGTGCTGCGGGATGTGCGCGCGCGCAGCAATCGTTGTGCCTCATCCACCAATACAAACAAATAACGCCACATCAGACCCACAATGGCAACCAACAACCGGGGAATATGCAGAGCGCGCATTGCGGCCAACAAATGAGGAAACGGGGTACTGGATGTTAGAAGAATGGCAGCCTGCACCGATAGCCAGGATTTGAGTACGATACTGAGCAAGTTTTCCAGGCCTTCCCACGTTATCGTCAAAATTGCCAGCGAAACCAGGGGTGTGCCTTCGGTTGTAAACAATATAGGTAATGCAGCCAGTGAAAACGGCAGCACCAGCAGTGCGCGTGTCCACACGTACCTGAGTCCCAGTTCAGAGAACACAATCGCCGCGATCACGATAGAACACAGCAGTATGTAGATCGGCCACGCGCCCGGCGGCGTCAATGCCGTTGTCAGGATAAAGCCTAGTGTCAACATCAGCTTCACGCGCGGGTCAAGCTGATGGAGCAGGCTGTTTTGTGGACGATAAGGATCAAGAATAGAGTACATAGATTAAAACGTGAAACGTGACGGATGACGTGTCACGTTTCACGTTACCTTAATATGTTGTTCTCAGTTTTTATCCCGTGAGCATTTGACGTTTGCGGCGCATATAGGCGACGCCAATTGCCGCGCCGAACACGAGCAGTGCGCCCACGATGCCGGCCAGGATAGTGGCTAATGCCTCGTTGGAGATACCCGGCAGTACATAATCGGGAATGATAGCATATAGGGGCTCTTGCGCGGTATCAAGAAATCCCTTTTGTTCTGCTACCCATTCCAACCCATCAGGATGCGCGGAGGCCAGCGGAGATATAATTGCCAACAAGCCCGCGATGACCAATCCGGCTATCCAGACCATCTTGCCGCCTACAGGTTGGGCGTCACCGACCGTTAGTAACTCGCGTCGGGTTGCATACAGGAATGCCAATGCGCCGGCAGTAATCAACCCTTCACCTATACCAATCAGCGCGTGAATCCCTGCCATTGCGGGAATGGCAATATTGGCGGGTGATGTGCCCGACAGCGCGAGTTGAAGCGCGCAGGCCAACGACGCGACAAAAATCGAGAGCCACCCTGCCACAAACCCGCGCGCGAACAATCCCCAAGAGGTGTCACCGGCGAATTTGCGGGCAGTGCGCTCAGTAAAATAGGCCACCGTTACGCCTACAATGCCCATGTTGAAAAGATTTGCACCCAGGACCAGTAGACCACCGTCCTGGAAAATGAGAGCCTGGATGCTAACCACACATGTCATAACCAGGATTCCGGCCCACGGTCCCAATAGAATCGTCGCCAGGGCCGCGCCCATCAAGTGCCCTGAGGTGCCGCCAGTCACAGAGAAGTTGAGCATTTGCCCGGCAAAGATACAGGCCGCCAGCACGCCCATCAACGGAACCTGTCGCTCGCCCAAGTCATCGTTGACCCGCTTGAGGGCGTAAGCGATGATACCGGCTGAAACCACCCATAAAATCAATGAAACAGCAACGGAAAGAAAACCATCTGGAATATGCATTGGCACGGGGGAAGCTAACATATTTTTCTCCTTATGATGATAAAAATAGCCGCGGTGTTTTATTGCGCGGTTTCGTTGCAATGCTTGCAAGTGCCCGGAAGCGTTAATCCTTCGCTAAGTACAAAGCCATAGGTTTTTGTCAGATAATCATTGAGATCCTCAAGTTCTGTCAGTGGAATAGGAATGACTTTGTTACAGATCTGGCAAACCAGGTGGTGGTGGGGAGCCTCATGTCCCAGGTGTTCATAACGCCGTATCCCATCCCCGGGATCAAAGCTCTCGACCAGTTGGAATTCTTGAAACAGTTCGAGGGTGCGGTAGATGGTGGAAATATCCACACTGCTACTGCGCGTGTGGACACGCGCATAGATTTCATCTACAGTGGCGGGAGCTTCCAACTGATGCAATACCGACAACACCAACTCGCGTTGAGGGGTGAGACGTAACCCTCGTTGTCGCAGATTTTGCTGTAATAACTTTTCGCAGGACATTATTGCCTCTATTAGTATTTGCAATTGATTGCAATAAGCATTATAGCACGATTTTAACAGTTGGCAAAGAGGACAATATCTTGGTCTATTGACCGAAGTTGTCTCTTCCGGTTATACACCGGTGTGGTTAGCGTAAACTGTCTCTCACTTGACAAGATTTGCGCTGTGCGTAAGAATGTATTTTGATATGCAGGTGGCAACTTAGGTCATATATGGAGGAGAAACCATG
This sequence comes from Anaerolineae bacterium, assembly GCA_016931185.1. Classification (GTDB taxonomy): domain Bacteria; phylum Chloroflexota; class Anaerolineae; order B4-G1; family SLSP01; genus JAFGFI01. Next base: position 9,308 of record JAFGFI010000201.1, read on the forward strand.
CCATTAACAAAAATTGTATGTACGCTCGGCCCGGCAACCGAAAGCCTGGCAGTGCTTCGCGAGATGGTTCGCGCGGGAATGACGGTGGCGCGGCTGAATTTTTCACACGGGACATCCGAAAATAAACGGGAAACGGCGGCATTGGTGCGCCAGGCGGCGGCGGAAGAAGGCCGCTATGTGGCACTGATGGGGGATCTGCAAGGGCCAAAAATCCGCGTGGGCAGGCTTCCGGAGAGTGGTGTGCTGTTGCAAACGGGCGAGGAAGTGATATTAACGTCCGGCCCGGTTACCGATCTACAGCGCGAAATTCCATTCCCCCACCCGGATATTATTCCCGATGTGGCTCCCGGCAACCGGTTGTTATTAGATGATGGGGCGTTGGAATTGGAAGTTGTGGCAGTGACGCCTATCACCCTTCGCTGTCGCGTTTGTGTTGGGGGATGGTTGACTTCTCATAAGGGGGTAAACCTGCCCGGCGTCGCGCTGAAAATATCCGCCCTTACCGAAAAAGATAAGTCCGATGCCCTCCTGGCGTTAGAATTAGACCTGGATTATCTCGCGCTCTCATTTGTACGCCGGGCGGTGGAGGTAGAGGAACTGCGCGCATTTTTACGGGGACACGCGCGCGTGCCTGAAACGCGCCATGTGGGTGAGAACCCGCACTATATTCCCGGCATCGTTGCCAAGATTGAAAAACCGGAGGCATTGGAGGATTTGGATGCCATTGTGCGCGCAGCGGACGCGGTAATGGTGGCGCGTGGCGATTTGGGGGTTGAGACTGCCCCGGAGCGCGTGCCCCTGGTACAAAAACACATCATTAGCCTGTGTAACAGGCTAAGCAAGCCGGTGATTACGGCCACCCAGATGTTACAATCTATGATCGAAGCACCGCGCCCAACCCGCGCCGAGGCTTCGGATGTGGCAAATGCGATTCTCGACGGTAGCGATGCGGTGATGTTGTCCGGCGAAACGTCGGTGGGCAAATACCCGGTGGCGGCAGTGCAGATGATGGCGCGCATTGCGGAAAGTGTGGAGGCTTCGGACACTTTCCCCTACAATCAGTTGTTGGATTACACCCCGTGGGCGCACGAATTGCCTAATCCAACCTTGATTTCTACCGCCGTAAGCCGGGCGACCGTGGTGATTGCCCAGGCATCCAACGCGACGGCAATTCTGACTTCGACCGAATCGGGACGCACGCCGCGAATGGTGGCGCGGCACCGGCCCCAAGCTCCCCTGTTGGGGATCACGCCGTTCGAGGAGACGGCGCGGCGGCTACAACTGGTGTGGGGCGTCATCCCGATCCTCGTGACTGCGTTTACCAACACCGACGAGATGCTCCAGTTTATGGTCGGAGCTGCAACCGGGCGCGGGTATGCCAGGGTGGGAGATAACGTTATTTTAACCGCCGGAATTCCGCTGGAGGTGCATGGCGTGACGAATATGCTCAAGGTGCATACCGTGCGGGAGGAAGATCTCTAGAAGAAAAAGATAAGCCGGTCTTTGAATGGTTATGCATCCTCACTGCTCATCACCGGTTCGAGGACTTGTGTGCCTTGGGACGTGCCGCAGTAGGGACAGAGGTTCCATTCCAATTCCAGGATCGAATTACAGGCCGCGCATGGTTTTTTGAGTTGGGTGTGGCAATAGGGACAGTAAAGGAAAGTACTGCGTACTTTGGCGCCACACGAAGGGCAGGCTTCGGGTTCCTCTATAGCCTGGAGCAGGGCTTCCTGTTCAAGGGCATGCTCATAGGCTTCGGTAAGCGTCTCGCGGGGCCGTACCAGGAAGTAGATAATCAACCCCGGCACAGTGAGTACGGCAACCATCAAGGTGCCTAAAAGCTGGGCGACAATATCCCGCGTGCGGGAACGAATATCACGGAAAGCCCATAACACCATTCCCAGCCACAAACTGGTGATAAAGACGGCAGTAACTAATACCAGGATGGTGACAATACGCGGCAATATTTCCAGCAGTTGATCTAGCATATCTAGCTCCTACATTTAGCTTGTTCTATTATAATCCCCGGTTTCCTACTCAAAACCGGGGATTTTATTCAGCTTGCGCATTATACCATCTGCCACAAGAGAGGCAAGATAAAGAGGAAATCATTCCTCAAATCCTAAGCCCCGCTCCCTCAAGCTGATGTACCGGTTCTGTCCAACGACAATGTGATCCAGCACATCCACTTCCAGGAGTTTGCCGGCTTGCACCAGTCGCCGGGTGAGGGCGATGTCCTCCGGCGAGGGGTTGGGGTCGCCAGACGGGTGGTTGTGCGCGACGACGAGCGCGGCGCAGTTGCGGCGTACCGCGCCCCGGAAAACTTCGGCGATCCGTACTAGAGATGTGTTGAGGCTGCCCTTGTAAAGAATTTCCCGGTCGGTCACACGATTGCGGGTATCCAGGTAGAGGACGACAAAATGTTCTTGCTCCTGATGTCCGATGAGGGGCATGAGGATATTGGCCGCATCTCCGGGACTGCGGATTTGATACCGTTCCTCAGGCGCCTCTCCCATCAACCGGCGTCCTAATTCCAGGGCTGCCAGGACTTGAGAGGCTTTGGCTTCGCCCAACCCGTGTTCCCCCGTTAATTGTGAAAAGTCCACGCGTGACAGACCACTCAGACCATTGTAAGTGGTGAGGATACGATTTGCCATCGTGAGGACATTTTCTCCTTTGACGCCAGTGCGCAGGATGATGGCGAGTAATTCCACTGTGGATAAGGCTTGCGGGCCAGCTTGCTTCAATCGTTCGCGGGGACGTTCTTCTTCCGGCATTTCTGGGACAATGACGTAGGTCATGTTGGGATCCTCCTCATAAAAATGGCTCACGAAATGAAAAAATTCAGTTGGGAGATATTGTATATAGAGCTATGAGGAAATGCAAGTAGGAGGGGTGGGCGTCATTGAAGTCAAAGGCGATAGTCAGGGATACAGGTTGAAAACCCGTCCTACACAGGCAGTGCCAGGGGACAAGTGATAGTAAATTTTGTCCCGGTTTCCGGGGATGATGTGAAAGCGATTTGTCCCTGGAGATACCGTTCAGTCAGGAGTTTTGCGCTGTATAAGCCTACGCCACGGTGTTTGCCCTTGGTGGAGAAGGGATGGAGAAAGAGACGTAATTGTACTCCTTGTGGGATAGAGGTGGGGTTGTGTATCCAGAAGGTGATATCGTTATCGGTTGCGGTACATCCTAAAGTTACACTATCTCCTGGTTCAGAGGCTTCGAGGGCATTTTTGAGTAGATTACCCAGGACTCGGTTGAGTAATGTGAGGTCGGTCACGATCATCATATCCGCGGCTTCCGGGTCAATGACTAATGTGCGCCCTGCCGCCACGGGGTGATTTGCGTACATAGCAACGAGATCTTCCATGAATCCCAACGTTTGCAGAGGGCGCGAATGGACAACAATCTCGTCTCTTTCGGCGGCGCGCAATTGTTGTTGTGTGGTGATTTCATCTACCAACCGGTGGGTCGCCATATCAATGATTTTATCCAACCGGGGCCGGGCAGTCTCGCTGACTTCTGGGAGTACTTCGACCGCGCCTAATAATGCGCCGGCAGTGTTCATCACGTCGTGCAGAAAGGTGCGTTCTAAAAATTCCCCGCGCTTCTTTGTACTCACATCGCTCAGTGTGATGAGGGTAAATCGTTCCCCGATGTATTCTACGGGTGTAGCTCGAACTTGTAGTTCCATTACCCAGGCAGGGTGTTCAGAATTTGCGATCACTTGTGCCTCGGTTTGGCGTGAATACCCTTGTAGTGCTTTCCAGATGACCTGATCAATACCGCAGTAAGAACAAAAATTATCCCGATAATCCCCATTGATGAAGTTTTTGACATTTGTGCAGTGGAGTAACTTGCAGATATGTTGTCCTGCGATATCTTTACGAGCTTTCACATCCGTAAAATCCAGGAAAGCGCGGTTTGCAAATACGACTTCTCGTGTTACATTGAGTAGCAGGGTCATCGTGGAGATTCCATCTAAAATTTGAATGATCAACAGATCATTTGAGAAATAGTCGATCTGCCGTTGTAATTCATAAGTATGTTTCAGCGTTTCTACGCTTGTCTTGGATTGTGGTGAGAGCATACGATTATTTTTTTTATCTAACCAATATCATTTTGGAAATCTTCTTCTATCGTAACACGGTATTCTGTCCTGCTCGTTAAGGTCAGGTTGCAAGTTTGTTAATGGTCACGGTGACCGGGTCACGGTTGCTCTATTGTACGATTAGGGTATGATCGTTCTGGAAACGATATCAAAGAAACGCAAAGTGTGAGTTTTTAACTTTTGGCTATTTGGGGAGAAAGGGTATGAACCAGTTACGCGCGCTATTAAAGACGATGCGGCCTAAACAATGGACGAAAAATGTGTTTGTTTTTGCTGCCTTGGTCTTTGATGAAAAAGTTTTCCAGGGACAGTTTCTATGGCCAACAGTGATTGGATTCTTCTTGTTTTGTCTTGTTTCCGGTGTTGTCTATATATTCAATGATCTGGCAGACCTGGAAAAAGATCGCCAGCATCCGCGCAAGCGCGAGCGACCGTTACCCGCTGGTAATTTATCCCCTAAAGTGGCAATTATTGGAGCGGTCATCATGGCTATTGGCACGATAGGGATGGGCATGTGGCTTAATCCTTCATTTGGGCTAATTTTAATCCTGTATTTGTTGCTACAGTTGGGGTACTCCTTTTATTTGAAAAATTTTGTGCTATTAGATGTATTGGCGATTGCGGTTGGCTTTGTGTTGCGTGTGGCGGGTGGAGTGCCGTTGGTCGTTGCCGAACGCTTTTCCCCCTGGCTGTATATTTGTACTACCCTGTTGGCGCTTTTCCTGGGTTTTGGCAAGCGACGGGGGGAGTTGGTGTTGTTGGGGAACAAGGCGAGTGATCACCGGGAGAGTTTGGAACATTACAATTTGCCATTGCTAGATCAATTGATCGACATAGTGACAGCCTCCACTATCCTGGCGTATGCACTGTATACATTTTCCGCGCCGAATCTGCCCCAAAGTCATCTGATGATGTTAACCATTCCCTTTGTGCTTTATGGATTGTTTCGTTATTTATATCTTATTCACGTGCAGGGGACAACTTTAGCCCCGGATGAGGTGTTGCTTGTAGATCGGGCGATTCAAGTGGATTTGGTGTTATGGGGATTAGCTTCAGTCGGGATCTTATATTGGGGTAAGTAGAGTAACTTATGACAGTTTACGAGAAAATTGAACGTTCAGCTTCGGGAAAAGTTATCCTGTGTGGAGAACACAGTGTGGTTTATGGCAGGCCTGCTATTGCGGTGCCCATCAGTGATTTACGAACCCGGTGTTGGGTAGAGCCGGCGGTACCGGGATCGGGATTGCGCCTGGTAGCGACGGACTTGCAGAAGGCGGTGTCCTTGCGTGCTGCTCCGGAATCCCACACGCTGGGCAAAACAGCGCGGCTGGTGTTAGAAAAGCTCCAGGCTCCAGAACCTGACGCGGTATTGACGGTGGCATCCGAGGTACCTATAGCCTCCGGTATGGGCAGTGGTGCGGCGGTGGCGGTGGCGATTGCCCGCGCGCTAAGTGCGTATTTGGGGAGCGAATTGCCCTCGGATGTTGTGAACGATATTGCATTTGAAGTGGAAAAAATCCACCATGGAAACCCCAGCGGGATTGATAATACGGTGATCTCCTGGGAACAACCGGTTTATTTTGTCCGTGGACATGAGCCGGAAATGATTGATATTCGTTCCTCATTCCATTTGATCATTGCCAACAGCGGCATTGCCGGTTCCACCCGAGAGGCAATCGATGAGGTACGCCGGCGTTGGACTGCGATGCCCGGCTATTATGAGATGGTCTTTAACTGCATCGGCACAATTGCCAATGCCGCCCGTGCTGCCGTGGAGCAGGGGGCGATTCAAGGTTTAGGGACATTGCTTAATCAGAATCACGAGTTATTGGTGACGATGGGAATCTCGATTTCTCAGCTCGATCAGATGGTAGCTGCGGCGCGCAAAGCGGGGGCGTTAGGGGCAAAACTCACCGGAGCAGGGCAGGGAGGTAATATGATTGCTTTGGTAGAAGAACCCCGTATTGCTGCCGTCACCCAGGCGCTTCGCGACGCTGGTGCTGTGAAGCTCTGGGTGACAACGGTGCGTGGCGGGGACGTATAGCGCGTGACAGAAGAATTGGTTTTCATCAAGTTGGGCGGATCGCTAATCACCAACAAGCGCAAAGAAGCCACGCCCCGAATTAACACATTGTGCCGTCTGGCCAGGGAATTGCGCGTTGCGCTGGATGCTAATCCGGCACTGAAAATAGTTTTGGGCCACGGTTCTGGCTCTTTTGGTCATTGGGAGGCGAGTAAATACGGGACGCGGGCAGGTGTGCAGTCGCCGGGCGGTTGGTACGGTTTTGCTGAGGTAAGCGCGGCAGCTCTGCGGCTTAACCGGATAGTGATAGATACTTTCTTGGGTGCGCGAGTCCCGGTGTTGAGTTTGCAACCCGCGGCCTCGGCATTGACCGAAGACCATCGTATTATTGCCCTGAGTGATACACATATCCGGCTCGCGCTTGATCATGGGGTGATCCCGCTTGTTTTTGGTGACGTAGCTTTTGATAGCGTGTTGGGGGGGACGATTCTTTCTACAGAAGACTTATTTTTCTATCTGGTCGAGCGATTGCATCCTTCGCGTGTGCTTTTGTTAGGAAATGCTCCTGGTGTGTTAGACGACGCGCAGCAAGTGGTGCCGGTCATTACTCCAGGGTCATTCCCGACAGTTAAGGCTTTTTTGCAGGGCTCAAGTTATACCGATGTCACAGGTGGGATGGCCGGCAAGGTAGAAACGATGGTTACACTTGTCCAACGGATGCCCGGTTTGTGTGTGTGGATTCTGACCGGGCGCGATCCCGATAATCTCCGCCGCGCGTTGTTGGAACCGGAAAACACGCCGGGAACGTGCATTATGACACCCGGTTAACTTGATTCAACAGATAAAACGGAATTGATATGGAAAACGCCCTCTAAATTGAGAGCGTTTTTGTTTAATCTATGCCGGTGTTAGTGGCGCGAGTTAGCGCATCTTCCGTTTTCATATAGAATAGATATGCCCACGGGCGAAAAATTTCATACTATGGATATAGAAACGAGTGAATGATGCAATCCCAATATGCTTATCAACCTATCCTATTTGGCAGTAGTCCTGTCGTAGCTAAATTTCCAAGCACACGATACCAGGGAAGTAAAGTCAAATTAGGAGATTGGATTTGGGAGCAAATCCAAGATTTAGATTTTTTGACCTGTTTAGATGCTTTTGGTGGCACGGGAGCGGTGGCGTACAGATTTAAACAGGCGGAGAAACAGGTCGTTTATAATGATGTCCTGCAATTTAATTGCCAAATCGGTCTGGCATTGATTGAAAATAAAGAAGTGTGTTTAACACCAACCGATATAGACTGGCTTTTGACAAGCCATCCGGATATTGTCTATCCTACCTTTATTCAGGACACCTTTTACGATATTTACTTTACAGACGAAGAAAATTGTTGGCTAGATCAGACGATTACCAATATCCGCTATTTGGAAAATAAGTATAAATCAGCTTTAGCCTTCTTTGCATTGGCACAGGCCGCTATTGTTAAACGCCCCTACAATCTTTTCCATCGAAGAAATTTATATATTCGTCTGGCAGAAGTTGAGCGATCTTTTGGGAATAAAGCTTCCTGGGATCGCCCTTTTTCCGATTGGTTTTGTGATTTTGTAGAGGAAGCAAATCAGGCCGTTTTCGACAATGGACAGGAAAATCAAGCCCTAAATATGGATGCTTTGATGATACCCGGCAGGTATGATTTAGTATACATTGACACTCCTTACATATCTAAACGGGGAGTGGGGGTAGATTACCGGGACTTTTACCATTTCTTAGAGGGGATGTTGATGTATGTATGTGGGGACAACAAATGGATTACCATTCTAAACATCGGCGTTTGAAGCGTTCTGATTCTATATGGACAGATAAACAACAGATTTATTCGGGATTTGATACCTTGTTTCGCCGGTATCAGGACAGCATTTTGGTTGTATCCTATCGTAGCGATGGAATACCATCGAAAAAGGAGATTGAGGCGTTGTTGAAGCAATACAAGTCTAAAGTTGATGTATTGCATTATGGACAGTATAAGTATGTACTTTCTACCAATGGCCGTTCTGAAGAGTTGTTATTTATCGGCAGGTGAAGTGTTATGAGTTGGGATAAAGAAGCCTTTCGTGAAGCGTTAGTTTTAGATTTTGATGATTATTGGATGAATTATCTTACCCATGATATGGCGCGAGCGATCGATTCTACGGTACCTTATCATAATTTGGTTGAATATTTGCAGTGGCGTGAGCGCGCGCCGTTAAATAAGCAGGAAAAGTAGATGGCGCGACATTCATTAAGATTTTGGCGTAACCGTGTATGGGTTTTGGCCGTACTTTTAGTGGGTGCTGCGCTCCGCCTCTGGGAAGTGGGTGAAGTGCCGCCGGGGTTATATCATGATGAGGCACAGCATGGTATGGATGCGTTGGCAGTGTTACAGGGTAATTTCCCCCTTTATTTTACTGCCAACAATGGACGTGAACCCTTGTTTATTTATCTGGTGACTCTTTTTGTGGGAGTGTTGGGACGCAGTCCCCTGGCAGTGCGCTTGCCGTCTTTTTTCATTGGATTTTTGACCCTGGCGGCTATGTATGATCTGGCGAAGGTATTGTGGAACAGGCGGGTGGCGCGTTGGGCCGTGGCGGTGCTGTCCGTGACCTTTTGGCACGTTCATTTGAGCCGGGTGGGATTTCGGGCTATATTGCTGCCCTTATTTACGGCTTTGTATCTGGCACAGGCGGCGCGTGCCCTCCGAACGGGACGGGCGCGGCATTGGATCGCGGCGGGCGCGCTCTATGGCGCGAGTTGGTATACCTATATGGCGGCGCGGTTTACACCTATCGCATTGGCCCTGATCGTAGGCTATGGTTTGCTCTGGCACCGTAAGCGCGCGCTTAAGGCATGGCGCGGCGTGCTGTTGTTTTGTGGCGCGGCATTCTTTATACTCGCGCCGTTGGGAATCTATACACTTCAATATCCCGATGTGGTACTCCAGCGGACCGGTCAGGTCTCCATCTTTAGCCCCGAAATTAACGAGGGTGATCTGTGGAGCACATTGCTCAAACATACGGCGCGCACGGCGGGGATGTTCTTCATACGTGGAGATCGTATCTGGCGGCATAACCTGGCATGGCGTCCCGTGTGGGGGCCGGCCTTGGGACTGTGTTTTGTCATCGGCTTGGGTGTTGCTTTTGCCGGTTTTCGGAAATATCCGTCCCTGGCTTTGCCGCTGTTGTGGACGGCGACCATGACCATTCCCACGCTCCTTGCCGAAGACGCTCCTCATTTTCTGCGCGGTGTTGGTGTTCTTCCCACCGCCGCTTTCTTCCCGGCCCTGGGCTTAACATGGGTAGAATCGTGTATCACGCATCACGTTTCACGCATCACGCATCACGTTTCAAGTTTCAAGTTTTACGTTTCACGTTCTATGCTCCCCCTTTTCCTACTCTTCATTGCCCTCTTCCATACCACTTACGATTATTTTGTTCGTTATGCCAACGCGCCATTGGCTTATCATTGGTTTGAGGCGGGTCCGGTGGAGATGGCGGGGAGGATTAACATGCGGCTGGGTGAAGGATGGGATGGGGAGCGATTTCTGCATATACCGGTAAAGGATCAGACGGTGTACGTCGCGCCGAAACTATGGCAGCCTAAGGCTTGGACTTCTGTGCCATTCCTGGTTCCAGAATCTCGTGTGCATTTCCTACCGGTGGAAACGTCTCCATCTTTGGGGGATGGCGTGGCCTTCGTGGTTTGGCCCCACACGGAATGGGCGTCGGATGTGTTGCCCTATTTGCCTCATCCTGCCTATCTCAGCGTAGTGCCGGGACCGCGAGCACAAGGAGACAAAGACGAGACCCCGTTTATGATCGCGCTCTTTGTGCAGGCCGAACCGCGCCCAGAAGTTCCTGCACCGGTTGCCAGATTTGAACAAGGGATCGTGCTTAGTACAACCAGGGTTTATCCGGCGGGGCAAGATGTCCAGGTACATCTCTGGTGGAATGTAGAACAGACCCCTACCGGACCCTATACTGTCTTTGTCCATTACTTGCGGGATGGGGAAAGGATTGCCCAGGATGACGGCCAGCCGGGAATGGGGTATCTACCGACGACGATCTGGCATGCGGGAGATTGGGTATTGGATATCCACATATTGCCCGACGTTATGCCCGACCCGGCGCGGGACAGCCTGCGCATCGGGTTATATCAAAGTAACACAGTTGAAGGTCTTTCCGTTTTAGATTGGGCCGGCAATCCCGCCGGGGGGTGGGTGATCGTGGAAATGAATGATGAATAGCGAATGGTAAAGGATGGATGATGAACAGCGAATCGGCAAATCAGCAAATCCAGAATCGAAAATCACGTTTCATGCATCACGTTTCACGTTTCACGGGCAATCATAGATTGCTTTATGTCTTGCCACTTCTTCTCGCTTTGCTTGCTGCTGCGCCACTTTGGGGATCGGGTATGGTAAACACGCGGGGTGGAGGGGATAGCCCTTTCTTGCTCCAACGCGTGTTGGATATGGCGGAGAATCTGCGCCACGGCAATTTTCCCCCACGCTGGATGGCGCACGCGGCCTACGACTTGGGATATCCCCTCTTTAATTACTATGCCGCTCTACCCTATTACCTGGCGGGTGGGCTGACGGCGTTGGGCCTTAGCCCTATCGTGGCGATTCAGACGACGCAAACATTAGGCTTTATCTTGGCGGCGTTCGGGATGGCCTTGTGGGCCAGGCGCATGTATGCAAATCAAGAAAATAAATTTCCCCCGTCCGTTTGGATTGCGGTGGCGGCCTATACCTTCGCACCCTTTCACCTGGTCAATGCCTACGTGCGCGGTGACTCGCTTTCGGAGTTCTATGCGTTTGTGTGGTATCCTTTTATCCTTTGGTCGTTAGACCGCTGGGCAGAACGCCGTACTCCGGGGCGTCTCGCTGTCGCTTCCTTGAGCTATGGGGCACTCATTCTCACCCACAATACTTCCGCACTCACCTTTTCTCCATTTGCGCTACTCTATGCAGTGGTACGAATGACGGATTACGAATTGCGGATTACGAATTGCGGATTATGGATTACGCATCACGCATCACGTTTCACAGCACATTACATCTTACGTCTTATTCTTTCCATCGCCGCCCCTTTCGTTCTCGGATTTTTGCTCACGGCGTGGTTCTGGCTGCCGGCGTTGGGAGAGACGAAGTATGGGCAGTTGGGAGCGGCATTTACCGAGGGATACTTCCACTATAGCCGGCATTTTCGTACCTGGAATTTAGTCCAACGCGCATTTGCCTTCGATTACAGCGTTGCCGGGCGCACCGAGGACGCCGGCCCCTTTGCGATGGGGATGGTGCAGGCCGTATTAACCATCGCAGGTGCAGCCGTTTTATTCTGGCAACTTGTTGGCCCAAACGTCAAACGTCAAATGTCAAACGTCAATTCCGGCATCTCACATTCCGTATCCTGTATTCCGTATTCTGTATCTCGTTTACTGTCTACCATTTACTGTCTCTTCAGCCTCTTCCTCTCCACCCTGATGATCACACCCTTGTCCAAACCGCTTTGGGATTATCTTCCACTCCTATCCATTACCCAATTCCCGTGGCGTTTTCTCTCGATCCAGGCGCTATTCACCGCCATTGTCACGGGGGAAATAGGTAATTGGCGAATTAGTGAATCGGCGAATTACGAATTACAAATTACAAATTACGTATCACGTATCACGTCTTACGTTTTACGTTTCACACATCATTGGGGACGTTCCATACTCACTCTCCTTTTATGTGTTTTGACCATTGTCGCCGCGTTACTGCGTTTGCACCCTGACCGGCTGTTAATTACGGATGCGGATGTCACCTGGGAGAATTTGCTGCTTTATGAAACATTCACAGGTAATATTGGCACGACGATCCGGTATGAATATTTGCCGGAGGCTGTCGTCCCCCGGTTGTATATGTCAGAAGCGGTGCTGGAAGGGCAAGGGCGGCCCATTGCGGATGCTGCTGTGGCGTTGGAAGCGGTTTTAGTTGCGCGCGCCCCCACCCGCCAGGTCTGGCAGGTAACGTTAGCCGGGTCTATGGGAGATGAAGTTGTTCCGGTGGTCTTTCCCCTGAATTGGTGGCCCGGCTGGCAGGCACAAATGGACGGCGTGCCTATTGACGCTTACCCCATGTCCGGTTCCGGACGGCTGACGGTGGAATTGCCTATGGGCGAACATTCTATCACCCTGCGGCTGCGCAATACCCCTCTGCGGACCCTTGCGTTGGTACTTTCTGGTGTTACGTTAGTTGTGGGGATAGGCGTATTTTGGCAACATTGGCAGATCAAGAAGTACGTGGACAAAGTCGATGCTGAATTGCGAAGCGCGCAAGACGGCCTACGGTCGCTCCGAGCTAACGAGAAAGCGGATCAACGAGAAGGCGCGTCGGCGCGAAACCAAGTCCGCGACCGGCGCGTCAATTCTCCAATTTTGCTATTTGCGATTTTCACATTTGCCATTTCTATCTTGTTACCCCTGGCCTTCCATCGCCCTCTTTCCGGTGAGGCAAGTTTCTTCGATTTCATCCAGATGCCCTATCTACATCGTGGCGCGGTGGATTTCGGCCCGGTGCAGCTTGAAAGTGTGCAAGTGCCCGCAGAAGCGGTCCCCGGTGAGTCGCTGGATGTTGAACTGACGTGGCTGATGCGCGAGTATACGCCTCTCACTGCCACTGTTCGTCTCGTCTCTCCTGCTGCTCCTCGTCACAACGTCCCTTATACCCTTGCTGAGACACAAATCTCGCTTCCTTGCTTCTCTGTTCCCTTACTTTCCCGTTCCTCCACGTTTTTATTCTCCTGCTCCCTCACGCTGCCCATTCCAGACGAGATCGCGCAGAGCCTCTATTTAATCGAAGTCCACGTCTATGGGCCTGATGGAGAATTGTTAGCCCATACTCCTCAAGGTCATGAAATGGGTGTGCTTTATGCAGGCGTGGTGCGCGTCGTAGGACAGGTTGGAGAACCTATCTTCCCGGTCCCGCTCGCGACTTTCTCCGATCTCACGTTGCACTCTGTTGAGACCGGGCAATCCGATCCTGCCACGTTGCGCGTGAAGTTGGCTTGGTCCACACCGGGCACACCTCGTAACTGGAGTCTCTCGCTGCGATTGCTGGATGTTGATGGACGGCAATTGGCGCAGCTTGATGCGCAACCGGGCTACGGCTACCTGCCCACTACGCTGTGGCAGCCTGACGAGTGGGTGTATGATACGCTGACATTATCTTTACCTAAGGGCCTGGCTCCTGGACAATATACATTACAGATTGTCACTTATCTGCAGGCGACGATGGCGGGCGGCGGTGAGGTAGATGTGCCTGTTACGTTGGACAAAGTTACTCGCTATGATGCGCGGGAGGCCTGTTGCGAACAGGAACGCAAGGGAGGGTTGGTCTTATGCGACGCGGATGATATTGCCCTGGTGGGGCTGGAATTGCCCGAAACGTGGGACGAGGGGAGTGCGCTGGATTTTTACGCGCAGTGGAATGTGTTGTCCGCACCAGCAACAGACATCTTTGCCCGTTGGGAGGTAGTAGATGTCGGGGAAAATATTGTAGGATCAGTTGAGGGCCGGCTGGCCCCGGGTTCCTACCCGATCACATGGCCGCGCCTGGCGTGGGTGCGCGCCTCTGTAAATATTCCGTTGCCTGCTTTGTTGCCCAACGCCCCTTATCACCTGCGTCTCACATTGTCCGGCCCCAGTCGGTCCACGGTCATTTGCGAGCTACCCCACACACTTCCCCTGGTGCCCCGCCCACGTCTTTTTACGCTTCCTGACCTGCGTTACACACAGGAAGTGCGTTTTGGCGAGGAACTACAACTTCGGGGCTATGATATAGACATAGCAGAGCGTCGACTCGCATTGACGCTCTGCTGGCAGGTGGAAGATACGCCCGCCCACGACTATAAGCGTTTTGTGCATTTCTACGATCCTGCGACCGAGCAAGTACTGGCCCAGGATGACGCCATGCCACGCGCCTGGGCCTATCCCACAACCTGGTGGTTGGCAGGTGAGGTGGTCAGCGAAACCGTGACGCTAGACCTGACCGATGTGCCACCAGGACTGTATCGTTTGGGCATTGGGTGGTATGATCCCAATACTGTAGAGCGATTGCCAGCGGTGGATGCTGCCGGCACGCCCCTGCCTGCTAACCGGGCAACGTTGGATGTAGCGGTACAGATGGGGAAACGGTATTTTTGGGATAAAGAAATCTCAATCTGGCGCGAATAACAATGAGAACCCAGATGGATTGGTCTCGAATCGTAAGAATGATCGAGACGGTGAATTTTCTAAAGTATATTATCCAGACGTGCAATGCGAATTTTAGTTAAACGGAGAATTTTATGCCAAAAGCAACTTTTCATTTTCCTCCAGATTTTCTCTGGGGCGTAGCGACGGCCTCCCACCAGGTGGAGGGTCATAATACTAATAACCAATGGTGGGCTTGGGAGCAACAGGAAGGACGGATCAAACAAGGTGGTGTGTCCGGCATGGCGTGCAATTGGTGGGAAAATGCGGAACTGGATTTCGACCGTGCTGAAGCAATGGGCTTGAATACGCTGCGTCTTTCTATCGAGTGGAGCCGTGTGGAAGTAGCCCCCAGCCGCATTGATACCGCTGCCCTTGATCGCTACCGTGAGATGGTACGGGGATTGCATGCCCGTGGAATAGAACCGATGGTCACATTGCACCACTTTTCCGATCCGCTGTGGTTTGCAGAGCAAGGAGGCTGGTTAAACGAGAACGCGGTTGCTTACTTCACCCGTTATGTAGAGCAGGTAGTTAAAGCGCTGGGTGATGAGGTCACGTTGTGGTGTACGATCAATGAGCCGAATGTGTACACAGTGTTAGGGTACGTGCTAGGTGATTTCCCGCCGGGGATCCAGGATCAGCGGCAGGCGTACCGGGTGCTGCGCGCGATGCTTAAAGCTCACGCAGCAGCTTACAGACGTATTCATCAATTGCAAGTGAAGGCGCGCGTGGGATTGGCACACAACTACCGCTTTTTCGATCCCTATAATCCCCGTAGCCCACGAGATCGTTGGGTAGCGCGTATTCAGGACTTGGGTTACAATCAGTCGGTACTCAATCCTTTGTTGAAGGGGACGTGGTCCCTGCCGGTAGGGGTCGGATTTGCCTGGGGATTGCGGCGTAAGCTGGATTGGTTGGGTCTTAATTATTACACCCGCGATCTGATCCAATTTGATAAGGAGGCGCGGGCCAAGTTCTTTGGACGGGCGACGCACGCCCCTGATGCTGAATTATTGGATGGGAACTATGGCGAACTCTATCCAGAGGGAATGTTTCGTATGCTCAAGAAGTTCGCCTATATGGGGTTGCCGCTCTATATTACAGAAAATGGTATCCCCGATGCCGACGATGATCAACGTCCCAGGGCATTGCTATTACATTTGCATCAAATGTGGCGTGCCTTACAGGAGAATATGCCGGTGAAGGGTTATTATCATTGGACGTTGACCGATAATTTTGAGTGGGCCGAGGGTTGGACGTTGCGTTTTGGCCTGATCGAACTCGATCCAGAAACCCAGGAGCGCACCCTGCGTCCCAGTGCCAATTTATATTCCGCTATCGCGCGTGGCAACGCCATCACGCCCGAAATCCTAAATGCCTATGTGCCGGTACTCCGTTCGGAACTGTTTCCAGAGTAGATGATCATAATCTTAGCTCATAATTCATCCATAAATGAAAACTAATGAACTAGACTATAGCTTACCCGAAGACCTGATTGCACAAACACCGCTGGAGCCGCGCGATAGCTCGCGGTTGTTGGTGTTGCACCGTGAATCAGGAACGATTGAGCATCGCATCTTCCGCGAGATTGGCAACTATTTGCAACCTGGCGATCTGTTGGTCGCTAATGAAAGTCGCGTGATTCCGGCGCGAATGTTTGGACGGAAAGTACCGGGTGGGGGGAAAGTGGAGGTGTTGTTGCTCCGCGACTTGGGGGAACGTCGCTGGCGTTGTCTGATCGGAGGTGCGCGCACACATGTGGGTACGGAAATCCGCTTTGTGACGCGGGCAAGAGGAGCAGAACATGAAGCTGATCTCTCGGCGGAAGTGGTGGCGACAGCGGAGCGGGGTGAGCGAGAGTTACGCTTCTCAGAGCCGGTGGAGGATTATTTTGATGTATTAGGTGTGATGCCTCTTCCCCCTTATATTCACCGTACGCTTGACGACCCGGAGCGCTATCAGACTGTTTACTCGCGCGCGTTGGGTAGTGCTGCAGCCCCCACTGCAGGGCTACATTTCACGCCCGATTTGTTATTACAGTTGCGTGCCCAGGGGGTGCGATTAGAATTTGTCACGCTGCATGTGGGTTTGGATACCTTTCGCCCTATTACGGAGGATGTGGTTGAGGAACACGCGATTCACACTGAGTGGGGTTGCCTTAGCACTGATGTGGCGGCCCAGATCAACCGGACAAAAGTGATGGGCGGGCGTGTGATCGCGGTGGGGACAACGAGTGTACGTGTGCTGGAGACCGCCGCGCGCCGGGGGTTGCTGCAAACTGCGTCAGATATGTGTCCGTGGCATCCCCTTGCGCCCTATGAGGGTTTCACCGATCTCTATATTACGCCAGGCTTCCAATTCCGTATCGTGGACGCCCTCATCACAAATTATCATCTTCCCAAAAGCACGCTCCTGGCGTTGGTGATGGCTTTTGCCGGGGAGGACAATATCCGGCGGGCCTACGCTGAAGCAGTGGAACAGCGTTACCGTTTCTTTTCGTTTGGCGACGCGATGTTGATTTTGTGATATGTGAAACGTAATTCGTAACTTAGGAGGTGAATGATGCGTAAACATTTTTGGGTGCTTGTCATCGTAGTGTTGATGATGTTGTGGGCAGGTCCCGTGTCAGCACAGGAATTGCCGCCCCCGCATTTGGGATATGGGATGATGGTGGCATATCCACTTGGGAATCTCGCGCAGGTGCCGGATGCCGGATTTGATTGGTTTAAGTACTTCTTTTACTGGGATGATATTGATCCCGAACATGACCGGACTTACAATTGGGAAAGTGTGGATTGGCGGTTGGGAGAAGCCTGTACGTATGATCTGAATTTACTTATGCGTATTGAGCGCAATCGCACGGATTGGACGCCGATCCAGGATGATGAGATGGATGACTGGCAGGCGTTTTTCCAGGCATTGGCCGAACACCTTACGTTGGCGCGGGCTGACTGTAAAGAGCAGAATCAGGTGGAATACTATGTAGCGGTCGAGGTATGGAATGAACCGAATCTTGATTTTCAATGGAACGGGGACCTTGACCCCGCGCGCTATACGGAAATGGTTAAGCGTGCTTACAATGGAGTCAAGGCCGGTGACCCCAGCGTGCTCGTGGTAGCCGGAAGTTTGGCCCCCACGGGTGGGGATGGCGGAGTACATTCAATGAACGATGTGACTTTCCTGGAGGCGATGTACGCGGCTGGACTCAAAGGGCATTTTGATGCGATGAGTATCCACAACTATGGGTATGGGGGCGAGCCGGAGGATAGGACCTATGGTTATGATATTTTAAACTTCCGGCGTGCTGAGGATATTTACCAGGTGATGGTAGACAATGGCGATGCTAACAGGCCTGTGTGGGCTACGGAGTTCGGCTGGCTCCTGGATTCGGACGAAGAAGAGGTGGAATGTGATTCAGATTGGGAGAGTTCTGGTTTTGCTTGGCAGCAAGTTAGCGCGATACAGCAGTCGGATTATTTAACGCGCGCTTTTGCCTATGCTGACGTGAATTGGCCCTGGATGCAAGTGATGATCGTCTCTAACCTGGATTTTAACACCACGGACTGGCTAGACGTGTGTGATCCGCTAAGCTGGTTCGCGGTACTTAACCCTGATGGTGACCCACGTCAGGCTTATACTGCGCTTAAGAATATGGAGAAGCGGCCTAAGACAGCGTATGACATAGCAAGTATGGCTCTGAGTCCGTCTACCCTTGATTGGTCGATCTGGGTACGGGAACGGACTGTGATGACAGAGACCGTCACCGTGCAAAATACGGGCGATGTTCCCTTTACCTGGACCGTGACATTAGCTGCGCCGGCGCTACCACTTACGATTAGCCCCACAACGGGGAGTGCGGGAGAGGCTTTTAACGTAGTACTAGACGCTCGCGAGATCCCCACAGGCACATACACAGGCATTATCACAGTAACGGCATCGCGTCCTGAGATGATACAAAATCCTATCACTATTCCGGTCACGGTAGACGTGTATGGTATCTGGCGGATGGAAGTACAGCCTACAACCCTGAGTTGGAGGACGACGGTGACCGAAGCTCAGCCGGTTGCGGCGACTGTTTCGGTAGTAAATACCGGTGATTATTCATTTGATTGGGAGGTGCTTACGCATACGGCCGGGTTGACCTTTACAGTTGTGCCAACACAAAGTGTCTGGCAACAAACGATGTCCATCTATCTGAGTACCTTCCAGGTGTTTGTCGATCCACGTGGATTACCCGTGGGCATACATACAGGTACTGTGACTATTACCACGGTACCTACAAACGTTATGACCCCTGTAGGTCAAAGCCCCTTTATTTTGCCTCTTACTTTTCGAATCCTACCGCGTTTGCATGAGGTCTATTTGCCTATTATCTTGCGGCATTGATGTTTCGTAATTTCGTTACTCAAACTTGACAAGCCCCCACATTTGTGGGGGCTTGTCATTTAACTTAAGTTGCTACCTCATAGTACCTTGAGTTATTGTAATCGTTTAGTTTTGTGAGCGATTATCGTTTTCTGTCACCTGCTCCAGACAGAAACGAGGGTTTGGAGGTATTTTTTCGTTGGCGGGCTACGCCCGCCAACGAAAAAATACCCCTTTCCTGTTGTCAATGGCGTTGTTTGCTCACAAAGTTAAACGCATACAGATTTTTAACATTAGGATCTTGGTGAAAACCAATCCGCTCTTATTACCCTTAATTAGGTTAGATAACTCAA
>JAFGFI010000202.1 GCA_016931185.1 Anaerolineae bacterium
CTCCTATAGCTTGCTGTTTCCCGTTATCCTACCCCTTCCCTAGCATTTGTCAAAACTATAGCTCTATTTGTGCCGCAGTGTACTAGTCTGGTGATGGACATTTTTGTCTGTCCTACTTTATTTTCAAGGAGGCAAGTATGAATTTGCATATCTTAGAAAGTTTTTACAACCGGATGGTGTTTTTATTCAGGCCGCAGGCGGAAAAGTTCTTGAGAGCCGTATGTTGCGTACCAACTGCTTCACACATTGCACCAGGTTTATCCGGATCAGGTTCCACTTCCCACTATGCCGGAAGCTTTTGTACACTAGGAGATCTATGAATAAAGTCATGCCATTATCTAAGGATTTAAAACACCGTTTATTGTTGGTCTTTGGGTTTGTCTTTATTGACCTGCTTGGCTATAGTTTAATCCTGCCGTTGCTGCCTTATTACGCGGATGCCTTTGGGGCATCTTTGACATTGGTGGGAATGTTGGGCACATCTAATGCCCTGGCACAGTTGGTTGCTGCCCCTGTCATTGGTCGCTTGTCTGATCGCTACGGTCGTCGCCCCTTGCTGATATTTAGCATTTTGGGGACCGTGATTAGTTTTCTCTTACTCGGCTTTTCGCAATCGCTCGCGATGCTTTTCCTCAGCCGCATCCTTGACGGCCTGTTGGGAGGTAATATTTCGCTGGCACGCGCCTATATTACCGACGTGACCGATGAAAAGACCCGCGCGCGCGGATTGGGAATTATCGGGGCCGCGTTTGGTCTGGGTTTTATCATCGGTCCGGCGATGGGGGGATTTCTCGGTCGTTTTGGCTATAGTGTTCCTGCGTTCCTGGCGGCCGGCCTGTCGCTTCTCAACCTGTTGGCCGTGATAACGTGGCTTCCCGAATCTCTATCTTCTGAACGCCGCGCGGAAATGCGTTATAGTCCTAAAACAGCCTTTACATTGCGCGCATTGTGGACGGCCCTGAACCGGCCCTGTACCGGCCCGCTGCTCTCGGTGCAGTTATTTTATAATCTGGCCTTCACGCTATTTCAAAGCAATTTCGCACTCTACGCGAAAGAACACCTGGGCCTGGATGTGCAGGCGACCAGTTTTGTGCTGACCTACGTGGGACTGCTTTCGGTTTTAGTCCAGGGGGTAGCCATCGGGTGGTTGACGACACGCTTCTCGGAGCGGCAGTTGATCGTGGTAACTATCGTTGCGCTGGCGGGGTCGTTGGTGGCATGGGCCTTTGTACCTACGGTGTGGCTGTTGTTAATTGTCCTGGCTCCTATTTCACTTTCTGCCGGTGTGCTTAACGTCGTTTTGACCAGCCACTTGACCAAGTCGATCACCCAGGCAGAGGTCGGAGGGACGCTAGGGCTTTCAGCTTCGTTCCAAACAATGGCGCAGATTGTTTCCCCGGGTGTAGGGGGTGTCCTCTTTGATACATTCGGTTCCTGGTCACCGGGGTTGTTAGCAGGGTTGATTATGGTGGGGACGTTCTTGATGGCGCGCCGTCGTATTCTCAATGTGCCAGAATCCGAAATGGCCTGTAATCTGCCGGTATGATGCGAAAGGGCGTATTTCATTTGATTCACCCCGGTCGTCTTACATAGCAGACGGCTGCTTTCAGCAAAAGACCGGGGATATTTTTTAGCAGTTAGCAGTCACGTGAGATGAAATGTAGAAGGCCGCTTACGTTTCACATTTCACGAGATATATTCTCTAACTGAGATGAAACACACTTATAGCGAATTGCATCCTATCACTTTCCCGTTATACTGTTATAAATTTACAATTCGCAATTCACAATTCATACTATGAGCATACATTATCCCATTGACCGGTTACGCAATATTGGTATTATCGCCCACATTGATGCGGGCAAGACGACGTTGACGGAGCGCATCCTTTATGTCTCCGGGCGTACCCATCGCGTGGGGAATGTGGATGAGGGAACGACGGTCACCGATTGGATGGCGCAGGAGCGCGAGCGCGGCATTACCATCACGGCGGCGGCGATCACAACGACATGGAAGGATACGGTGACGCGCGAATCGGCGCAGATCAATATCATTGATACTCCCGGCCACATAGATTTCACCGCGGAAGTGCAGCGCAGTTTGCGTGTGCTGGATGGTGGTGTGGTGGTCTTTGATGGTGTCGCGGGCGTGGAGCCACAATCTGAAACGGTGTGGCGGCAGGCAGACCGCTATCGGGTGCCGCGTATCTGTTTTATCAATAAGATGGACCGGCCCGGTGCGGATGTTGAGTGCGCGTTGCAGATGATGGTCGATCACCTGGGGGTAACGCCTCTGCCCGTACAACTGCCCATTTTTGATAATGATGATTTTGTGGGCGTGGTAGATTTGTTGGAAATGCGGTCGCTGGTTTTCTCTTCCCAACCAGATGAACCCCCACAGGTAGATACTATTTCCGAATCTATGCTTCCTGTCGTAACGTCCGCGCGTCGCGCGTTGATCGAGCGTATTGCAGAGACAGATGACGTGTTGCTTGGAAAGTTCCTGGACGGGTTATCTATCTCTACCCAGGAGCTTTATGCTGCACTACGCGGGGCTACCATCGCCAATACCCTGGTTCCTATTCTGCTGGGCAGCGCACTGCATCATAAGGGCATCCACCCGTTACTGGATGCAGTGGTGCGCTATTTGCCAAATCCCCTGGAGATTGTGGCGGCAGAGGGCCAGCATCCTGTTACCGGGGAGCGCGAAGTGCGTCCTCCCGATGCTGGTGCACCTTTCTGTGGTCTGGTTTTTAAGGTGGTGACGGACCCCTTTATGGGCCGCCTGAACTATGTGCGCGTCTACTCCGGCACGCTTCAGGCAGGCGCCCGTATCTATAATGCCACCCGCCAACAGGAGGAGCGATTCGGGCGCATCCTGCAAATGTATGCCAACAAACGCGAGGATGTGGCGACGTGTACGGCCGGGGATATTGTGGGTGTGATTGGTCTAAGACACAGTTTTACGGGAGATACGCTGTGTGATGCGCTGCATCCTATTCTTTTGGAAAGTATTGAGTTTCCCGCGCCGGTAATTCAGGTGGCCGTTAAGCCCCCTACACAGGCCGAATCGGATAAGTTGATGGCTGCGCTGCGCAAGTTGGCGGATGAAGATCCTACGTTTGTGATTGGCTATAATGAGCAAACGCGCCAGACCATCATTAGCGGGATGGGTGAATTGCACCTGGACATTATTGTAGATCGTTTAAAGCGCGAATTCAATGTACAATGTGAGGTAGAATCGCCACATGCAGCGTATACGGAAACTTCCACGCGACGGGCCAGGGCAGAGGGGCGTTATGTTCATCAGACGGGTGGTCCAGGACATTATGCTATTGTGCGATTGGAAATTGAGCCATTGGAGAGGGGTGCGGGAGTTGAGTTTGAGAATCGCGCCAACCCGCTCTTTGTGCCACCGCATTTTGTGCCGGCTATTGAGAAAGGGGTAACCGATGCGATGCAGGAAGGGGAGTTAGCTGCGTATCCTGTGACCGATATCAAGGTTATTGTGGTGGGAGGACGTAGTCACGAAGTAGATTCGCATAAGCTTGATTTTGAAATCGCCGGCAGTATGGCCTTTAAGCAAGCCTACCAGCGCGCGCACCCGATTTTGTTAGAACCTATTATGCAGGCTGCGACCCGTGTACCGGAGAGTTATGTGGGCAGCATCGTCAGCGATTTTTCCGCGCGGCGGGGGCGGGTTGAAAACATCGTGTTAGAAGCGCAGAGTACCTATCTTGTCCATGCTTCTGTACCATTGGCCGAGATGTTTGGCTATGTGACCGATCTGCGCTCATTGACTAGTGGGCGGGGTACATTTACGATGGAGTTCAGCCACTACGCGCCAGTGGATAGCGCAGCGGCGCAGGAAATTATTGAAGCACGCCGGGTGTACGTACATACCAAGCGCGGGGGAGGATAAGGATAAAATGCCTACAGTGCCTTTGCTAAAACTTAAATGCTTGACCTGTGAGGCGTTAGCCCGCGTGGTCTACTTGTGTGCAGCGCGCTCGCCACATGTAGTGGATGTGGAATTGTTGAAGATTGGCCTGCATAGTGACCCTGATGCCCTGCGCGCTAGGTTACAGGAAAAAATAGAAGCAGCTTCATCTGAAGCGTATGATGCGGTTGTAATGGCGTATGGACTATGTGGCAAGGCGACGCATGGTTTGACCGCGCACGCGATCCCGGTGGTGATTCCACGCGCGCACGATTGTATCACGCTGTTCCTGGGGGCGCGCACACGTTATCAGGAGCAGTTTACGAACCATCCCGGTACCTATTGGTATGTCCAGGACTATATCGAGCGGACCCATGGGGAAGACGCTATGTCCGTGGGCGGTCTATCCCTGGGCGTGGGGACAGAAACAGAAAATATGCGCGCAGTGTACGATGAATATGTAGCGAAGTATGGCAAGGATAATGCCGACTATTTGATGGAAGTGATGGGCGCGTGGCAGCAGCATTACAATCGCGCCGCTTACATTGATATGGGGGTGGGAGACGGCGCCGCCGTGTGTCTTGAGACCCAGGCCGTGGCAGCGCGCCGTGGCTGGACGTTTGAGCGTCTAACCGGCGATCTGGTGTTAATTCGCCGGCTCTTGGATGGGGATTGGGCGACCGCCGCGACCGGGGATGATTTTCTCATCCTTGCGCCAGGGCAACAGATTGAAATGAGCTACGATGAAAGTGTTGTGCGAATTCGTAATTAGTCGTAATTCGCTATGAATCCACCATGGAGTAAGCAATGACCGCAAATTTTGGCTATATCTTGGTTTCCTCAATGCTTGATGAGCAGCAACTTGATACGATTTTTTCTGCCTATGCGCCGGCTCTTGCGGATCTGGGCGGTGAATGGTGGGTGTTGGACCAAATCACGCAGCCCCAGCAACTTTTCTTCTTTGTGTTGACGGGTGGAACCGAAGAAACGATTCTCAAGTTCTATGCACAGCGTCGTCAGGCGGTGAGAGATGAACCGGTGTTTTTGATCGCGCATCCCGGCAACAATTCTTTGCCATCATCGCTGGAAGTATTGGCGCGTCTGCACCAGGATGGTGTCCAGGGACGTATCTTCTATCTCAAGGGGCCGGGAGATGTGGAAGGATTCCGCGCTATCGTGGACGCGCTCTATGATTTAACCGTGAAGCGCGCATTACAAGCTGCGCGTATTGGCCTGGTTGGGGCATCCTCTGATTGGTTAGTCGCCAGCATGCCCGGTCAGGAAACGATCCGGCGGGTTTGGGGCCCCGAAGTGGTTCCGATAGGGATGGAAGAAGTTATCCAGACCATACAGGCGGTATCTGCTGAACAGGCTGCGCCTGTTCACAAAGCACTGGTAGAGGCAGCCCTGATTGTGAAAGAGCCAGCCGGACCTGATTTTGATGCCGTGGCGCGCGTGTATTTGGCCCTCAAACAAATCGCGGCGCGATATAACCTGGACGCGATCACGGTACGGTGTTTCGATCTGGTGATTCGTTTGAAGACAACGGGCTGTTTCGCGCTGTCTCAATTGACAGATGAGGGACTGATTGCCGGTTGCGAGGGCGATCTAGTCAGTACATTGGGGATGTTGTGGATCTATAAGCTGCTGGCAGAACCCGCCTGGATGGCAAACCCCGCGCAGCTGGACGAGATGCACAATACACTCTGGCTGGCACATTGTACCATACCCCGGCAAATGGTGAGTAACTATCGTCTGCGATCCCACTTTGAGACGGGCTTAGGCGTGGGAATCCAGGGAACACTGTCCCCCGGCCCCGTCACCCTGCTGCGTATTGGTGGGAAGATGCTGGACAGACTTTGGTTGGCGGAGGGTGAGGTTCTCCGGGCCGGAGAGGCCGAAAATCTCTGCCGTACGCAAGCTCAGGTTTATTTAACGCAGGGTGGGCATGTTTCCGATTTATTGCGTGCCCCCCTGGGCAACCACCTGCTTTTGGTGCGCGGACATCACATGAATCGTTTGTACAATTGGTGGTCGGCGATGATGAATCAGTAGGATGGTGTTATGATGAACACTACACTGTTGATCGAAGATACTACGATAGTCACGATGAACGCGCAGCGCGATGTTTTGGCCGCTGCCAGCATAGCGATTACGGGAGATCGGATTGCTGCGCTTGGCCCTATGGCAGAGCTGCGCGCGCGTTATCCTGATGCCGAGGTTATGGATGGTCGTGGTAAAGTCGTATTGCCGGGGCTAATCAATTGCCATACACATATCAGCATGAGCTTACAAAAGGGCGTGACCCTGGCAGTGCCTGATGGATTGTACCGCGTGATGTGGCCGGTAGAGCGCTCTCTGATTCCGGAGGATGTGTACTTTGGCGCGCTTGTGGGCGGCGCGGAGGCTCTCAAGGGTGGCACAACATGCGTGGTTGACCATTACTTTTATGCAGAGCAGGTGGCGCGCGCAACGATCCAATTAGGTCTGCGGGGTATACTCGGTCACACATTGATGAGCCGTCTTGGTCCCATCACGGGCGACCGCGAACTGGAAGAGGGGCTTGATTTTGTACGCCGTTGGAAGGGGCGGCATCCATTGGTGATCCCGTGGTTGGCTCCCCATGCTACTGATACTGTGGCTGCGCATTGGTTGGTGCATTTGCGAGAGGTTGCTACCCATGAAGGCGTGGGGTTGCACTTACATCTGGCTCAAAGCTTGCAGGAACGCACCTACATCCAGCAACAATTTGGGATGGGATGTGTGGATTATTTGCACCGGATGGGATTCCTAGGTCCTGATGTGTTGGCAGCGCATTGTATCTACATTGATGAACGCGAGATGGCGCTGTTGGTGGACTCCGGCGCGCACCCTGTTTATTGCCCTATGGGACATGCGTTGAGCGGAAATCCGATGCGCGCGTGGGAACTGGTGCGGCGTGGTGCGGGAGTGTTGATCGGTACGGATTGTGTGTGCAGTAACAACGTGATGGATTTGGTGGGCGAACTGCGGATTGCAGGGGCCTCGCAGAAGCAGCTTACCGGTGATCATACTGCGCTGCCCGCCGACAAAATCCTGGAAATGGTCACTGTGGACGCGGCTGCCGCCATCGGTATGGGGAACCAATTGGGCGCGCTCGCGCCGGGCTATTTGGCAGACCTGATTATGTTGGATATGCGTGGGCTGCACGCCGCCCCCAATTATTCCCTGTTTGATAATATTGTGTATACCTGCACCGGGCGCGATGTGGAGACGGTTATTGTCAATGGGCAGATTGTCGTTCAAGCGGGGAGTTTAGTCACTGCCGACGAAGCGGAGCTGGTCGCGCTGTCTGAAACCAAGGGCCGTGCCCTTATCCAGCGTGCTGTAGAAAAAGAAGAAGATCTGGCATGGTTGTGGGAGGAACGTTATGGCTAACCATCAAGCAGAAGTTTACGCAAACCAGGCGGACCAATACGAGGCATTGGTTTCGCGTGAGGACTATGAGGGAAATATCCTCACGGCCCTGCAAGAAATCACGTCATTTGAGGGATTGGACGTGATTGACACCGGCGCGGGGACGGGCCGGTTGGCGTGTATATTGGCCCCTTTTGCCAAAAGTATCCGCGCCTTTGATGTATCGGCTCACATGCTTGAAGTTGCAGCGGCGCGGCTAGAAGCGATGGGCCTGCATAACTGGAAAACCGACGTTGGGAACCACCGCGCGCTACCGGTAGCCGATGCCTCTGCCGATGTGATTGTCACCGGCTGGAGCCTGGCCTATACGGTGGTATGGGAAGAGGATAAAGGACTTGGCACCTACGTAGAGCTAGAGAAGGCTTTGGCCGAATTTGATCGGGTACTGCGTCCTGGGGGGCTACTTCTGGTCTTAGAAACGTTGGGAACCGGCCATGCCACTCCTCAGCGCTATCCTGGTATGAAAGGGTATCTTGATTACCTGGATACACATGGATTCTCTTCTACCTGGATACGCACCGATTTTAAGTTTGCGTCTGAGGAAGAAGCCAGGGATTTGATCACGTTTTTCTTTGAACGAGACATGAATGATGCCCTCATCAGCCGCGATCCTTGCATCCTGCCGGAATGTACGGGGATCTGGTGGCGGCGAAAGCGGATATAATTATGCTTTTTCGCGTATATCCATAGGACACTAACGGCAGGTAGACCTGAGAGTTGAGGGTAAGGTATTCGTAGGCGCCGATATCGGGTTGGGCGTCGCGGGCACGGCCGTTTATATCCTCAGCCGGCGCGCCGGCTGAAGTGCCGGTATTCACTGCCGGGCTGGTCTCTTGCAGGCGGAGGTCAACCACTGGCCAGTCGTCAGATAGAAATTGTGGGGCGGCAGCCAGGTCATTCTGCCCCTGTCCGCTGAATTGCATCCATGTGCCATCGGTAATCTCGGCGCGGGTGAAATCAAAATCATGCCCGCTCACAAATTCGGCCGTGATTTCACCTTCCTCCCGGCTCCAGTAGAGATTGTT
The DNA here is from genome assembly GCA_016931185.1 of Anaerolineae bacterium. GTDB lineage: Bacteria > Chloroflexota > Anaerolineae > B4-G1 > SLSP01 > JAFGFI01. Next base: position 8,421 of record JAFGFI010000202.1, read on the forward strand.
TTGTTCCCGCTCCAACGTCACCCCCGGCCCGAAGTAAATGCCGGTGGAACCGCCATCAAGGGGAACAGCGTTAAAGGCGAAGATGTTGTTTACCAGAGTCAGTGTCACTGGCGGCGATTCTAGCTCCTCTGGATAGCCGGCGACCAACGCCCAGTTCCGCTCACTGGCTGGATCCCACATGTTGTACGCGATAGTATTGTTGAATATCTCTAGCGTGCTGGTAAAGGTACCGGACCACACGGCGCTGTTACCCTCTCCCCAAACGACGTTGTTCTCGATGCGTCCCCCGGCCCACAGTTTAATGCCGTTCAGATGATTGCCTATTACGCGATTGCGGCGCACAATGACACCGGTTGCGCTGCCCTGCCGGTCGCGGGAGTTAAGGTCAATACCGTCGCCGCCGTTGTCATGGACATAGCAGTCTTCTACCAGGACGGGATAACCACGGGCAAATTCAAGACCATCGGATCCGTAGAAGGAACTGCCCACTACGCCGGTATCATATATCTCCACGCGGCGGACCACCATATCGTTGCAAGGTCCAGGGCTACAGTCTACGGCCGAGTATTCGCTGCCATGAATGATGCTATCTTCCAGGGTGATGTACTCGACCGGACCTTCTGCCGGAGGCGATTCAACACTCTCCCCATAGGTAAAACGGATCGCCGCCTCGCCCCCTTCAATTTCGAGGTGATCCAGTTGAACATAGCGGTTCTCACCCGACAATTCCATCCCCCAGACGGTAAAGTTGCGTAGAGTGAAACCGCTGATGCGCACGTAGGACGTATACTGGTCCAAAATCAGTAATTCTCCCGCGTTACCCTCGCCGTCCAGGATGGGTAACTCGCCGGAGTAGGCAATGAAAGTAATCATGGCTGTTGCAGTACCGGAACTGGTCAGATGGGTTTCCTCGATAGGATAGACACCCCCCCGGAAACAGACGGTATCACCGGATTGGGCCGTGTCGGCGGCATACTGAAAAGTGACCCAGGGTTGGGCCTCTGTACCCGGCGCATCGTCGTCGCCGCCGGGAGCTACGTAGTAGGTACAGGCAAGGACTTCATCTACCGGTTTAATAGGGGGCTGGGTAGGGGGGTGTGCAGTCGTTGATGGCGTTTCGCCGTTGGTGACGAGGGGCGGGGTGCTGCAGGCCAACAAGATACCGACCAACATCGATAGTGTTACGATAAAAGGAGAGCGTTTTTTCGGATTCATCTCAAACCTTCTTTCTTTTTGGGTTCGTGACTAATTCTAAATAGATGACAAAAAATACCTTGATTTGCATTTTCTTGTGTCGGCGGCGGGGTAGCCTGGGTTCCTGTACTGAAATTATGCACGGTGCTACGCTCTATCCTTTAGTATAGAGAGAAATAGGGTAAGTGTCAAGGAGAAAAGGAAGAAAAAGTGGCTAATTACTTCCAGTGGAGTACCAGCCGGCTGCGTTTGATTCCATCCAGCGAGGTATAAAGGAAAGTTTGCCCGTCGATCACAACCAAGTCGGCGTGACCCAGGCCGATGTTCCCGGGCAGGTCAATCAGGATGGGATTGTAGGGATAGGTCTCCCACGGCCCATCAATTTCTGAAGTGAGGCTACGGGCCAATCCCAGGCCAAACTGGGTATCACCGGGGTCGCCAGGGCCTGGACCGCGCACTCCTTCGTAGAGCATATAGTAACGGTCGCCGATTTTTTGTACCTCGGCGGAGCTGGTGGTGCGAAAGTCGAAATGGGCGTTGGCTGCGGTTCCTTTTTCTTCCAAAGGGCCATAGTCCGTCGCGCCAGTGAAGAGGGGATTGTTCTGACAACGGGTGAAGAGTTCTGCCGTTGTTGAAACCGTTGAGCCTCTGTAACAGCCCATAGAGCCAGGGTTTTGCCCCATCGCCACGAAAATATACAGGGTCTCTTCCTCTGTGTAAAGGCCAGGAGGGCCACCTGCCAGACATTCGTAATCGTAGGGCACAAAGGGATGCGGGCCGATGCGTTCTTCCTGGGAGCAGTTGTGCAACCAGAGTTTCCAGATACCGGAGCCCGCGACTTCCTCTGGATAACTCCAGCTAACGCCGTCTGGGGAACGACGTAACCGCACACGCCCCCGGTATTCGTATGCGAGGAATAACGTTTGACCATTATAGGTCAGGCGGGGATATTGTTGTTGGTCAATGTGGTCTTCTTCTGAATCGCAGGGACACGTTGCACAGGGGAATTGACAAACTGCCGGCGAAGGGAGATGGAAACTTACCCCACCGTCGGTGCTGCGATAGATAACAGTACAGCCGGGAAATTCGACCGGGTTGCCACAAGGGTCCGTCACTCCCGCCGAACGGTCGCTCGCGTGCAGATACGACCATAGCTCTCCATTTTGCATCACTAGCGTATCAGACTCGCCCATCGGCAGCCCGGTATCTTCAACGTCCACCGTAAATATTGCCACGCGACCAGGGTCGCCGCGACCCTGGTCGTCCCCCTGTCCCTCTGCTCCTCCGCTCCCTGGCTCTTCCGTTCCCTTGCTCTCCTGCTTCCTTGCCTCCAGCCCGCTTTCCCAAAAATTGGCCAGGGAAGGATGCCCATTCGTACCGGGAGATTCAGGTAACTTCGGCAAAGGGAGTCCCGGCGTGGGCGAGGGTGTAAGTGTGGTCAGGAGGAGAGGTGTAGACGTGGGGACGCGCGTCAGAGCATCTATGGTCGCTATCAGAGCAGCGGGCTTGGAAACGAGGCCGTCCAGAAATACTCGCGCGGGCTGGCAGGCAACACAGTTTGTGCAAAGTATTCCCAAGATGATGATAGACCAGATATTGTGTATGCGTTTGCGTTGATGCACAGGGTTATTCAACGAGTGTGGGCGTAGGTGAACTCTCAACGTCCGGCGACGGTGTGACAATGGAAGTGGTAGGTGTAGGTAATGTTGTCGCCAGCGGCGTGTCGGTAGGACTTGGCATACTTGTCGCCGTAGGAATGGCGGTGCCGGTAGGTTCAGAGATAGTGGGAGTAGGTGTCACACTCCCCGTAGGGGGTATTGGTGTCGCAGTCGGTGTATGGGTGAGGGGGAATGTAGGCGTAATGGTGATGTCTGGAGTAGGCGACCCCTCGACCGTCGGTGTCCACGTTGTCGTAGGTGTCCATCCCACAGTGGCGGTTAAGACTGGCGTCCAAGTAGGCGTAGGTGTGACACTTGGCGTTGTGGTCAGGATCGGTGTCAGGTCTGGGGTAGGCGTCTGCGTTACCGTCGGTGTCCATGTTGCCGTCGGCATCCACGTCGCTGTGGGTGTCCATTCTATAGTGGGCGTCCATCCCACTGTTGGCGTTGCGGTAGGCGACAAGGAGAGGGGGGGTGTCCAAGTCGGAACAGGCGTCGGTGAAATAATCAATACCGGAGGAAGGTAAAGGGCCTGTCCCGCGTAAAGCTTATAGTCGGACATACAATTGGCACGCCGGATGGCGTCAATCGTTGTGCCATAGCGGATTGAAAGCGCGTAGAGTGTATCGTTAGGCTGCACATAGAAGATGCGCCAGTGTGGGGGGGGGCCGCATAAATACAAGGCCGGCGTGGGGCTTGCTATAGCAATGGGGGGCAGGTAGATCACATTCCCAGATACAATATCTGCTATTCCCAGACAATTGGCTTGCATTAACATATACGCACTTATGTGTGACTCCCAGGCCAGGGAGAACAGGGTTTCACCTGCCTCGATAGTATGAGGTACCCAATCGATAGGTGGTGTACATTGTTCTACCAGGGGGGAAGCGGGTGTTGGTGTTGCCGATGGTATAAGTTCTGCCGGTGTGCTGGTCGCCGGTGCGGCGGTCGGATATAAAGTAGATGTGGGAATGGCAATAACTCGGGTGGAACGTTGCACCTGTAGGGCCGGATCCGCCTGTGTTAGCCAGATGTTGCCCAACACCAGGCCAAACATCAGGATGCCCACAAATATAACACCCAACAAACGCATAATGGCCATCCCATTTTTGGCAGGCATGCCTTCCACTTCACCAACCTCCCTACGAATATGTTAGCTCTATTTTAACCCCCTATGTGAAAAAAGAAAAGACGGGATTTTTATTAAGAGAGCATGTTTTTTCGTGTCCAGGTTGCCCCTGGACACGAAAAAACATACTGCATAGTTACTCGACGTTGATTGCGTTGACCGGACATACTTGCTGGCAAATGCCACAGCGGATGCAGACCTCGGGGTCAATGACGTGTGCTTCCTTAGCTTTGCCACTGATACAGTTGACCGGGCAGTTGCGCGCGCAGCGTGTACAACCAATACAGGTTTCCGGATCAACTTTGTATTCGATCAGTTTCCGGCATACTTTCGCGGGGCACTTCTTCTCATAGATGTGCGCTTCGTACTCATCACGGAAGTTCTTGATCGTACTCAAAACCGGGTTGGGCGCGCCCTTGCCCAGACCACAGAGGGAGCCTAGCATTACACTTTCCGCTAATCCCTGTAGCAATTCAATGTCGCCGGGCTTTCCACGTCCTTCGCAGATATTGGTGAGAATTTCCAACATTTGACGGGTTCCCACGCGACAGGGAACACATTTGCCGCAGGATTCGTCCTGCGCGTATTCCATAAAGAACCGTGCGATGTCCACCATACAGGTTTCTTCGTCCATAACGACGAAGCCACCGGATCCCATAATGGAGCCTACCGAAGCCAGCGATTCATAGTCCACAGGCATATCCAGATATTGTTCCGGGATACAGCCTCCCATCGGCCCGCCGGTTTGTACTGCTTTGAAGGCTTTGTCATTGAGAATACCGCCACCTACATCGTAGACGATCTCGCGCACGGTGATTCCCAATGGAACTTCAATCAACCCGGTGCGCTTAACTTTGCCCGCGATGGCGAAAGTTTTGGTGCCTTTGCTTTTCTCCGTCCCCATTTGCGCGAACCACTCCCCTCCCCTGAGTAGAATCTGTGGCACGTTCGCGTATGTCTCGACATTATTAATGTTGGTTGGTTTGCCCCATAACCCGGAAACCGCCGGGAAGGGAGGACGCGTGCGAGGTTGCCCACGTTGTCCCTCGATGGATTGCATCAACGCGGTTTCTTCGCCGCATACGAATGCTCCCGCGCCCATACGGACTTCCAGGTCGAAGTCAAATCCACTGTCGAAGATGTTCTTACCCAGCAGCCCATATTCGCGGGCCTGTTTGATGGCGACACGCAAGGTACGAATGGCGATAGGATACTCAGCGCGGACGTAAAAATAGCCCTGGTGTGCGCCGATAACGTAGGCCGCAATGATCATCCCTTCGATAACGGCGTGCGGGTCACCTTCGAGAACACGGCGATTCATAAATGCGCCGGGATCACCTTCATCTCCATTGCAGATGATATATTTTTCATCACTTTCATTACGCTTGGCCAGGGACCACTTGAGCCAGGTGGGAAACCCGGCGCCGCCGCGCCCGCGCAACCCGGATTTTTTCAATACCTCAAGGACATCGTCCGGCGTCATCTCGGTCAGAACTTTAGCTAGTGCTTGATAGCCATCCTCAACGATGTAATCCTCTATGTTCTCCGGATTAATCTTGCCGATATTGCGCAGAACAACGCGAATTTCCTTGGTGGTAGGTTCAGGAAGCTGTTCTACCACGGGTTCTTTGTATTGTAATCGTTTTACGGGGCGGCCTTTGTAGATATGCTCCTCCACCAGGTAGGGGATATCCTCTAGTGTCACGCCCACATAATCTGTACCCTCTGGATATATAACAATTTCTACCCCTAGTTCAGGGTGACCTAACACTTCTGCTTGCATCACCTGGACCTCATCATCCAGGTGTAGCTCGTTAATCTTGGCTCGCAATGTGGCCTCGATGGCCTGCGATCCTTCTCCTATGCTGCTAACCAGGACATTTGTGCGATAAACCATAATTCCTTCCTCCTCCGGATGTACTCATCCGCCGGATGTCCGCATCCTCCGGATGTACTCATCCGCCGGATGTCCGCATCCACGATGTCTGCATCTGCCGGATGTCCGCATCCGCGATGTCCGCATCCGCCGGATGTACTCATCCGCAAGTTACTTGATAGCCCATGCCTCTACCGGTTCCCCACCCAAGACGTGTTTAGTGATAAGGTCGGGAACCCGCGATGTATCGATGTGTCCATACGTTATCATTTCGCCTTCGGCAGTTTGAATCTGTACAATAGGTTCGTATTCGCACAACCCCAAACAACCGGTTTGTGTGACCACAACGCCTTCGATATTCTTGGTTTCTAGCTCGTTTAGAATGGCCTTCATCGTATCACGTGCGCCGGCTGCAATACCACACGTCCCCATGGCCACGACTACACGCGCTTTCGCACTTTCATCCGATAATTTTCTGCGCGCCAATGCGCGCTCTTTTATTTTTTGCAGTTCTGCTAAGCTTTTCATGTGAATTCTCCTTTAAACGTAAACGTTAACGTCCGGGGATTCCCGGCTGTAACCCTTCTTCTAATGTTCCGCGAAGATATCCCAATACTTCTGGATCGGAAAGCGGAATTTCTTCCCCTAAAATGGCGCGTATCTCGCGTGTGTCGAGTGAAAAGGTGTGTTCGTTGATTTGATGGCGATAGATAATATCCACACGCGGATAGCCCACAATGATACATAATAAAGTTCCAGTTATATCGCCCAATGGCGGGCGATCAATGTGGCTGTGTTGAAAGGTCGCCGCAATGAGCGTGCCTACTCCAGGCGTAGATTCGATTTTAAAACTGCCATTGGTCATTTCAGCCGTTTGCTTAAAAAACGGAATACCTAGCCCAACTTTGCGCGTGGTACGTGTTGTAACCCAGGGATCGGTTACACGTTTGACCATCTCACTATTCATCCCTCTTCCATTATCCTGGATAGTGATGGATAAGCGATCAAGATTTTCATCAATGCTAATGTACACCTGGGTTGCACCGGCGTTAACGCTATTCTCGACAATGTCCAGAATATGTTGGGCCAACTCGCGAAAGACGGTCATTCGTATTTACGTAATTGCTTAGGAATATCTTGTGGATTGACCCGTCCATAGATATCGTCGTCAATCATCACCACTGGGGCTTGTGAACATGCACCTACACAGCGGCAGATTTCCAGGGTAAACCGCTGATCTGGAGTTGTCTCGCCTACTTTGACATCCAGAACTTGCTTGTACTTTTCAACCAGGGTAGGGCCATTGCGAACGTAACACGCTGTTCCCAGACAAACATTAATCTTATGGCGTCCTATAGGGTGCATCCGGAAGAAGGAATAGAAAGTGAGAACTCCGTAAAGATGGCTTAATGGGATTTCCAAGGCTTGCGCCAGATAGGACTGCATCGCGTGGGAAACAAATCCTAATTTCTCCTGAACCAGGGTTAGCACGACCATGGTTGCGCCGGGTTTATCTTTGTTTTCCGCCAGGATGGCATCCAAAACAGCTTGATGTTCTAGACTTAATATATTTTCATCCTGAATAGTTTCTTCGGTCACTATGCCCATACATTCACCTCATGTCCGATATTGTGATTTGATTCACAGTGTTTAATTAGGGTGTATTTCATCTCAGTTGGAAAATATACCGCTGTAAAACTAAGACGTAAGCCGTCTTTTTTAATTTTATGCGATTGTTAACTTATAATGAAATATACGCCTTTAATGATACCAACCTTAATTATAGGGTCAGTCAAGGCTTCATTATAGTGATATTACGCACTTGTGCAAATGCAGATTTGTCTAACTTTCCGGGAAGCTTTGTTAAGGAACATAGAATCGCCGGCCCTTGATGCCCTGCAATGCGCGCCATAACTCGGTAATAGAAGGTGGCGCGTCCAGGATAAAAATGCTCATCACCTGACCGATACCTTCCAAAAAATGCGCGTCTGAACTGGTAATGAGAGGGATCTCGGGCAAAAACGGGTAACGCGCGCGCGCCTGGCTGGGGCGAATATTGGGTGAAACTTCTGCCGCATCTGCTTCCAGATCGGGGGGCCACAGACCCAGAACCTGAAGCAGACCCTTGGAAGGACGATCTATGTGAGCGGGAATGACCAATCCTCCCAGCGCGTGAACTGCACGCGCTGCATTTTCCAGGTTCATTTTGGTGGGCGCCTGTAACATCCTGGTTTCCTCGCGTACAAACTCGCCCTCAGCATCAACGACAAATTGTGGGCCGAACCGCGTGGCATCGTTTTGTAACGGTAGCATCCAGGCGTCAACTTGAGTTTGCCAAAGAGCCGCTTGCTCCGGTGTATCAAAGAGACATAGCACATCTACTTCTTCGCGTGTCTGCAATTCCATCCCCGGTAATACGATTAGCTCGGTATCTTGCGCGGCAGCTATCACAGCGGTGACATTTGCGGTTGCATTGTGATCCGTAATTGCAATCAAATTTAGTCCTTTGTACAAGGCTTCATCCACAATCAGTGGAGGAATCATCTCCACCTCAGCACATGCAGAAAGTACCGTGTGCAGATGTAGGTCAGCTCGATATTCGCGCATAGCGGATTAGGATTGGACTAAAAATGGCATCTCCAGGATGTCATAGAATGATGTCAGAATAAAAAATGATGGGGTTGGTGGTGAACTCGAAATCCCATTTATTTAATCTGTTAAGAAATAATGGCAAGGTTCAGAAACCCTGCTTTTTACCTTTACTCTTTTACGCTTGACAGGGGATAAAGTGTAAAGGTAACTTGAATCATCCCGAAATAGCAGCCGGGATTAGATACCAAGTGCGACAAGTTGAGCGACGGTCTCGTAAACCCGACTGGAACTGGCAAGCACCACGACCCCTTGTTCTTCCGCTTTTTCTAAAGATTCAGGAGGGACGGGCGCGCCTTCGGCTACGATGATGCCTGCTAATCCTAGCAAGGAGGCAACCGCAACGATATTGGCGTGGGTTTGTAATGTAACCCAGATATTACCGGCCTCAGCTCCCGCCATTACACAACTAAGCAGGTCGGCGACATATCCTCCCACTACTTCATTATCCAGGTGGGCTTCCCCGGCAAGAATTTCGAGTTGCAGTGCTTCCACAATTTCACGTACTTTCATAATTGTACTCCTTGATAAGATGACTACTTACCAGCCTCTTCGGGAGAAACTTTGAATGACATTTGTACGCGCGTTCCTACACCGACGATAGACCAGACACTCATTTCGTCTGAACAACGCTCGATGTTTGTCAATCCCATGCCGGCCCCAAATCCCATTTCTCGGATCTGTGGTGAGGCGGTGGAATAGCCCGGTTGCCGGGCCTCATCAACATCGGAAATCCCCGGACCAGAATCCTGTGCGACAATGGTAATTTCGGTGGGACGGATGTCGGCCAGCAAAATTCCCCCCTCTGTGGCATGGATGACCAGGTTCATTTCCGCTTCATAGGCGGCAATCGCGACACGCCGTGCCAATTTAACAGTGGCCCCAATGCGTAGTAGGGCTTGTTTGATCTTAGCGGAGGCTTCTCCTCCATGCGTGAAGTCCCCAGATGTGATATGATACCGCAAACTGAGATTGGTTCCTTCGGATTCCAGGGCCTCAAAAAAGTATTGGGGCCTCCCCTGCAATAGCTCGGCTTCATCGTATACGTCTTGTAAGGCTTTGATCAGCGCTGCCATAACATCACTGCGGGTAATAATGCCTACCAATTTCCCCCGGCTGTTCAAAACTGGAATTCGCCCCACGTGGGTGCTCTCCAGTCGCCGCAGTGCTTCCATAAGTGTCTCCTGATCATACGCTGTGACCAGGTTTTGGGTAGTCATAAACTCACGGACCGGCGTATCTAGTTTCCCTGCTTCCATCGCCCGGATGAGATCTTCCAGACTCACGACTCCCACCAGTTCGTTGTTGTCCTGCACAACGGGCACACCTGAAATACGATGTTGGCGCATCATTATTTTAAGTTCTGCCATGGTGTTATCTGGGGAGAGGGTTAACAGGGACGTACTCATCACAGGCGCGATTTTAAGTTCACGGATTAACTCGTGAATTTTGGAGAGCGCTCCCTCACTCCCCATCAATGACAATAAGGCAAATTGCTTTTTCATTATTGCCGCACGAAAGCTACTTTACCGATCCCCTGCAGGCCAGCCTGGAACAGTAGCCCCGCAGTCTCATACATCGTATAGGGAGAAACGATAAGGGCAATACCGCTGGCCTCGGCCAAGGTTACGGTTTGTGCAGGAGGGTATTTACCACGCACAAATACGATAGCCGGTATATCGGCCATCTCAGCAGTGCGTACAGATTGGGGATTGGTTAATCCCGTAATAAGCAAAATTTCGGAAGTGGATGCAATCCGCTCTGAATTGGCATGAACCAGAACATCACTCATTAAATCGGAGGAAAATCCGTAAACAAGGTTAAGTTTATTTTCCGGCGCGACCAGGATTTCGCCCTCAATCGTGATCATTACTTGATTTAAATTCATTTTATCCTCCGTTATGTAGTCATACAATTGTAGATAGTATCACAAACCTTGTGTTCTGTCCAGTTAAAGAATAGGTCTATCGCTTTCAGTTGATGGGCAGACTACAAAAGCCGGGATATAACAGAGGCACCACAAAGGCGCGAAGTTTGAGAGAAACTTCAAATCCTTCTCAAACTTCGCGCCTTTGTATACAATGTGTCGCCTATTGTCCTATCGTTAGTAACCGTCCGTCGCTGCGTCCAAAAACCTCAGGGAAGTAGAATTCGCGGGCGACGGTGGGCAAGATGTGGTAGTCGCCGGGCAGTGTGGCACGGAAAGTGTAGCTGTATTCATACGTGCCTGCCGAAAGATAATCGGCAAAGAGGACGACTTTTTCATCTCGCAGTTCACTGCGACTGTACCAGTGCCACCACCACCAATAGCGGGAGCCGGTACGTTGGAGTGTCGGATCCATCGCCAGCAGGCTTGTCGTCGCAAGGCCGGTATCTATTGCCTCTCCGCCCGCCGGCAGTGGATCTTCCACCACCACATAGTAGCGGTCATGAGGGACAATGAGAGTCAGATCGACGCGAATCACGTCGCCCAACTTCGCTTCCCTTACATCTGGACAAACGATCGTTGATTCTCCGATTTGCTGCTCCGCACATTCTGCCAGGGTATAACGGCGTTGGACAATGATGCCCCGATCGGCAGCTTCCACTTTCTCAACCGGTTGATAGACTTCAAGATGTGCGGTGTAGTAGAGGCGTCCGTTGCCATCGGTGCGGGCAATCGTAAGCGCATTGGCGGCATCTGCGATAAGATCGGTGAGTGGAATAACGGTGGTGGTTCCTTCGCGAATCGTCTCGCGGGTGGCATTGCCATGTGCGCGTTCCTGAGCGTTGAGATAGAGCGCGTAGTCATAATCGGCATCCAATTCTCCTGTCTCCACCATCCAGTCGGTCAGCGCGATCAAGGCCCAGGCTGTCTCCTGCGTTGTTTCCCAGATACCGGCTTTGCGCGCGACCATCAGCCAGCGCACGGTGTTGGGGATGAGGGCATTGCCGGGATCGAGCTTCGCCAGTGTGTCAAGGACAATAGCCGTGGAGCGCGTGTCGGTGTTCATCGCCCACCAGTCGTAGTCGCCTTCCTCCCAATGCGCGCCGGTCGCGCTGAGGATCGCAACGTTGTTCAGGTCAGAGAGTAATGTATCCAGACGTTCATCCCCCTGATCATTAAGCCAGAGTGCCTGCGCGAGGTAAGCACGCGCGTAATAGCTGAGTTTATCGCGGTTCTCGAAGAGATCGTCCAATTTATCCTGCGGCGCGGCGTTGCCTTCTGCCAACACGTAGAGCAGCCACGCCTGTTGGTTGGCATTGCGATAATGCCGGTATTCGCGCACTGATTGGATCTCCCCTTGCAGATATGCAAGCCCATTTGCCAGCACATTTTCCTCTACAGACCAACCCGTTTCCTGCGCTTTGAGCAGAGCAAAGACGGCATAGGCACTGATATGGGGATTGCTGCTCCACTCTTCACTTTTATACCACCAGCCCCACCCGCCATCCGGGTTCTGCTGCGCGGTAAGTTTGTTCAGCCCTTCCTCAACCAGGGCCGGCAGTCGCTCGGAAAGTTCCGCATTTTCGATACCCAATGACGTGAGCGCGCGGTAAGTGAGGATGTTGGGTAAGAAGCGGCTGATGGTTTGCTCCGTACATTCATATTCGAAGTGTTCCAAGTATTCAAGGCCATCTTGCATCCCGGCAGCGAGGCTGGGATCGAGCCGGACGGTGAGATTGCCGCGTCTCTCATCAAACTCCGGCGGCAATGCGATGGCCTCGGTCTGCGAGCCACCTTCGGTAAGTTGTCCCGCTGTGCCCACGATGTCGGGTGTGGTATAGCGGAAGACCAACAGGGAACCGTCTGGCCCGGTGGTGAGTCGCGGTTTGCTGGCATCGGCATATTCCCCGGAGACAGCGGCAAAGACAAGTTGTGTTTCAGTTACATCATCCACCGTAGCCCACCACATTACCTTGCGCTCACTGTGCGCAGGGATCGTGACGGTCTGGAGGGGTGGGGTTTCCGTGCTGATGCCGATGCCCTCTGCGCTGAGGCTGACTTCTACTTCCAGGTCTTGCGCGGTGTTGTTGCTCACGTTAGCCGCGAGCTGCGCCCGATCCTCTACCACGAAGAAGCGCGGGGCGACGGGGCGTACCAGCAATGGCTTGGTAGCGACCAGGTCGGCAGTTCCCTCTCCCACGACCGTGTCCGATGTCAGCCCCACACCGTGCAGCGTCCACGTTGTCAGGTTATCGGGCAATGTGAGTGTAACCGAAGCACGACCCGTCCGGTCGGTGACGATACGCGGCGACCAAAATGCAGTATCAGCGAATTCCTCACGAATCTCTATTCCCTCCGGTGGCGCGATATTGTCGGCGCGGTCTCCTGCTACAGTCATTGTAGGCATCGGAGCCATTAGTGGGACCTCTTCAGCCATATCCGTCTCAACTGCACTCTCACTGGTCACCCCAAAACTCCTCAGTTGTTCCTCCTCCACTTGGGCGGACGCCAACCTTAAATCCAAATCCTCGGCCAGTTCCTCAAGATAACGGTTCACGGACATACTCAAGCCACTGGCTGTGGTCACTTGCAACGCGCGGCGCGCGTAGAGATCGTGCAAAATATCGCTGCTGCGTGGTTGCAGGCTTAACACGGCCTTGTCCACCACATCAAGCGAAAGTTCTGCGCCCACCGCCGGCTCCCCGTTGGGTTTGGTAGCGATGAGCGTATATGTCACTTCTTCCCCCGGCTCTGCCTGCGTTATCTCGGTCTCCAATTGCAGATCTAACTTCACCGGCTCCAGATTCACATCCAAGGGTAGTAGTCCCATTTTGAAGTCAGCCAAAGCTCCTTGCCCTGTTCCTTCGCTGCCCTGCTGCTCTGCTGCTCTGCCTTTTACCAACACCACGGATACATAAATATTAGGAATATCCCCTTCCGTGATGGGTAAGCTATAAATTGCACTGTTGCTTTCCAGGCGGACGACTTCGTGGCGGCGCACGCGGCCCCGCTCCACCGTGATCAGCGCGTAGTGTGATCCCTCAAACGGCGAGGGGATGAGAATCTCGGCGGTTTCACCAACGTTATAGGAAGTTTTATCACTGATGAGGGTGATACGGTCATTATTTTCGCGCCGCCAGGAGACGTAATCTTTGCCGGAGACCCAGATAAAGATTGAAGATCGAATTTCTTCTGTTTCGGATGTCGGATCGGCGGGAGTAGCGACGACGTGATAAGAACCACCTTCCTCTGGAACGAAGGTTGCTACAGCTTCACCTAAATTGTCCGTCGTGACGGTAACCTCATCTACCCAGGTTTCTTCGCTCTCCCAAGACCAATACCCGCCGCCGTATTCATTCTCAACGAAAGTGTTGATCCATTCGCGGCGGTAGAGTTCTACTTTGAGGGCTTTATCCGGCAGGCGTGTTCCTTCCCAATCCACGGCCACCAGGTCAATATGGGTTTCGTCGCCCGCATTGTTGACATATTGTTGCGCGCTCAGGCCGATGTAATACGGGCCGGGATGGACAACTACGTTCGTCCGTCCTGAAATCGCCTGGTTATCCGGCCCCGTTGCCGTCGCTTCGATGGTGATCTGGGATGGGGGGAACGCAGACGCTTGATTTTCTTCTTCTTGTGATTCGAGATTCGAGATTCGTAATTCGTAGTTCGCAAGTGCCTCCGCCAGTTCTTCCCCATCCAACGTCAGTACCCATTCCCCATTGGTATCCGTCCGGCCAACGCCGCTGAGGATCGCTTCGGGGGATGTGGTTGGTTCCCACCACCAGCAACGGAAGCAGATGTACGGATCATCCACGTCGTCAAAACTGTAACGTCCGCCCCACGGGGGTGCAAAAGTGTAACGTTCGGCAATCACCGACCATGTGATTGCGGTATCTGCCAGCGGGCCACCAAAATAGTAGCTGGCGGCAATCGTGGCGTTTACGTCATCGCCGTGTTGGACTTCGGTAACGTCGGATGTTACTGTCACCTCGAATTCCGGGGCGCGATAGGCTGCTACCTGGAATGTGTACTGCGTTTGCGTGTTGCCAAACTCTACAAAGATGAGATAAGATCCCAGGCTGGTCCCTTCTTCCAGTTCAATGGCGCCATCAAAGGTCCCTAAGTCACTCAGTTCCAACGGCTCATTGTACAATTCTTGATATGCTGCATCGCGTATGGTGACGCGCACACTGGCAGTGTCGGGCAAACGGTACTCGGCGTCATTCTCAGAACGGATTACGCCCTTGAAATACACCGTTTGTCCAGGCCGGTAGATGGGCCGGTCGGTATAAACGTAGGCGCGATAGTCTTCCGATCCTATCCCGCCCCCCATCCCAAATTCCCACGGACTGATGCCGCGTCCCCATCCTTCAGAAACGGCGGCGAATGGGTTTTCGCTATAAACGACGACCTCATTGTATTGCCAGGTATGGGGGATTTGAGCGATACCGTCGCGGTTAGTCGTTGCGCTCAGAGACGCATTTTCGTAAAGCTCGAAAAATGTGAGCGACAGATTGGGTACCGGAGAACCGGTACGCAAGTCGGTGGCCCACACTAGAATCTCTTTTGCACTTTTCTTCAGTGTCAGGTTCAGGTCAGATACTACCAGCACGTGGCGTTGGTTATAGCGATAATCGTTATTCACATCCGGTGAATCTGTGTCCAACAGGTAAATACCCGGTTCCAGTGTTCCCCCTGGTGTTTCTGTGAGGTCAACCACCGTATAGCTCTGCTTATTCAGAGGGGATTCCAGATTTTGTCGCCACTCGCGCAGCAATACGTAATCAGAGGGCAGGGTATCATCCCACCAGCGGCGCGAACCATCTGTTAACTCATCCACGGGGAGACGATACAGTTGCAAGTTAAGGCGGCTCACGTTAACGTGCCCCACCACAAGCTGCGCGGGCAGCGCGGCATCATACGTCCCGACATTATCCGGGACACGCAGGTGGAAATAGGGGTCAAGTTGCGCGGTGCGGAATTTGACTGTACGGCCACGGGGAATGAGATTGCCATAAGGGTCAGCAATCTCGTCTCCAATCACGACGGTATACTCTGTAGAGGGTTCCGCGCCAAAGTTGAGAACGAAAGTATTGTTGTAGCGCGAGAAGTAGGTGTAGACCTGGGTAGGTGAAAATGGCGGCGTCATCGTCAAATTGGGCATGACGGTATCTGGATCGATGGGGGTATTGAAGATAATCTCAAAGCTCGTGTAGGGAGATACATTGCGTTCCAGGTTTTCAGGCCGGGTAGCCACGATCTTGGGAAGCGGTACAGTAGTGAACTGCCAACTGTAGGCCTCCTTCATCCCGGTTCCTCCTGCTGTAGAGGTAACACCGGCTTCGATATTAACTGTATAGGTGGTCTCAAACTCCAGGGAATTGGTGGGGGTAAAGACCAGTGTATTTCCTTCAATATTGAAGACACCTTCCACCTGGGTGCCCAGCAATTTGTTGGACTTCAAGCTAAATGCCTGTTGCGCAGATGCCGGCGCGATAGGTTGGTTGAATTGTACGGTGACGGCGGTATTGATATCCACCAGCGTCATATCATCGCGCGGATTATACCAGGTAATTTTTGGGGGAACGGTTGCGAAATACCAGACATAATCTTCCGCCAACAGCGCACCGGTCGTATCTTGTAAACCAGCCGCGACGGTAGCGCGATATGTGACTCCGCCAGAAAGAGGCGTTTCTGGAGTGAAGACGTAGATGGATGTATTCAGCCATTCTCCTGTGCCCTCAATGGCCGGTTCGAAAATCAGTGGGTGGGGAAAATCCTCCATCTGCTTGAGTGAGGTCAGCGGGACGACGGGACGATTGAACATCACGGTGATCGTCGCGTCGGTTTCCACGTCCGCCGTATCCGGCGCGGGGATAACTTGCCCGACTTCCAGATAACCCGCTGTTGCAAAGCGGAAGGTGTACGGTTCTCGCAACGGTTCACCGCTGACGGTTCGGGCGTTTTGTGTGAGAATGACGTCAAAGACGTTGTCACGGGGTAAAGCTTCGGCAGGGGTGAACCGTAGCGTGCGCGTATCCGCCCACACCAGGTTGCCAGCTACAGCTTCATTCTCTCCGGCGAGTTGGAGGGTAAATGCCTGCGCAACGGCTTGAGGATCCATCGCTTGATCAAAGATTAGCTCTATTGCGCTATCGGGTGATAGACTCTCACCCCGTTTGGGGCTGCGCTGCACGATAATGGGAGAAAGCATCCCGGCAGGAACGGGAGTATAGGCGACCACCGGTTTGGGCGGTAAGGGCGTCGCGGTAGCGCGCGGGGTTTTCGTCGGGATTACCGTCGTCGGTATCGGGGTTTCATCTCCGGGTGGCGTGAGCGAGCACGCCAGGGCTAACGACAACAGTCCTCCTATCAATATCCACAACAATGTTTTGCGGTTCATATAGCCTCCCTTGAAAATCGAAAATTGGCAAATTTAAAATTGACAAATTGTGAAAACCCTTGAAAACTTGGTTTCGTCTTAAATTTTCATCCAACTGCTGGTGAACACACGGTGTTAATGGGAATTCCCTTGAGAATAGGCCGCTAAAGCGGTGGTCTAAAGGGGTATTTTTGCGGGCGGGGTACCGCCCGCAAAAATACCCCTTTACTCCCTGGCCTTTAGGCCGTAACTTTTCACCCAACCGCTGGTGAACGCACCGCATTAATCGGTAATTCCCCTGAAAATAGCGAATGACGAGATTAGGAAAAGATCTCACTCTATAAACGTTAGAGTGGCGCAAGAAGTTCCACCACATTTCATATATCACGCTTTACCTTTCCGTTGCCGGCTAATCTCATATAGGAAAATGGAAGCGGCAACGGAAGCGTTGAGAGATGTCGCGGATCCGGATATGGGAATGGAGACGAAAGCATCACACAAGTCGTGGTAGTATTCGCTGATGCCTAATTGCTCATTGCCAATGATGACGACGGTTGGACCGGTGAGGTCGTAATCGTAAAGATACTGCGGCGCGTGCGCACTTGTGGCAACAACTCGCACGTGTCCCAGGGTGGCGCGCGCTTGTTCTAGCCACGCCTCCAATGTGTGATGAGCCTGCACGCGCACCACGGGAATTTCGAATAGTGATCCCATACTGGCGCGTACCGTCTTGGGATCGTAAACGTCGGCAGCATGCCCGGTAATGATGACAGCACGCGCACCGAGCGCGTCAGCAGAACGAATTGTACTGCCGAGATTGCCGGGACTGCGGGGACGGTCAAGCAGCAAAGTCAGTAAATCTGGGGTGATGGGAATACGCTCCAAATCGTCTGCACGCTGTGCGATGACGGCCATCAATTCAGAAGGAGTCTCCCGGTCACTGAGTTGCGTGTGGATATACGCGCTGACTTCGAGACGTGTGTCAAGTGGTGTGCGCGCAATAATATTTTTGGCCCATTCGGTGTGAATAGTATCGGGACAATAGAGCAACGTCTGGACATCCCATTGATTGCGATACGCTGCTGTGATTGCGTGAACCCCCTCTACAAAAAATGCGTTATTCTTGCGCCGGTTTTTCCGGCTTGTAGCCAGGGCGCGAATCATTTTTATTTTAGAGTTTTTGAGTGATGTGATCATACTTACTATCGTACAACGAATTGTCACAATCGCCAACTGTTCCTACCAGGGCTATCGCATTTGGATGGTGTTCACCTTCCCGGAAGCTATTAGCGGCCTAGTCAACCCGAAAATTTTGCAGCATGACTACGTGTTTGGACTACATGATATGTTGGTAGCTTCCGGGAAGGTTCGGTGGAAAATTCTTCAGAAAGTGGTAAAATATAGCTGTGGGGTATGTATTCGTAACATTGAGGTTGAGTTAATATTTGACAAATTCTTTACCCCGCATATAATGGAGCGGCAGCCGATCCCACGGGGTTCGGCTTCTGTTATGTAATAAATCAATACCTGTCTTATTTTTAATATACTTGGTTTTCCGGTATATCCGGGTAGGAAGGAGCTATCGTGTACGCAGTTGTTAAATCTGGAGCACATCAATACAAGGCAATGGTCGGGAAAGAGCTGATTATTGAGCGTATCCCGTTTACAGTTGGAGAGCAGGTCGAATTAGAGGATGTTTTCCTGGTAGTTGATGAGGATGAGGTGGTCGTGGGACAACCTACCGTTGCAGGGGCAAAGGTTCTTGCAACTGTGGTCGAGGAGTTCCGCGGTCCCAAAGTTCGCATCTTCAAATACAAACCTAAAGAACGCTACCGGCGTCGCATGGGGCATCGCCAGGAATATATGCGCCTGCACGTTGACGAGATAATGAAAGGGGCTTAAGCAATGGCACGGAAAAAGACAAGTGGTACGAATGGGCGTGATAGCCATGCCAAGCGCCGTGGTGTAAAGAAGTATGGTGGTGAACAAGTAAGCACCGGTAACATCATCGTGCGCCAGGTTGGAATGCGCATCAAGCCTGGAGTGAATGTGGGAATGGGCCGAGATTATACACTGTTTGCAATGTCTGATGGCGTTGTCACGTATGAGCAAGTACGTGGGCGTAAGCAGGTGAGTGTATATGTGCCTTGTGAAGAAGGAGTAGAAGCATGAAAGAGGGATTACACCCGACATGGTATCCTGATGCTAAAGTGATTTGCGCTTGTGGCGAGGTTTGGACGGTAGGCTCGTCGGTTAAAGAGATTCACACCGACATTTGCGCGAAATGTCATCCTTATTTTACCGGTGAACAGCGTATTGTTGATACCGAGGGTCAGGTTGACCGCTTTATGCGCCGTTTGCGCGCCCGTGAAGAGGCGAAACAAGCAGCGGCTCGCCGCCGTGCAGAACGTACTTCGCCTGAACTGCCAATTTCTCGGTTGGACTTAAACAAGCGTCTAAAGAAACTGTTAAGCGATGCCGGAATTGAGAAGGTGGGCGATGTCTTACAGCTTTTGGAAACAGGTGGAGACGAAACCTTGACCGACATCAAAGGATTCGGACTAAAAACTCTGGCTGATTTGAAGAAAGGATTGCGCGCTCAGGGTTTTGTCCTTCCTGGTGATGAGTCCTCGGAAGAAATCCCCCAGTCTGAAGCATAACATTAAACTACAAAGGCAGGGGCCACAAGTCCCTGCCTTTTTCTTTTCGGAATGGCGGATGGCGAAGGCCCTTAATTCTAAGTTGCTGTTATGGGATTTTGGGTAAACTTGTTTTTCTGACATTTCTCACTTACCTGATCCTCCAGGAGATAATTCAATGTGTAGTGTTCCTCAAAAAGGTCGGATTGAAGTGATTTGCGGGAGTATGTTCAGTGGTAAAACAGAAGAGTTAATCCGACGATTGCACCGTGCCCAGATTGCCCGTCAAAAAGTGCAGGTCTTTAAGCCGGCTATTGATCAACGGTACGCGCACAAGGCTATTGCTTCTCATAACGGGTTACAAGAAGAGGCTATCCCCGTCAATAATAGTGAAGAAATATACCAACGTGTTGATCCAGATGTGGATGTAGTTGCCATTGACGAGGTGCAGTTCTTTGACGAAAGCATTATTGATGTATGTACCGTACTTGCTGATGCCGGTAAACGTGTGATATGTGCTGGGCTGGACATGGATTTCCGGGGAGAACCTTTTGGGCCTATCCCCCAACTCTTGGCAATTGCCGAGTATGTGGATAAGTTACAGGCGATATGTGTGGTCTGTGGCGCGCCGGCCAGCCGTTCCCAGCGATTGATTGATGGCCAACCCGCTTACCATGATGATCCGGTGATGCTGGTGGGTGCAAGTGAAGTTTATGAAGCACGTTGCCGCAGTTGTCATCAAATCCCCCATCGTTATAAGGAAGGAAAATAAGATTATGGATATATTACTTCCCAATTCTGTAGATTACGTTTTACTGGACGAGGATAAAATTGAACATCGTGTTTGTGAAATGGCGGCCCAGATTAGTGCCGATTATGAAGGAATCCGGAATGAGGATTTTCTCCTGGTCGGCGTGCTTAAAGGCTCGTTTATTTTTATGGCCGATCTATCGCGCAGATTGATGGTTCCCCATAGGGTAGACTTTATTGCCCTTTCCAGCTATGCCGATAAAGCGGAGGCAACCGGGGCCGTGCGTATGATTATGGATACCCGCGCCGATGTCGCCGGACGACATGTTCTCATTGTAGAGGATATTTTGGATACCGGCTATACATTGGATTATCTATATCGTATTTTCGGCGCGCGCCAGCCGGCCTCGTTGCGCACTGCTGTGCTACTGAGTAAGCCAGAGCGACGCAAAATCACGGTCCCGGTGGATTACTTAGGATTTGAAATTCCTGATGTGTGGGTAGTGGGATACGGGTTAGATTTTGCAGACCGGTTTCGCACGTTGCCCTACATTGCTGCGCTCAAACCTCACGTATATCAAAAATAACCTTGTATTTATACCAACCCCCTGTACACTTATGTATAGGGGGTTTTATTTTCCTACAAGTTAGTGTTCTTTCAAGATATAGTTGGCGGGTATTTTCTCCGCACACGTAGCACATTATGGCCTAAAGGCCGCAAAAAGTTTTTGAAGGTATTTTTTCGTTTTCGGGCTACGCCCGAAAACGAAAAAATACCCACTTTTCCTGGC
>JAFGFI010000203.1 GCA_016931185.1 Anaerolineae bacterium
CTCCTATAGCTTGCTGTTTCCCGTTATCCTACCCCTTCCCTAGCATTTGTCAAAACTATAGCTCTATTTGTGCCGCAGTGTACTAGCGGCCTAGTCAACCCGAAAATTTGCAGCATGACTACGTGTTTGGACTACATGATATGTTGGTAGCTTCCGGGAAGGTTCAGTGGTTCTCTATGCTGACAGACTGGAAAGTCTGTCCTACATCTGTCACTGCTTCACCACCAGCGGCAAATAAAGCTGCGACAAGGCTATATCCCCTAATTCGCCCAAAGGATACCACGCGCCTTTGTTGTCCAGCACGGCGACGTTGCCCGCGCCGTCCACAACCTGGATGTAGAAGGTTGTGGAGGCGGTGGCCGGGATATTGCCTTTCCACTTGAGTGTGACCGGATCGTATTCCAATTCTTTGCTGTTCTGGATGCCGTTCCCGGAGGTGTAGACAACCACGACTTTATGGATGCCCGATGCATCCACCGCTTCGACTTTGATACGGCCCGTGATCCCGGCCCGAACACCATTAAAGGAAAGGATAATGGGTACCCACCAGTCGTAACTGTCGGAGTAGTAGACATCAAAGCCCAGTGTATCATAGACGCGCTCTACCCCCTGCGCACCGTTGAACTGGCCCAACGAGGCGACCAGGGTCTCGTTATCCTGCGCGCGGGGGTTTTGCAAGGCAAAGGGCACGGGTGGATACCACCCGCTCGCCGTGAAGTCCGGCTCCAGGGTGGGGGAAAGGTATTCGTTGATGGGCTGCAAGACAACCGGATCGAACCCGGCCGTATCGCTGTAGGTCCCGCCGGTAAAGATCACACCATGAGCGCGCCCCACATCCGGCGCGGATACGTCGGCGAAGAATTTGGGCTGCACCGGTTCATTAGCCCCCAGGTGCGTGTGCCCGTCCAGGTCGAAATAGAGACCATCCTCAGTCTCTGTTTCACCAAAGGCAGCAAAAGATCCGGATAGCCCCAGGCTCACGTGACTTTCCGCCAGATCGCCGGATGCCAACGGCAGCCCGGATGTGATAACCACACTGGGAAATGGCTCATCCCCCAGTGCTGCGCCGGTGTGGACTTCGTACATCGGCAGCCCGTATAAGGTAGACTCGATCAAAATCTTCTCGTCATAGTCGTTAAACATCGTCACTTCCGCGTGATACCGCTGCTTGGCCTCCATGAGGGCCTCTCCAACCGTTGCCGAAGTACTCTGCATCAGGGCTTCGGTAAAGTAGGTCATCAACAGCTCCGATAATCCGACCGAATTCCCCATACCCCACCCATAACCGGTATTAGCAATGTAGATCGCCCCACGCTGCAAGAACGCCTGCGCCAGATCGAGATCGCCCACGTCGTTGAAGCCGGAATGGCAGCCCAGTGTATAGATCAGCACGCGGCTGAGGTCGGCATCGCCCAATGTGGCGATCTGGGATGCGCTCACGTTTTTGGGGGCAGCGGGCGAACCTTCCGTCCGGTAGTTGGCATGGCCATTGATGGATTGGATATCGAACCGGGGCACGGTGTTGAGCTGCTTTTCCCGCAACTCAGGGCCGGTCCATGCCTCGCCGATCAAGGCACAATCCACATCCCCGCTCCCCATATCGCTGCCCAACAGCGCGCACATGCCGGTCGCTGCATCCTTGACAAAATCGTAGCCGGAAACCAGGGCTGTCTCCGGGGTCAGACTATACCCCGCCAGGAAGAGGTCAATGAGGGCCATAATCTCCTGGGGCGTTTCTACTAACCGCCCCACCGCGTAATCGGGAACATAGAGTTCGTGGCCCGACCACTCGGTCGGCTCCACGTCGGCATAGTAGTTGTCCGTCAGGCTCATATCATCCCCGCAGGCCGCCCAGAGCGTGGACTCATAAGATACCTGGGATTGGTAAGTACTCTCCGGATGCGATGTGCGATCCAGTGTGCGCCGGAAGGGAATCACCCCATCACTGCCGGCAATAATAATATAGTCCACATTTGGACTGTGTGCCAACGTCGCCAGCACCAGGTTGCGCACCGCGCTCGCCACCTCGTTGGCTAACGAGGTACTCAGCAGATTGTCACGCCACGCCTGGTAAGCAGCGGCTACTGCCGTGTCGGTCTCCACCTGAAGAATCTGCCCCTGCACCTGGGGATGGCAGGCTAAAGCGTAAAGCTTCTCCATCAACTGCGTCGCCAGGGTGGCATCATAGAGCGACTGCACGCGCTCCCGATTGACCAGGATCAAGGTTTTGACCGAAGCGGGAGACGGAGTCACAGGCGGGGGCGGGGTAGGAAAGGGTGTGGGAATGGGCAACGGAGGCGGTGTACCCTGCACAGCACGCAGTTCATAGCTCATATTGCTGCCAAAACGGCTAGGCGGGTAGTTGCGCACGCGCGCGTAATAGGTTCCCGGCGCCGTAAAGGTATAGAAAACCTGTGAACCAAGCCCGTAGGCAAAGTCATCATTTTCGGCCAACAGTGTCTCGCCATCCGTGCCATATAACTGGATTGTGGTATCACAACCCTGGGCCAGGTTCAACGTCTGGAGTGTAAAAGGGCCGGCACCAGCAGTGAATTTAACCCAATCCGCATCATCGTCCGGTGTAAAATTATGGGTTTGCGTCACGCCCGCCGTGACAAGGGGACTGGCATGCCCAAAACTGTCGTCCGGTTCGTAACTATCCTTGGTAAACCCGATGGTAAGCGCGAAATCATACGCCGTGGTCGGCCCGCTCGCACCCGCATTATAGTGGCGAGCCTGAACATAATACGTTCCCGCCGCCGGGCTGGTCCATAGTATACGCGCGGCCCGCATCCCGGTACCGTCATCATCACACACAATCTGCGTCGTCCCATCGGCTTCGTAGAGGCAGAGGTAAGTATCGGCATCCACCCCCAGGTTAAAGGTCTCTATCACATATTGAAACCCCGCGCTCGCCTCAAATTTGAACCAGTCCGCATCTCCGGCCGGGCAGGTATTGTGATGCTCTGCCGGATCGTTGGGTTGAAGTTGGCGCGCGAGTGCCATCGTATCATCACCGCCGCCAAATTCATAATCATCCCCCGTACACCCTACCGTGGTGACGGCGACCTCGTAATGTGCATCCGGTCCATAAACCTCGCTGTCGCTGTTCTCAAACCTGACATAATACGTCTCATCATTAGGGGAGATCCACTCCAACTGCTGGGGATGTCCGGCCGAAAGCACGCTGTCACATGTGTCGAAGATCGCAAGCTGCGGATCTGCGCTCAAGCCCAGGTTACCGGTCTCGATCACCACCCTGGCCCCGCTCGTCGCATTGAATTTTACCCAATCCATATCCCCGGCAGCGCAAAAAATGTGGGTCTGCGTCACCCCACCGGTGGTGATGTCCCTGGCAGAACCACAAGTATTGTCGCTTTCGTAGATATCTCCCGCGCAGCCGGTGCCGGCCGTGACCGAGAGATCGTAGGCTGTCAGAGGACCGTAGTCGGTAATGGCATGCTGCACAGCGATGGAATAGACACCACTGGCCGTGCAGGGCCAGACCAAATGCGATATCGTCGCGCTCGGCGGGTCATGGGAAGCAATGGGGGGAGCGCCACACGCGGCATAAAGTTGCAACACTGTATCCACCTCCGCGCCCGGTGCGGAGGTTTCTATCGTATACGAGATCCCGGCGCGCGCCGTAAACTGCGCCCAGTCTACATCGCCCACAGGACATAAATTGCGAATCTGGTGGATCCCCTCCGTGCCAATAGATCCTGCTGCAGCACACACGTCATCCGGTTCGTAATCATCCGGCTCACACGGCTCCGGGGTCGCGGTGGGCGTTGGGGTAGGAGAGGGCGTTGGCGTCGGTGTCGTACCAACACAAACTTCCACCGCAACGAGATTATTTTCCTCATCGTCTTCTACAACAGTATTATCCCGGTCCACCCAGGCATAGATGTTATGATCACATCCCAATGTATCCAACTGGTATTCGGCGAGTTGCCAGCTAAACGATCCTCCCGAAACCAGTCCCGGCATATAGGTCTGGTTGGTATGTGTTGTAGTCGAGATTGGAGGCCGGTCGGCGGGGTCAATGTATAAGTGGACATCGTAGCCGCCGGCATGGTCACTGCCCTGATTACGGACAATTACCGTCACCGTATACGGTTGGCCGACATCGGGGTAGAGAGGATCTAGTGTGATACTCTCGATCATCAAGTCTATGCCGGGCGAGAGGAAAAAGCCGCGCCCGGCATCGGCACCGAGGGCAATTCCCACCAACAACAACCAACAACAAAAACTCACGGCCAACAACCTGAGGCGTTTGTCATTCGGAAATGGCCTGGCGGATTTCTGTGATTTTGTAGTTCCCATATCCCCCCCCTCAAAGTGACAAGGCGAATAAAAAAATTGGTAATCTCATAAAATTCTGTTTACGAATTACAAAGGCAATTGCCCAGCAACCGTAAGTCGCCCCGGGGCATGGATAAAACGTAAAACATAAAACGTAAAAAAGGCCCTTACGTTTTATGTTTTACGTTTCAATCGGTTAGTTAATCTTTAAGTACCAATGGCAAATAAACCATCGGCTTTACAAACACCATCACCGAAGCTGATCCCTGTTGCCCGTTAGCGTCCGTCACTTCAAGCGAGATTGTGTGACTGATCGCGTCGCTCTTGACCAGCGCGGCGGACAACTGAACGTTCAGAGCTTTTCCTGTCCCTAAAACACCACCATAGTTAGATGTCCAAATATAGACAAAAGGTTCCTTTCCATACTGGACCACTTCACCTTGCAAAGAAACCATCTCACTAGCTTCAAAAACCATGCCTTCTGTAGGAGCCGTGACGTGGACGACCGGGGGCAAGTACTCTGCTGCCGCCGGCATATAGACAAATACGTTTTCTGCCAATATTTCCCCACCGGCAGCAAAGGTTGCGCTGAAAATCCAGGAGGGGATCAACTGCAATTGCTCGTAAACGTGTGGCTGTTCATAATACCCCAGGGTCTCTCCGGTTCGAGTGACCACGTCATAATCCCACGGGATTTGGGCCAGGGCCAGGGTAGGCGTAGTTACATACATATCCCATACCTTGTTGGCATCCATAATCGTCACACTTTCACCCGTGGTCTGCAGATCGCGCGACCCACCCTGCGCGCCGAGCATCGAACCGAGATCGCCCAGATAAAGTTTCGTGCGTGCCCCAGGGCCAACAACAGAAAGCTGTTCTTGCTGCACCTGAAGACGACCCAACGTAGTCTTTACTCCCACGGCTACATCCAACACCCGGCCATAAGAAAGAGAGGTGTGCAAGGGCATCCGGTTGACCTCCTGCTCCACAGCCTGCGTTCCCAACATCGCGGGGGACAGCTTTTGTGTTGTAACTTCTTCCTCTACCATAAACAGATGCGCACCTGTATGATAAGCAGCTCCCGGCAAACCTTCACCTTCTCCCGTGAAAAATTTATTTCCCTGAGCCAGTGCTTCCCGCTCAGAAAGTAAAGTCGGGGTTTCCACAGGGGCTGCCCACAACTCGCTCATATTGCGATACTTATATCCACCGGTAACACGGTCAACTTGCAAAGAATAGGTTTCCACACCAGTATTTTGCAGCATGAAGTAGTAATCGGTCTCTGTGAAGACTTCCGTTTCACTCATCCCAAAAACTTCCCCAATCTCCTGCACGTAATTCACGTCTATTGTGCGTTGCACTACCTCATAGACCGGCAGTGTCGCAATATCGGCCAGTAACCCCTGGTCCAATTGCCGCGCGGGAGGTGTGCATGAACAATGTTGCTGCCAGTGATAGATGTTATCTGTCGGCGTATCTGAGGATACCCATCCTTTTCCCCATAAGTAATCGTTGAATTGCTCACTTCGTTCCGCCAACACCCTGGCGCACACGCCACCAGGCTGCAAGTCGTCCGTTGCCTCAAACCAGGCTTGCGCGACTTTATAAGGTGGACGGATCCAAAAACAGGAACCAAACAAACACCAGCGATACCCTAGCATGTAGTCAGCCCAGCGGCTACCATCGCCTTCCGAGATCACGTACATAGTGTTACCAAAACCCAGAAGCAGGTGCAAACCATCCATAGTCGCCGCCCAGTAGCTGCGATCAGGATAAGGTGTCCCGGTCCCATCGCGCAATACGCTGCACGAGTCGAAAGCCAGCCATTCCATATCCTTATCGCCGTAAACGTTATAGGCATCGCCAGGCACAAGGTGATGATCATCATGCGTGCTTCCAAAATACACAGAACTGAGATTTTTATCCCAGAAGCTATCCCACGTACTGGATCCATGTGTACACAACATCACAATATCAGCAGAGTCGGGGTACGTTTCCTCGTTACCACCGGCCGACGCCTTCTTAAAATCGCGCTCCCACGCGCTCCAATCGGTAAAGCGGAACCTGCCCGTCCAACCATCATTACGCAATTTGTTATACAGCCGGTCACATGACTCATCCCAGTGGCTGCGATCATCCGCCGTACCGGGAAAGTCGTTGATCCACTCCACGCCCACTTCTAATATACCATCATCCCCATATCCCACCGGCGCGCGGGGGGAATCCCCCATCGCGGGCGACTGAGGATCTGGGGACTGCGCCAGCACCCATGAACTGGCAAGCATTACGGATAACACGGTTATCCCTACCAACACCAACAACCTCTGAATCTTATCCATCACATCCCTCCTGTTTCTTAAATAAAGATATAGAGCAATGAACTGCTTTATATTTTGAAATTTATTTGCGATTCTGTGTACAAACACTCAATAGTACCTCCTTTTACTCTCTAATGATCAACGGCAAATACACAACTTCATCCCGCATAACCGCGAGTTTGGGCAACGCTTGATTGCCTCCGCTATCTTGAGCGTAAATTAACACCCGGTACACCCCCTCCTCCACAAAACCGCTATAAGTAACCGCGTAGCTTCCCGAAGGTTGCACTTGCAACTGCACCAACGGAATACCTAATTCCATCGTAGTTTCCGTCGGTTCGACAAACGAAGGCGGGTAGATGGCCGCCCACACCATCCCTAGCGGTTCGTCACCTTGCGTCACCGTTGCGTGGATCGTGCCCTGCCCTTCCCCAGATAGTGCCAGGGTGGCTCCCACAATCTCCGGCAACCATGAACCAAAATAGCTGGCGACGTAGCGGTCGGTCGCATAGCTGCCATCCGCTGCCGTGAACGCGCCGTCCCCGTTATCGTCCAGCCACGGGGTCTGATCGTTACCCGTTGTGTCAACGGACGTCTTGGCATAGTTGAAACTGGATAACAAACTGGCGCTGCTCGCCACGGCGGAAAAGAATGCATCGGAGAAATAGGCCCCCTGCGCCGAAGCATACGCCAGATTATCCCGCCCCGTAGAGACAATGATGACACGGCCCTCTTTGGAAATACTCTTGGCAAAATCCACCCCGCCGCTCGCGTTGTACTGATCCACGAAGCTGCCAGAATGACATGCTTCCAACATCACATTGACCAGGTTACAGCCACTCGTGGTTTCTAACTCATCCAACCAACCACCTAGCATTTCAGATGTGATCTGTTCACTTGCATCACACCCATCAGCACAGAAACCTTCCACCAGCCCGTGATCCATCATAAACAAATAGAAAGGCACATCGAGGCCAACGCGCGCGGCAGCCCATTGCAAGGCGGCGTGAACCCGCGCGGGGGTTGTGGTGGTGGTCACATCGGTAAACCCATCCTCATCCGCATCCTGTGGCGTGGGGCTGAGGTAATAGATATCTTCCGCCCCAAAACCCGCGTCCATAAAAACACGGTAAGCACGATTGGTCGCATAATCAATGCGCGCCTGGAGCCGGTAGAGGTCGTCATGTCCCCCTACAATGACCACCGCGCCGTTCAAACCGCTCAAGCGATGAATAACCAGCGTCGCCATACCGGTATTGTCCGCCGTGTCGTAAGCAGTGACCTCTATCGTGTTCGCCACATCGGTATCCAGCGCGATAGATTCCACACTGAACTGCGCTATGTTGCCGGACAGGGTATAGTCCCAACCCTCCGCGCCATTGGTTGTGTTACGCACATGCACACGGCTCAAATTACCGCCTGCATCACTACACTCCCCCGAAATCGTCAAGCGAGCGACGGTCGTCGTGTAAACAGCAGAGGTCGTGGGCCGCTTGATCGTGACGGCGGGCTGCGTGGTATCCGCGCTAGGCTGTGGGATATCGCCAATTTCCACCGACGGCGGGCTAACATTGCCGGAGAAGTCGCGAGCATGGACAACGATGTAATAGGGCGTCGCGTTGATTAGTCCGGTAATGGCATAATACGTGGCATCCGCTCCATCCACTTCATCCACGCCACTGTACGGACCGCCGGAGTTCGTGCCCCACCGCACGCGATAACCTACCACGTCCCGTTCCGGGCTGCGTTCCCACTGCACCACCAAGGTTTGATTATCCGGGCCGGCGCGCACGCTGCGCGGCGCAGAGGGCGACTCGGCGTCCGCCGATACCGAAAGATCGTAATCCGTTCCCTCGCCATAGAACTCAGGGTTGCTCTGTATCAGCTTGATGTAGTAGGTCCCAACAGTGATGTTATCCCACTCTAACCGCACGGTCGGGCCAAAGGCGTTATCGTTGTAGGCCAGCGGCGCTGCGTCGCACACGTCATATAACATCACCACCACATCCGCGTTCGCGCCCACATTGTTCACCTCAAGAATGTACGTCTTATGCGCCTCTGCCGCGAAGCTGACCCAATCGGTATCCCCTTCATCATGAAATGTGTGCGTCTGCGCCGTTCCATCCGTGGCAGTCGTTGAAGCGCGGCCACACACATCATCATCTTCATAAGCGTCGCCTTCGGCCTCCACTTCTACAATCGCACCTTGCCAGAACCCAGGCGCGATCTGATAGCCGGTACTGGTCGAGTCCCACATCACCCATTGGCCCAACATATCATCCACCTGATAGGTGGTCGAACTCCTGTTTCCTCCCCCCCCGGATAGCAGGGACCAATGCAGATCAAAGTGAGTCGAGACCTGGGCCAGGGTCACGCCTGCCGCACCGAGAAGTAGCCCCCCTATCCCCAACCATAATATCCACGCGCCTGTTTTCTTACTCATATAGCCCCTCATAAAGTAGAACGGACATTCCTGTCGATCAGACAGGCCGGAAAACCTGCCCTACATTTCATGTATGTGTTTAGTTTTGTGAACAAACGGCATCATTGACGGCAACAAAGCGGCTAAAGCCGCAGGAAAGAGGTGTTTTTTCGTTGCGGGCGTAGCCCGCAACGAAAAAACACACCCAAACCCGCGTTTTTGAGTTAAGCTATTTCCTTTCCTTGATGGACCAGGCTAAGGTTTGTACGTCACAAATTGAAAAGCACACTGAACAAAAGAACCTGTGTCGCTATAGATCAACACAAACAACCTCCCGCTGCCACTACTTGTTCTAACCGTATTGGCGTAACTGCAAGGATATACAAGCGTCACCTGTGTGACATAATCGGTATAATAATAACTGTGCCCGGAAATTGTAATCTCATAATAGGCAGTCGTTGTATACAAAGCAGTGGCCACATTAGCTGTTCCCGAAGCCAATGTCCCATTAGAATTTACGAACCCATACGCAATAGGCAGGCTAGTCCCGTTCTGTCCTAGCACATCGCCTCTCACTTCAAGATCCCTCGTCACCGTCATCGAACCACCGGCATAAATCGCGGGAGCGCCGCTGCTTCCATAGTTGCGCGCATAGAGAGCGGGCATGTCTCCTAAACTTTCCGCCCACATACCGTAAGAGTTATAACTAAACCCTACGACACCATAATGATCAGTGCTGACACCGGCTACCCCAAACCCGTCTGCCGACTTCCCCAATACACCTGCCTGCCGGTTCAAATTTACTGCCCCAGCTCCCGCCTGACCCAATACGCCGGCCCGCCCAGCTCCCGTTGCAGCAGTCTCACCTTGCAGACCATACATAGTAGTACTGGTGAAATACCCTCCGATCCCATATTTACTCGTCCCCAGGACGCCATACGTTGAAGTATAATAACTCTCTCCCTTGACCCCGGCATCTGTTGACGCATCCTGGCCCCAACTTAGACCATACACCCCGTGCCCGTCATTGCTTTCCCCCATAACACCTGCGCCCCCGGTATTGTTGTAGCCAAGCACTCCCGCAGACTCACTCCCGTTGCTGGTACCCGCAATCCCAAAGCCCAGGCCCAGATTATCGGCATAGATAGCAGAGCGGGCAGTATTGGTGGAGGAAATGGTACTGTGCAGCCCGTTACCATCCCCGGTATGTGCCACACTTAGCGCGGGTTCGTTATCTTCCTGCCCTGTCACCTGCGCGCCGGGAACCAGGCTTAACGCATACGCCACCGGTAAAAACTGCTGCCGGGGCGTCGCCTCAGGATCCCCCTGAACCGCAATGCTCAACCATAACCCCTGCCCGTTGAAAAGACTGGTATCCAGGGCTGTGGTATCGCCCAATGCCGTGCTAAAAATGCCCCGTTGCACAGTAACGTTCTTAGTTTCCGTCCACAACGCCGTGCCCTCACTCGCCACGTCGTAGAGACTAAATGTCATACTGTAAGCTCCATCGGCCACCGCTTCCCCAGTTCCCGGATCGGTCAACCGGCCCTGATATTGCAACAACGGAGAGACTATACTGGCGATCCGTGGCACAACACGCTGTTCCCGATCCCCAGACGACAAGGTAGCACTGGCATGGTTCCCCCCACTTATTGTAGCCATCAGTGCCAACACAATCCCCCATATATACAATTTGCTTTTGTTCATCGTCACCACCCTCCAAAATGCAGTGTATAAGATCATTTACTTTGAATGAAATACTCATTTACTTTCTACTACGTTTAGTTTTGTGAGCAGACGGCGCCATTGATGACGGCAAAGCAGCTAAAGCCGCAGGAAAGAGGTGTTTTTTCGTTGGCGGGCGTAGCCCGCCAACGAAAAAACATACCCAAACCCTCGTTTCTGTCTGGAGCAGGTGAGAGAAAACGCTAATCGTTCACAAAACTAAACGGTTACAATATTTCTATAATGCTTAGGACACGATGAAAACACGACGTAGAGAAGCACTGAGTGGACATGTAAGATGACTAGAACGATAAAAAATTAAAATTTAATTGAGCTAGAGATGATAGCGTGACCAGAACGAAAATGACGCCAATCGAAGCTGAAGATTAAGAGGAAAGCCCACCTACTCTCTTATATTATCATACATAAAGGATATTTGCAAGTATTCTAACAAAAAATAAACTTAGATGACATGGTATTCTAACCTTCTGGGAAACTCAAACACAGCCTAAAAATCGGGAAATCTACCTTGTCCCACAGTCCGAATCTTCCCCATCCCAGAAAGCACGCGCACTTGACTTATTTTGATACACTCCTATATATGGAACGGCAGAACTACAAATCATGGTAGTGGTTCAACAATTAGATGAAAATGTAGGATAGGCTTTCCAGCCTGTCTAACAGAAAGGACATTGTATACGTTTAGTTTTGCGAGCAAACAGTGCTATTGACGGCAGCAAAGCGGCTAATGAAGGTTAAGAAAATAATCCGGTAATGGCGCACTGCGGTCAGCGCCTGGCGGTCAACCGCCAG
>JAFGFI010000204.1 GCA_016931185.1 Anaerolineae bacterium
ATGCGCGAATAATCGGTGCTCATCGTGCCATCGTGATTGACCACCGAGATGCCATTGGAATTGGCCATTGCCAGCAAGATTTCCGGGTAACCGTCCCCGTCAATATCAGCGACGACCGGAGGGAACGGTAATCGCTGGGGCAGGTGCCCCCAAGGATTCACATCCAATGGCTTCATAGGAAAGCCCGGTACATTGGAGCCATCACCGCGCCATGCATAGAGGTAGTGACATTCGGAGGCTTCTTCAGCACCACACCCGATGATGACATCCAACACACCGTCTCCATCCAAATCGGCCAAGGCGGGCGAACTGGCCATATTGGCGCCGGTAGGACGGGGCCAGCCATTGACCATAGTACCGTCTGCTTTCCAGGCATACACGTAACGCCCACCCGTATCGCCACGGTTTATACCGTCGCGCCCGGTACCCACCACAACTTCTAGTTCTCCATCACCGTCAATATCCCCCAAAGCGGCTGAAGAATCGACCCATTCATCAATATGTTGCGGCCATCCCTCGAGAATCGTGCTGTCACCTTTGAGCGCCCAGACTGTGGCTTTGCTGTAATCAGGATTTCCGACACCATCCCACTTAGGACTCAATCCCCCAACGACAATTTCTGGGAGGCCATCGCCATCAAGATCACCCAATGCCGGAGAAGCAAGCCCACCTCGCAGAATCGGATCACCGTTATCACGGAAGAAAGGCCAGCCGTTCACTACAGTGCCATCGTGATGATAAGCATGGATGCGCCGATCCTCGTTCTGGAAGACGATTTCCAGATCTCCATCACCGTCCAAATCCCCTACAGCCGGGGAACCATAGATGCCATCCCAGTATCCATCAGGATTTCCCGCACCCGCGCCTCCCCCCACAATGTCCAATTTAGGTTGGGGCCAATCCCCGGAGATGGTAAAATTCCAGGGACTCTGGTATTTGTACACCAGCAACCCGCCATTGTATCCATCCATCGGCAAACCACCCGTAGTCACAACGATTTCGAGTTGTCCGTCGTTATCGAGGTCGGCGATGACCGGCGCCGACTCAATCTGATTGGTCGGTTTGGGATTAGGCGGCCCGGCGGCGTTGATG
Source organism: Anaerolineae bacterium (assembly GCA_016931185.1). Taxonomy (GTDB): domain Bacteria; phylum Chloroflexota; class Anaerolineae; order B4-G1; family SLSP01; genus JAFGFI01. The sequence goes on from JAFGFI010000204.1 coordinate 1,093, forward strand.
TCGTTAGCGGTCTGCCGTGACCATACTGGCGACCAATTGACACCATCATAAGCAATCACGTGTAGCATCCCATCCGACGTACCCACGACGATTTCCAGGTACCCATTGCCGTTAAAATCAGCGACCGCAGCGGAGGCGTGAAGAATAGGTGCGCCACCCAATAAAACCTGCGCACCCGACGCTTGTTTAGCGGAATATACCGAGCGAGCCGTGCTGCCAGACACAAGTATCATGCTTAACAATAACGCGACACATATCCCTACCCCACTATTGTACTTCATTCGATTCCTCACACGCACCTCGTCACCTTGCGGTTGATCATCTTTCTAAAACTTGAATGATGTGACGCAACGCCAACTCTGCTTCCTGAGGCGCAAGTTGACGCAGCCGCTCTTGTTGTCTTTGAGTGATTCTTTGTCGCATTCGCTCATCACGCATCAACAAATTAACCATTTCAGCAATTATATCATAGCGCTTGTCATTGACCAACACACCGGCATCTCCCATGGTATCGGGAACTGCGGTGGCCTTAAAAGCCAACACAGGAATGTTAAAACTCATCGCTTCAAGCAACGGAATACCAAATCCCTCATGCTCGCTCATTGAGACAAACACCGATGCCGCCCGGTAGTAACCGGCCAACGACTCCAAGCTAACAGCCCCCGGAAAGCAAATATGATCTGGAACCGCGCGTATAGCCAACAACTCCAACTCAGCGCGGTACTGCGGCAGCCCGCCATCTGAACCCACCAAAAACAGCCGCGAGCACGGGTTAATGAGCCGATGGTAGTACGTGAACGCGCGAATGATGTCATCCTGGCGCTTGTTGGGGGCCAGGCGACCCACAAAGAGCCAGTTGCTCCAACCGTCGACATAGGTCTCCACGATTTGTTGGGCTTCATGGCTTGCCGCCGCCGCCTGCAAATCATCAAAATACAAGAAATAAGGTATCACATCTACATGCTGAAAGCCTACCGCGAGCATATCGGCGCGATTATGCGCTGAACCAGCCCACGCGCGCGGGCGATCCTTGAAAATCGCCACGTCCTGCCGGCCAAGCGCCAGCAACGCAGCGAATTCGGCATCGTAAGGTGCGAAAAATTGCGGCGGGGTAACGTTATGATAATAGCAAATCACAAAATCCTGCAAGTCGTTCACCCATGCACTGAGTGGTGTGTACGTGGAGTAATGATAAATCAACACATTATCGGGGTGGGAAATGTACTGTTCAGGATCAAGCCCAGGATCCGGGATACGCAGATCGCGTACCGGTGCGTATACTTGTGACTCATACCCCCACGCGCGAAACAGTGCACGCATCTTTGCCATCTGATTACCGATAGCGTCGCCGGAGGAAAAACCGGGGGCGATTTGGTGGATGGCTTGGATCCGTCTCATAGTTTATTGCCGTAATTTTCTCGCGACACCCCACACCGGTCGAGTTAGGGTGTTCTTAACGTTTTGCTCTCGTTTTGCCACAGGATCGTCGCCTCACGGAAACGATCAATGACGGTCTCCCAATTATACTCACGTTGTACATACGTACATCCCAGGATGCCCATCTGCGCGCGCTCGAGGGGATGCGTCAGCAACCAATCCAACGCACCCGCGAACTCCTCGAAGCCGTTGTAATACAACCCACCATTACTGCGTGAGACGTGATAGCGCGTCACAGCACAGTCGCCATGTACGATAACAGGCACCCCCACCGACCACGATTCCATGATGACAAAAGAGAAACTCTCCATCAATGAAGGTTGCACCAATACTGTCGCCGCAGCAAATACATCCAACTTGCGCTGCTCATCCTGAAAACCAATGGGAATTATATCCGGGTGATTGGGGATAGGGACGCCGCCCTCTCCCATCACCACCAGCTTGAGAGACTCCGGGCACCGCCGTTTATATTCAACGAAGAATGTAAGTAGCTCTGCCACATTTTTAAACGGATCCAGTCGCCCGGCGTAAAGGATAAACGGCTCTGACAGGCCAGACTGCGCCCTGAAACGCGCCGGGTCGGCCGGATGACCAACCATGCCCCCGCCAACAACGCAAGCGGCAGGGTGTCGAATACCCAGCTTTTCCTGCGCGAGTACCTTTTCCGGCTCGCTGTTGAACATAATGCCGCAACCGGATTCAAGCATCAGACGGGTCTGTAAAAAGTAGGCAAAAGCTTCGTCATGTAAGCACGGCCACAACACACTGCGCTCTGGACACAACGTCATTCCGTAAAACGTGGTACCAAAGAGATAGGGAACGAAAAACAACAAATCATAGTCGCGCCCATGCTGTGCGATGTAGGCGTACAATGCCGGACTGTGAATATTGTGGTCAATCCACTCATATTCCTCATCTACGGTCAAGCTGAATCCCTGGAGGATCTTGGTCGTCAGTTCATGGAAGCGTGGTGTGTTGCAGAAGCGCGGGTCAACCGGAAATCGCCAAACCTGGACATCATTAATGCATGTCATACCGACCGGGTAAACATTCACGTGCTTGCCGAGGTCGCGCGCGCAGGTTGTCAGCACAGTCACCTCAAATTCAGATTGTGGCAGGTGCTCAGCGAATTGGCGCGTAATAAACTCAGCTCCCCCTAGGATTTCTTCGCCATAGCGCGGCACCACAAACGCCAGCTTCATGACTCTACGCGCTCCTTCTCAGCTTCCAGGTGTTTGACCTGCTCGCGAAGTTGCGTCATCTCATCTCGCAATACCGTCATTTCATCAGGCCGTGGTTCTTTTTCCAGTTCCTTGACCATCGCTTTGAGGGTTTGAATCACATGAGCATTGAAAGAACTCTGTTGCTCGGCCAGCATGTTTACATAGTAAATGACCAGTTGGTGTAGCGCCGTGCGGACGCGCTGCACCAGCGCACCAAAGACGGGAATCGCAGCAGTCTTCGCTATCGCCAGGCCGACGCCAGGCCGGGCATAAGGAGTAGTTTCCAACTGCCGGAGAGCTATGTAGAGGTTCTCGGTAAAGCGCGGTGTAAATGTTCCACTTGCCAGAGATGCATGATCCAGCCCCTCGGCTTCGGCCTGGATGCGGCGTTGGCGGATATTTTCGCGGATCTGGCGCATAATGGCCTCAGCATCAATCTCCTGATCACGGATTTCAATGACAGCCTCCAGATCAGATTTGGTTTTCATCAATCGGTTTTCCTTCATTTTTTTGGCCTCTTACAATTCATTCTTCAAGAAGAACAGAATCTATTAGTTGATAAATCCATCGCTCAACAATCTCAAGGACCACTACATTTGGCTCAAATTCAGTTGTCATGTTTGTCACGTCTTGATAAATTAAATCATAATCCGTCTGCCATGTCCTATACAGGCTCCAACTAAAATGCTCCGCAAACAAAAGTTGCAGTGACGGGAAAAAAGAATCGTAGAATACCAAGGCCCGTGGCAAGTCAGCGTTATCTACCACGAAAACCGTATACTCCGGTGTAGATTCTGTTGATGAAACGCTGGCATACTGCACAGCCTTTGGTGGTCCAATCACAATATGATGTTCGGTGACGTTATCCTGCAAAGTAAGCATCCCAGCAAGATCGCCGCCCGGAGCTTCCATTTGCGTGATAGTCACTTCATCCCATCCATACGGAATCATATTTTGAAACCCCGGTTGAAGGTGTTGAATAACCTCACGATAGGCAATATAAGCCCCGTATCCTGTCCAATGTGTGTCGGTGGGGTGATAAACCAAGTATTCTGATTTAGCCGCACGCAAAGGCGCACGCAAATCTAAAATCTGAACAGCGGAGTGAGATTGAAAGTAAGCGACGATTTGGTCTAGCTTCGAGCTATTCGTCTCATTGTGAACTGTATCGGGTAGAAACTCAGGATAGATAGATACCTTGTTAGGGGGAATAACTACCAAAAAAGCAACACCGCGAGCATCGAGGGATTCCTTTATCTTTGTCAGGTTCTGTTGCATATAACTTAATTGTGCTTCCGTCAAGGGCACAAGATTTTGATAGTTATCTATAACCTGTTCCTTGCTATAAAACAGCCAGCCGTCTTTGCCCAGTAGCACATCGGGTGAACCCGAATTACCAAGAACACCTGCCATTGAAATAAAATAAGTATGCACTAGGCGGTTTCTTTGCGGGAAGTTGTCATTAAAGTACTTCTCAAAAGTCATTGGGTATATCAAAGCATCCCCAAAAGATTGCAATTGCGGTGCGGAAAGCAAACTGCGCTTCTCAGAACTTGGCATATCCTCAATTCCAAAGACGTAAGAAAGGCCGGGAATACTCATCGCCACAAAAAATGTTATCACAAAAGTCCAATTGATGACAACTCTTTTATTGACATGCCGCGTAAGCATTATTCTTTCCCTTGGTCGCCGAGTACTAGAAACGAGAGTAAATATAAGCCTGATGAGTCATTTGTACCATGAAAGCCAGGGCCATGAAAAAAATACCTAACAAAAGTATATCCCGCGCCACCAGCCACGCCGCAGAGCGCCAGGAATCGCCGGTTACCCACGCATTGATTTTTTCTTGCCAGCTATGGGGAAACGAGAATGCGAATAGCGTACCTATTGCCATTACCAACCAGAAATACCCAGGCAAAGGCGGCAAAACAGAGTAAGATAAAGATTTCACGAACGGCGCGCCCCCGACCATAGCTTTCAGATAATTGAGAGCCTGACTCAGGGACAGTCTCCCTGTTAGGTGTTGTTGTTGTCCGGTACCGGTAGTATTGTCAATAGTTCTTTAACAGTCCAAATATGATCAGTCAGTATCTTATCAATAAAACGGGGGAATCACGGCGCAGCCCAAGAATCCCCCAGATGCAGAGCTTGCGCCGTTTGAGCAATCAATTCG
>JAFGFI010000205.1 GCA_016931185.1 Anaerolineae bacterium
ATGAGCTTCGCCCTCTACGACGCCGCGACCGGCGGCGCGTTGATCTGGGGGCCGGAAAACCACACCGCCGTCCCTGTAAGCGACGGTTTATTCAGCGTGGGACTTGGAAGCCAGACGGCCGGCGGCATCCCGACCAGCGCGTGGAATGGCGACCGCTACCTCGAAATCACCGTGGGCGGCGAGACGCTCAATCCGCGTGAGCTGATCCGCTCCGTGCCGATTGCGGGGATGGCGTTGACTGTGCCGGATGGGGCGATCAATGGAGAACAGATAGGAACGTCTTTTGGTTCGAGTTCAAAGGAGTTGTTGAATTATGTGGTTAGAAACATTTCCACAACACCTGATCTCGAATTAAACAACAATTATGACATTTTTACAGATTGGGATGTTAGCTCGATAGTTGGCGACTCTGCAGTTGCCGTCATTGTTTATGTTCGTATCAACGATGATACAGAAGGCTCTTATGTGCAACTTCGAAAGCCTGGAACTTCTGGGAACAAAACAGCAATGGCTGGTATTCTCTATTCTGGAGGTTACAAAGGATATTATGAATTTGTGATTCCATGTGATGGTAACCAGACTATCCAGTATAAAGTATTAGATCGTGGCACCAACCCAATAGAAGTTCAGCTCTGGGTAGCGGGATGGTATGAACCCGCAAACCGATAAGATAAATTTACTTGAGAGGTAATTTCGATGAATAAAAATAAGTCCTTTAGCCTGCATATTTCGTTACCTACCCGCCAAACTCTGACCCGCCTGCTCCACTGGCTGACGCCTAACGGCGGGACGCTGCTCTTGTTGGCGCTTTTCCTCTTCGCGCAGTCCGTCGGCGCGATCCCGCTCCCGGCGCGCAATGCCGCGCCCGCCTGGCCCGCCGCGCCGACCATCAACTACCAGGGTCGCCTGGCGGATAGCGCGGGCAATCCTATCAACGACACGGTTGCTATGCAATTCGCATTGTATGACACAGTGAGTGGCGGCGCCTCACTCTGGGGGCCAGAATCACACGCTACTGTACCTGTGAGCGACGGCCTCTTCAGCGTGGGCCTCGGCAGCCAGACCGCCGGCGGCATCCCTACCAGCGTCCTCTCCGGCGACGTGTGGCTCGAAATCACCGTGGACGGCGAGACGCTGAGTCCCCGCGAGCAGTTGCGCGCTGTGCCGTACGCGATGCAGGCGAGCGTCGCGTTGACCGTGCCGGATGGGGCGATTACTCAAGAGAAAGCTCCTACACTTGTACAATCTATTAGTGAGGATCATGTGAAGGTACAGTCAGGTACATTATCAAAATATACCGCAGGAACTTATGGTGAGGATGTTCCTACAGTTAACTTTGCTGCCACTTTTACAAACCCACCTAAAGTTGTGCTGACAAATTGCACTCAAAACGATCAGCAAAATTGGAATAAGCCCATTTGGAGTGTAAAAGAAATCACGACAACAGGCTTCAAGGCCCATTATCAAATAGGGACTTTGACAGCAGGTACTTATAAAGCCTGTTGGATTGCAATAGGTCAGTAAACGAAAAATAAAACGTAACTATTCAGCCTAAAGGTGGGACGCACTTATTCCAGGCCAAAAACGGCGATTTTGCGTTTCCTACTGTCATTTCAAGCGTAAAAGTGTGTCCCACCTGAATAGTTACAATAAAACTATTATCGCCCAGGCATTGGCAGACTTCGCCGGCGAGCGCGGCGTGGTCAAGGCGATGATACAGAAGTTTTGACTATAGACGGCTCCAAACCTATATAACAAAGCGAGGGGGTAATATGAGGAAATACAAGATATGGTGGATTGGTATCCTGGCAATGTCTTTTTTCGGCGTTCTAGGCTATGCATTGTCCGTTAACGCCCAGGCAACAACACAAACACTCGCCTTATCTACACCTGCACCACCGGAACCAACTCACGTATACTTTGAGAACACAGAATGGGGTTATTCGCTTGAGTACCCTGAGTCATGGCAAACACAAAACAGCTTCACAAGTACACACGACGCCCCTTTATATGTTATCAGAAATGAAGTTCGGTTTACAAGTCCTTCGGAAGAATCGTTTATCGTAATTGACGTATGGGAACAGGAAACGGCGACTTCAATTCAGGATTGGCTTGCAGATGTAGAACGCATTACGACAACGCTTCAATCGAACGCCAATATCAGTGGACAAGATGCTTTTTTTGTTTCCAGACAACCACAATGTGGTGATCCCTTAATCTTTTCTGTCTATATGCCTTTCAAAAACCGGGTCTTCAAAATCAAGTATATTTCCCTTGATCACCAGAACGATGCAGATATTGAAGTGTACAAAAGGTTCTTACACACATTCACAGTAATAGGCGCAACCCCTTCGCCACAAACACCGATTAAGCTCCCAGACATCACTCCCTTAGCTCCACTGTCATGTGAATGTCCTAATACAGAATGTAGCAATTGCTACTATGCAGCACGCACAGACGGGTGTTGTGGATATCCAGCTCTTAGTAAAAACTGGCAGTGTTCCAGGGATTGCATCACTCATGAATTCAAAGGGAACTGTGTTTGGTGGGCTGCATATACACGGCAGGACATAGGAAATGCAATAGACCCCACCCATGGAGGGAATTGGGGAACCTCTGCAGAAGCTAAGGGTTTTCCTGTTGATCACACACCAAAGATTGGTGATATAGTTGTAAATCCCGATAACATATCTAATCATGTAGCTTATGTGGTTTGGGTGTCTCCTGACAGTCAAGACTATAAGGTTTCTGATATGGGCTGGTGCCATGATTGTGGTGATACCCCAGAAGAAGAAAAACCACATGATTTAGGTGCTGATGATGAATTCATTCATTGCATGGGCAATCCTGTAATCCCGAGCAATGATTGGAGTTTTACAAATTGTCCATTCGGCTGGACCCCTAGCAAGGGATTTGAAGTCACATTTCTTAGTGGTGCTGCCTGGGTTTTCAACCCTGGAAATGATCCTTATCTACTCAGCCCCATCATCTCGGTTTCAGCCAGTGATTACAATGCGATAAAAATCGATATGATTAGTCATGTCAACGATACGGCTGGACGCATTTACTTTACAACCGCAGCGAATTCCAGTTGGGGTGAGGATAAAGCGGTCGCATTTACGCTTAACAATGACGGGCAACCGCACGAGTACACCATAAATATGAACGGCAATTCGAATTGGCAAGGTACGATTACCCGGATCAGAATTGATCCTGTTGGTGTTGGCGATAGCGATGGCAGCAATGACGATGTAACTATCAGCCGCATCCGTTTTGCCAATACAGTCAATGTTCCTCCCAATCCTCCAATCTTGCAAAGCCCTGCTAACGGAAGCCTGCATAATTCTCGTTCCCTCACTCTCTCCTGGCAAGATGGAGGTGACCCAGACAACCAACCGCGTAATTACCGTGATTATAACGCTGAAGTGTGGGCTTCCGGGTGGAGTCAAACGCTGGATTGGACAACCAGCACCAGTTGGCAAGTGACTGTTCCCAATGATGGGGTTTACTCCTGGCGTGTTCGGGCTGGCGATGGCGAGTTACCCAGTGCCTGGTCAGAGACCAGAACTTTTCAGATAGACGCCAGTGCTCCCACTCAAGCCTCCAACGTCCGTCCCAACGGCTGGACCGGCCCCTACACCGGTGACACGACTCCCTCTTTCGCCTGGAACGCCGCCAGCGACGGCGGCTCCGGTA
>JAFGFI010000206.1 GCA_016931185.1 Anaerolineae bacterium
AACTTGCAATTTCTTTATCATACTCCTCAATCCTTCTCTGCAGAAGATATCCAGTTGGCAATGACAGTTGGGCAACAAGTAGCCCTGGTGATTGAAAATACCGAATTGCGCGAGCAAGCAGCACAAGCGGCTATCCTGCGCGAGCGCAACCGCCTCGCGCGAGATCTACACGACTCAGTAACGCAGTCACTTTATAGCCTGACAGTCTTGGCCGAAGCGGGACGGCGGCTGGCACGCGATGGTAATTTACAACGTGTCGAGGAAGCCATTGCACGTCTGGGAGATATTGGCCAACAAACACTCAAAGAAATGCGATTATTGCTGTACCAGTTACGCCCCACGGCTTTACGCAAAGCAGGACTCATACGAGCATTACAGCAACGATTGAACACAGTTGAACGCCGAGCCGGGGTAGAAGCTCGCTTGCACATAAAGGGACAACTCAGACTCTCGCCCACAGTTGAAGAACATCTTTATCACATCATCCAAGAGGCCCTTAACAACACGCTTAAACACGCAGAGGCTTCCACAGTAATAGTACGAATTGTCACCCGCAAAAGCCACATCCGGATCACTATCACAGACAATGGTAAGGGATTTAACCCCACAGTAGCGTTGGGTAAAGGAGGTATTGGATTATTAAATATGCGAGAACGTGCCGAACAACTCAACGGTACCCTGAATATCCAATCAGAACCAGGAAGAGGCACCAAAATCAGAGTAACTATCCCGTCTGGCTACAGTCCCCCTTATGATAAACCTCCTTTTCTGAATAACGTGCCATTCAAAAAGGAAACGACTTTCACGGAAACTGCCAGGAAAGATCAAAGACTAAAAGGGAAAAGAAAATGACTCAGAATACCCAACCACAGCGTATTCGTATCCTCATAGCTGACGACCACGCCATTGTGCGTGAAGGACTGCGATGGTTGATCTCTACAGAACCAGAGATGGAACTCGTGGGAGAAGCCGCAGATGGGATAGATGCCGTATATAAGGCGCGCACATTGCACCCCGACGTTATTTTGATGGATTTGGTCATGCCGCGTATGGGGGGAATTGAAGCCATTAGCGAAATCAAACGCGAAAACCCCGCGATACCCATTTTGGTACTCACCAGTTTCACTGACGATGAGAAAGTATTTCCAGCTATCAAAGCCGGTGCGATGGGATATTTATTGAAAGATACCGCTCCCCAAGAGCTATTACGTGCTATCCGAGATATAGCCCAGGGGACACCAACGATGCATCCTGTGATCGCTCGTAAAGTGATGCTGGAACTTCAGCGTCCATCCTCATTACCTCCTACTGTAGAACCCCTGACAGAACGTGAATTGGATGTACTGCGTCTGGTGGCACAAGGATTAAGCAACGAAGAAATAGCCCAACGGTTATTCATCAGTGAGCGTACGGCCCGTACTCATGTAAGCAATATTTTAAGCAAGCTCCATCTTGCCAATCGCACCCAAGCAGCCCTATATGCTTTACGAGAAGGATTGGCACAACTCAACAGCCACTAATTATCTTGGTAACCGTTTAGTTTTGTGAGCGATTATCGTTTTCTGTCACCTGCTCCAGACAGAAACGAGGGTTGGGGTGTTTTTTTTGTTGGCGGGCGTAGCCCGCCAACAAAAAAACATCTCTGCTGCGGCTTTAGCCGCTTTGCTGCCGGCAATGGCACCGTTTGCTCACAAAACCAAACGCATACCTATCTTTTTTATCATAAACACGACCTTGATTTTTTGTAAGATCGAGGTCATTCTGTTGCACCCATACAAAAAAACCGGCCTGCTATTTAGCAGGCCGGTTCTATATGAATTAGTTTGATGTATTAGGCTTCGTCATCATCATCCCAATCATCATCATCATCCCAATCCTCGTCGTCGTAAGCCCAATCCAGTTCTACCGGGTCGAGACCGACAACCTCAAGCTCCGTATCGCAATGAGAACAACGTACTTCTTGCCCAAGCTTAGGATTGCGAGCAAAACTGATATTTTCACCACAAGATGGACATTCGGCTATAATGGCCATTGAATTGCCTCCGTAATTTTTTTAAAGTTGCCATACAAATATGTGAGAGTTTATCTCTCACAACCATGCTCATGATAATAACCTTCACGCTATCGACATCAGGCGGAAGACGTATTTTACCCAGGACAAATGACCTACTTCTGCTCGACGCCCGATGCGTCTTATGACATAAAGATTGATATGCAAAAATTCATCTTTTTGACCTGCGTATAATTCGTCTTAGGACCAATGTATAAAGTGTAAAAGTGATTTATGATTTCACAGTGAGTTATTTAATAGGATAAAAAGTGTCACAGTATGCGAAATCGGGTAATTGCCTTGCTGTTAACAAAGCCTGGGCCGCTACAGGATAGTTTGACAACACTCTTGTTATCAATGCCTCAGATAGCGACCGTGAAATATGCAGATAGTGCAGCAACTGCATTGGCGATGATTGGAATGCATCACCCTGAGTTTATGATTATAGATGCCAGTTTGCCAGGTGGGCAAGTCTGGAATTTATTAGCCCAGGTCAGAGCCAGGTGGCCTCAAATGCAATGTATTGTACTGGCCGATACAACCCAGCATCGCCAGCACGCTATAGCTGCTGGTGCAGATTACGCAGTCTTTAAAGGCTACCCGGCAGCAAAATTATCGTTCACCATAGAGCAAATATTGCGCTAGATCAGATTTGTAGAGCGGCTTGCAAAAGCCCGGTTTTTGTAAGTCACGTCCGCGTGACCAGGAACCGGGGTTTTGTGATGTTCAAGATCGGATTTCGTAGTTAGAAGCACTTTACCTATTCAAATTAAGGAGGAAAATAGTTTTATGGAAGAAAAGTTTGTTACGACTGCGTTTGAGGAGCCTCCCGGTCCAAGGTGGCATTTTACACCTTGGCAAGAGGTAAGCAATGAACAATGGAGTGATTGGCGTTGGCAAATGACCCATCGCTTACGATCCGTAGAGGATTTTGCACAGATCATTAACCTTACCCCACAAGAAATAGCAGGATTGTCTGCCCCCGGCAAGTTCCGGGTAGATGTTACCCCGTATTTCGCGAGTTTAATGGATCCCCACGATCCTAACTGTCCAATTCGTCGTCAGGTTATTCCTACAGAACAAGAACTTGTACCTTTTGAGGCCAGTATGGTGGACTCACTAGGCGAAGATGCCCATTCCCCGGTGCCGGGTATTGTCCATCGCTATCCCGACCGGGTGTTAATGCTGGTTACCACGCAGTGTGCCAGTTATTGCCGTTTTTGCACGCGCAGCCGACTCGTGGGCAATGGACATGGCATGTTTAATTCGGCCAGCTATGAACAACAATTAGATTATATTGCCGAGACCCCCCAGATTCGTGATGTGCTCATTTCTGGTGGGGATCCGCTCACGTTACCCCAACATGTCCTGGAACGATTACTCCAACGATTGCATGAAATTCCCCATGTTGAAGTCATCCGCATTGGGACTCGTGTCCCTGGTTTCTTGCCACAGCGGATCACTGAAGACTTGGTCACTATGTTGGCTAAATACCATCCGCTCTGGATGAACATTCATTTTAACCATCCACATGAGATTACCCCTGAAACAGAAATCGCGTTGGCGCGCCTGGCGAATGCCGGCATTCCACTAGGAAGTCAGACGGTGCTTATGGCAGGGATCAACGATTGCCCGAACATCATTATGGACCTGGTGCAAAAGCTGGTGAAAAATCGGGTACGCCCCTACTACTTATATCAATGCGATATGGTCCATGGGGCCGGCCACTTCCGCACCCCAGTATCCAAAGGGTTGGAAATTATGGAGGCCCTGCGCGGGCACACGTCCGGTTTTGCGATTCCTAACTATGTGATTGATGCACCAGAGGGTGGTGGTAAAGTGCCTATCTTGCCCAATTACCTGATCAGTATGTCCGACACCAAGGTTGTAGTGCGCAACTATGAAGGGTTTATCACCGCCTACACACAGCCGCGTGATTATCGAGCTCACGATCCTGAGACCTGCGCCTATTGTCAAGCTCAAAAAGCTGAGGATGCACAAGAGGGCGTCGCCGGTCTGTTAGCCGGACACACACGCAGTGTCGCCCCGGAACACTGGCATGAAGCACATCAACGTCAGGTACACCGGCGCAGTACCGCGCCCTTTATAGTGCGACGGGGAGCAGCGGATTTACGTCACATTCAAAGCTGTGAAACGACTGCTGTTTTGCAGCCAGTGAATAATTTACAGTCAGTTGAGGAACTAGTATGAGGCAACAACGCAAAACTGCACTACGGGTCGCGGTACTGGCAAACCGCAAGTATAGTGTGAAAGTGGCGGACGGTGCGCCGCCAGATGCACTGGCTGAATATGATGCTGAAGAAACAGTGAACGCGATCCAAACTGCGTTGCGAGAAGCCGGACATGAAGCTTTCTTCCTGGAAGCTGACGAAAGCCTATTAGACACGGTGCGGGAAACCCGGCCCGATATATGCTTTAATATCGCCGAAGGGTTGCAGGGCGATGCGCGCGAATCCCACGTTCCCGCTCTGTTAGAGTTACTGGGAATTCCCTATACTGGATCTAAAGTGCTTACCCATGCTATTTCCCTGGACAAGGCTATCACCAAACAAATCTGGCGTGATAGTGGGTTGCCTACTGCGCCTTTTCAGTGCTTTCATCGTGTGAATGTAGACTTAGACCCGCGCCTTACCTTCCCGCTGTTCGTCAAACCTGTACATGAGGGTTCTGGAATGGGCATCAACCAACATTCCATCGTGCATAACTCAGCAGAACTCTACGCACAAGTACAATGGGTCATTGAAACTTATCACCAGCCCGTCCTGGTAGAGGCCTATCTACCAGGACGGGAATTCACAGTGGGTTTAGTAGGCAATACACGTATGCCAGGTACTCCCCCTCCTTCCGAATTTCACGCATCATTCTATGGCGCTAATGGATTTCACGTCTTCCCAGTATTAGAAATTGACACTAACCGGGGCGCAGTACGAGGGCTTTACAATACTCAGGCTAAATCCTATGCACTTGATGATGATAATGCTCCAGGCTATCTGTGCCCGGCAGATATTCCTGATGCCCTGATCACGCGCCTCAATACCATAGCCGTTGCGGCTTTTAGGGCAATTGATGGATTAGACGTTGGTCGTGTAGATTTTCGGTTAGATGCTGAGGGATCTCCCCATCTGGTGGAAATCAACACTTTGCCAGGACTAAATCCGTTAGTCAGCGATATGATTATCGTCGCGCGCGCGGAAAAAGTACCGTATACGGTCTTAATCCATGAGATTCTGAACTTAGCCCTTGAGCGTTATGGAATGTAAAATGACCAAAAGCCGGGATTTTATGTAAAATCCCGGCTTGCTCAGGTGAGTTAAATAATGTACACAGTTTACAGTAAACATCATAAACTTCATGCTACCGACAATATCTTCGCCGACGGGCAACGTTTTGAATGTAAAGAAGTACCAGCGCGGGCCGAGGTAATTGCCAGCGCCATCCGAAAAACACCCCTCGGCCCATGCATTACACCAAACGATTATGGCCTCACACCCATTCGGGCAGTTCACGCACCGGACTATCTAGCGTATCTACAAACTGCCTATCACCTCAATTATGAGCAGACAGGAGAATCTGTTCTTCTGCTTCTAACTCGCAGTGAAGTAACACCACAACGTGCTACACAACAACCGGCAGTATTTGAGGCACAACGAGAATATTATACGTATGATTACGAAGATCCCATCCTCGCGGGCACGTGGGAAGCTGCCTATTGGAGTGCACAGTGCGCGCTGACTGCCGCCGATCTGGTACAAGGGGGAGAAGCCATAGCCTACGCACTCTGCCGCCCGCCAGGACACCATGCCACTATGGATCAATACGGAGGTTTCTGCTACTTAAATAATATCGCCATTGCCGCGCGATATTTACAACAAGGCGCGGAACGGATTGCCATCCTGGATCTCGACTACCACCATGGTAACGGCACCCAGGCCATTTTCTATGAGGATCCCGCCGTCCTCTTTTGCTCACTCCATGCCGATCCGCACCTGGATTATCCTTTCTACTGGGGTTATGCTTCGGAACGCGGCACGGGGGCGGGAATGTACACTAATTACAACTGGCCTTTGCCCTTAAAATGCGACGACGCCCACTATTTACAGGCATTGGATGAAGCGCTCAACGTCATCGTGAACTTCAATCCACACTACTTATTAATCTCCCTGGGTCTGGATGCAGTTATGGGAGATCCCATCGGTAAATTCAATTTCACATCTGCCGGCCTCAGTACAGTCGGGGAACGTATCGCCACATTGAGACTTCCCACCGTTGTTGTCCAGGAGGGTGGCTACAACCTCGAAACTTTAGGAGTCAATATCGTTACTTTTTTCCGCGCGTTGGAGCAAAATATTCCCCGATCACCTCGCCCAATCGCTTGATACCCTCCCCAATCAATTCTCTCCGGCCATTGCGATGCAAAATTGTAACCGTCTGGTTTTGTGAGCAATTGCCGTTTTCTATCACCTGTTCCAGACAGAAATAAGGGGCTGGGTGTGTTTTTCCTACGGCTTTAACCACTTTGCCGCCATCAATGGCGCCGTTTATGTATAATACATACAGTAAGACAGGAATATTCAATGACCCTTACACACAAAATTAACGACACATCAACACTGACACGCGGGTATATCATCGCCTTGATCAGCGCGGCTATTTTATCCACCACAGCTATCTTTATCCGCTACCTGACTCAGACCTACCATATTCCACCACTGGTACTGGCCTTTTGGCGGGATAGCTTCGTAATCCTGACATTACTCCCTATATTGAGTCTGCGGCATCCCTCCATATTGCGCGTAAAACGCCCACATCTGCTTTATCTAATCGGATATGGCTTCGTCCTGGCGATCTTTAATACACTGTGGACACTTTCTGTAGACCTCAACGGAGCTGCTATTTCCACAGTACTGGTCTATTGTTCCGCCGCTTTCACCGTACTCCTGGGATGGTGGTTTTTCAAAGAATCTCTGAATTGGGGGAAACTCCTCGCAATGCTACTCAGTCTGGGAGGATGTGTCCTGATTTCTGGTATTTTAACCTCGACAACCTCGCGTGCCAGTCTAGCCGGTATCTCAATAGGGATACTATCAGGGCTGAGTTATGCAGCCTATAGTCTGATGGGACGTTCGGCTGCTCAACGAGGATTGAATCCGTGGGTAACACTATTCTACACATTTGGTTTCGCTACCATCTTCTTAATAT
Source organism: Anaerolineae bacterium (assembly GCA_016931185.1). Classification (GTDB taxonomy): domain Bacteria; phylum Chloroflexota; class Anaerolineae; order B4-G1; family SLSP01; genus JAFGFI01. Next base: position 7,271 of record JAFGFI010000206.1, read on the forward strand.
GCTTCAATCTATTGCCGGAGAACCTGCTGCCCGGCACAGCAACCTGTATCGCCGATTACTTCTGGCTAGGTAAATCCTTTGCCGGTTGGGGGATCCTATTCTTGTTAGCCGCGGGGCCAACTGTGGCAGGCTTTGGATTGTACAACGTCAGCTTGAGTTATTTACCCTCCAGCGTTGCTAATCTGATTGTTACACTAGAGCCGGCCTTTACCGCTGTCAGTGCATACTTTCTACTAGGCGAACGGCTGAATGAATTGCAGATTGGTGGAAGCCTTATGATTTTGGCCGGGGTTATTTCCTTGCGAATTCAAATTCCGACCTCATGGCGAAAACAGCAGATTTCAAGACAACAACACTCTCAAAATGGGCAATATTAAACAAAAACGGCTTTCAAATGTTATCGGTTTCGATGATGCGCCCTTCGCCCCGAACCATGTTGGCAGTGTACCGGTCGTAGGAACAGTCTTCGCCCGGCTGCATCTAAATGGGGTATTGATCGGCGAAGTAGAAAAAGACGGTATGGACGCGGCAGAACAATTAACCCACTTGGTCGCACGTTCCAGGTTTTCGGAGAATGTGCAGTTAATTATGCTGCAAGGGATCGCGATGGCAGGATTTAACATCGTGGATGTTTTCTATCTACACGAACACCTGAATCTCCCCATCCTGGTCATTTCTCGCCGGCTGCCAGATATGGAGGCGATACACTCTGCCCTGATCAACAATATTCCTGGCGGGACGGAAAAATGGGCATTATTGGAACGGCTTGGCCCGATGGAGCAGGTAGAGCAAATCTACGTACAGCGCGTAGGATTAACGCTGGCACAGGCGACAACAGCCGTTAAACAGTTTACAGTAGAAGGTACAATTCCCGAACCCTTACGCACCGCCCACCTCATCGCCAGTGCGTTGGTGGAGGGTCAGAGCCATGGCAGGACGTGAAAGAGGATACGAAGCAAGGTAACAAGGTAACGCGAATACCTTTTTACACCTCTACTCTACCTGATCCTTCGCGCTCTCGCTCCCCTGCCTCGCATTTATATGGTACAATGCCCTTACTATGAAAGAGATAAAACATACCTTAATCGTTGGGTTTGGGAATTTATATCGCCGCGATGATGGCGTCGCGCGGTTTGTAATCAATGCGCTCTTGGATCATTTAGGTCGCCCCCCCCTGGATCCCCTAGACGATGGTTTTGAAAACTTAGGGTATCCGGTGGACGCCGTCGTATTGCACCAACTGGTGCCAGAACTGGCCGAAACACTGAAAGATTACGATCAGGTCATTTTTGTGGATGCCCATGTGGATACCATCCCTGAACCCCTCCACGAAGAACAAATAGAAGTCTCATATCGCGCACCCTTTGTCTACCATCAAACACATCCTTCAACAGTACTGGCATTGACCCATCAAATGTATGGACGTGTCCCAGAGGCGATATTACTTTCCCTCCTGGGACACGATTTCGACTTTGGCGAGGGACTTTCTCCAGAGACGGCCACGCTGGTGGCGCCAGCCGTCGCGCGTATTCTGATACTGGCCGGTGATGGAGTCTCAAATGCATGAGATGGCCGTCACTGAGGATATTTTGCGCATTGTGACAGAACACGCGGAACGCGCCGGTAAAGCACATATCACCGACATCCACCTGGTCATTGGTGACCTGGCGAGCTTTGTAGATGATTCCATCCAATTCTACTTTGATATGCTCTCGCCCGGTACCCTGGCAGAAGCGGCAACCTTACATTTCCATCGTATCAGGACCCGCTTTCGCTGCCGCAAGTGTGGATGCGAATTTGAACCGGAGGGATACAATTGGCTATGTCCACAGTGTCATGCCCTGGGGGGTGATGTCATCGCAGGTAAAGAATTCTATGTGGAAAGCATTGAGGTAAAGGAAGGATGATAGCATCTACTATTGACCCGACACTTCCATTTATTGACCTGCACCGGCATCTCGAGGGGAGCATACGCCCGGGAACTGTCCTAGACTTAGCACGTCAGCACAATGTGCCCTTGCCCGCCGATGATTTGGAAGGGCTGCATCCATACCTGGTAGCTACCCTACCGCAGCCCGGCTTGATGGCTTTCATTGCTAAGATTGATTTACGGATCACAGTTTTGGCGAATCTGGACGCCTGCTATCGCATCGCTTATGAAGCGGTGGAGGATGCGGCGCGTGAGGGAATTGATTACCTGGAACTGAGATTAAGCCCCGCGTATATGGCGCGCCCGCATCAACTTAATCCTGCAGATGTCGTTGCGGCAGTAGCCGATGGCACGCGAGCGGGGGCGCGTGATTTTGCACTCCGCGTCAACTTGATCGGCATCCTCAGTCGAACTTATGGATTGGATGCCTGCCGGCAAGAATTCGAGGCGTTAGTTGAACACGCCGAGGTTATTACCGCGCTTGATTTGGCAGGCGACGAAGCCGCCTGGCCCGCCGATTTGTTCACCGATCACTTCCAACGCGCGCGTGACCTGGGCTGGCATATCACCGCCCATGCCGGGGAAGCAGCGGGGCCAGAAAGTGTCTGGCTCGCACTGCGCAATTTAGGTGCAGAGCGCATTGGACATGGTCTGCGGGCAAGGGAAGACCCGGCTTTGGTAGATTATCTGGTCGAGCAGCGCATCGGACTGGAAGTAAGTCTCACCAGCAACGTGCAGATTAGTGCCGTCTCTGACTACGTACATCATCCCCTTAAAAACTATGTAGACCGCGGCGTCCTTGTTGCGCTGAACACCGACGATCCCGCCGTCAGCAATATTGATCTCTCCCATGAATACACACACGCCGCCCAAGCAGCGGGCCTAAGCCCCGCGCAGATCCATCAAATACAACGCAATGCGTTAGAAATGGCTTTTTTGACGCCAGAGGAAAAAGCACAGTTATTACACAAGTAGACAGTAATCAGTAAATAGAGGAAAACCTATTCTGAAAACACACTCCCTGTCTACCGTCTACCGTCTATCGTCTACTTTCCCTCTGCCCCAATGCAAATGCCACCTTATTCACATCTGCATATTTAGACGGGACACGACGCAAGATAACGGTTTCCCACACCATAGGATCGGTGTCCAATAATGTGGACAGCGTCGCCAGCATAATAGTATTGACGGTACGAGGGTTGCCGGCCTGCGCAGCCAGGGATAATGCATCTACCACAATTACCTTACTTGCGTGGTATTCCAGCACAGAGAGCAATACATCTTCCGTTGGATAAACAGCATCTCCCACACTAGCAGACATAGGAATAATCTTCTGACGGTTGACGATCACCATCCCACTCGGCCTGAGCCACTCGACCCAACGGGCTGCCTCTAACAACTCAAAAGAGATCAGAATATCCACCGTCCCCCGCTCACAAGTAGGGGAGCCAACATGCCTGGCCCAGCGGACATGGCTCTCCACCACACCGCCACGCTGCGCGAAACCGTGAACTTCTGACTTTTTAGCGTCCAGGCCTAAATCTAACCCCACCTGGGCCGCAATATCAGAGGCAGTGAGAACACCTTGCCCCCCCACTCCTACAAAAAGCAGATTCAGTTTTTCAATCATTTGCCTCTCCTATCGCATTTGTGGGACATACCTGCATACACACCGTACAGCCCGTACACAGCAACGGATCTATGGCTGACTTAGGCTTATTGTTGGTAGGATAAATAACCTCACTCTTGATAATAGCGGGACACCCCACACGAAAACAAGAACCACAGGCTACACACTTTTCCAGGTCGACTTGCATCTGGGGTTGCCGATGGAAATGCGGGGTAAAAACACATGCTCCGCGCACAAGAAGCACAGCAGGACCATCTTGATGTTTCATCGCTGCGCGCAGTGACTTATTCATTTTGTTCACATCCCACGCATCCACCTCTTCGATAAATGTCACACCCATAGCACGCACCACGGCGGCAATATCAATCTCCTGCCCGGTTTCACCCTGGAGGGTGACGCCGGTGCCGGGGTGCTGCTGCTGTCCGGTCATTGCCGTAATGCGATTATCAAGGATAGCAACCACAATGTTGGCCCGATTATAAACCGCCGAGGCTAACGGCGCGAGGCCGGAATGAAAGAAAGTACTGTCCCCAATCGTAGCCACCGCGGCTTCTTGCCCACCGGCCTGCTTGAACCCATGCGCCATACCTATGCTCGCGCCCATTGAGATGAGCATATCCATCGCCTCAAAGGGGGCCAAAACACCCATTGAATAACACCCAATATCTCCGGCAATGATAGCGTTACGCTTGTTGCGCGCCATTGTATAAAAGAAGGCACGATGCGGGCAGCCGGGACACAATGCAGGAGGGCGAGAGGGAATGATAGGGACATCTTCAGGCCTTGCGTCTAATATCACGGCGGGTCCTGAGTCGTCAATTAGGCCCGCTTGCAACGCGCCCGCGCGCACTTTCGCCAAGGTCAGTTCTCCACAAAGCGGAAAGATATCCTTGCCATGTGCAACGGGGATACCGGCAGCTTTCAATTGATCCTCAATGAAAGGGTCAAGTTCCTCCACCACAATCAGTGTTTCCACCTGCGCCGCAAATGCGCGGATGTTCTCAAGAGGCAACGGATAGCTTATCCCTAATTTAAGAATAGAAGCATCAGGCAAGATTTCACAGACGTACTGGTAAGCGATACCGCTCGTTACAATACCAAGCGTCTTATTTTTCCACTCAATACGATTGATACCCTTCTCAAAGGCCTGGTCGGCAGTCCACGCTGCAACGTCGCGCAATCGTTGCTCAATCTCTGGGTGGCGACGGCGCGCGATAGCGGGAATAATGACGCGCTGTACCCCGCCAGTTTCACGCTCAAATTTAGGGAGCGGCCGGAACTCACGCTCTTCGGGGATGGTCGTTTCGACAGCAGATTTAGAATGAGAAAGTCGCGTTGTGGAACGCAGAATAACGGGCGTCTGGAAAGTTTCACTGACCTCCAAAGCTATTCCCACAAAGCGCCGCGCCTCCTCGCTGTCGGCGGGATCAAAGCAGGGGAATTTACCGGAACGCGCGTATTGACGATTGTCCTGCTCGTTTTGTGAGGAGAAAGCACCGGGGTCATCTGCGCTCACCAGCACCAACCCTCCTTTCACCCCTGTATACGAGAGAGACATCAAACTATCAGCCGCGACGTTGACGCCAACGTGTTTCATCGCTGCTAACGTCCGTGCCCCCCCAAACGACGCACCAATAGCGTTATCTAATGCCACTTTCTCATTGCTGGCCCATTCCGCCTTAATGCCAGGATACCGCGCAAAATTCTCCAAAATCTCTGTAGAGGGAGTGCCTGGATAAGCCGAAGCATACTGTACACCAGCTTCCCAAGCCCCCAATGCAATAGCTTCATTGCCGGAAAGTAGAATTTTCATCCATGTGCCTCCTTATTGCTTCTTGTTTATAATATGTCAAAAGTTCACCGTGTCCAGTAACAAGCTCTTATGAGTTGTGAGTACAATGTCACTGTTGTTGTGTTTGCGTAACCCACGAATATCATTACAATGATATGTGTTATTACTTAGTTAATGTGATGAGGTCGTCAGTATAGCTAAAAATGAATCAATATCGTGAAAAATCAGAATCATCCGCCCCTGACCAGCTACCGGGGGACAACCGGCCACGACTCAGCCAACAGGCCGTGTTGGCCTATAGGGCCGGCAAAATGGGGGTCTCGGCAGTACCGGGGAGCGGTAAAACGTGGACCTTGTCACTTCTAGCAGCACAATTAGTCGCCGAATACAATTTGGCGGAAGATCAAGAAATACTTGTAGTAACTTTGGTAAATTCAGCGGTAAATAACTTTTCCAGCCGTGTGGCCAGCTTTATCCAAGCACGAGGTTTATTGCCAGGGGTAGGCTACCGGGTGCGCACCCTCCACGGATTAGCTCATGATATCGTGCGCGAGCGGCCCGCGCTGGTTGGTCTCGCCGATGATTTTCAAATCATAGATGAGCATGCGGCAGAAGAAATCTTAAAGGAGGCCGGTATTACCTGGGTCCGTGCCAATTCCGATACTTTGGATGATTTTCTGGCGAGCGACCTGGATGAACGCAAGGCGGAATGGGTACGCCGGGAACAATGGCCTAGACTTACCCTATCCATCGCCACCCATTTTATACAACAGGCCAAAGATTTGCAACTTACTCCGCCAATACTACGGTATCTGTTGGATCAGTTCCCCCAAAAACTGCCTTTGATGGAGATGGGGTACGCGATCTATGCCGATTATCAACGCGCCCTGGCTTACCGTGGTGCAGTAGATTTTAATGATTTGATCCGGCTTGCACTCCAGGCATTACGGCTGGATCCCGGATTTCTGGGAAGACTACGCCATCGCTGGCCCTATATTCTTGAAGATGAAGCCCAAGACAGCAGCAGTTTGCAGGAAGAGATCCTCAAATTACTTGTTGGAACAGATGGAAATTGGGTGCGCGTAGGAGACCCCAATCAGGCTATTTATGAGACATTCACCACCGCTAACCCGCGTTATTTGCGGGATTTCAGAAGGCAGAAAGATGTCGTTTCTCGTGATTTGCCTAACTCTGGCCGATCGATGCAAAGCATCATTGAACTGGCAAACTATTTAATCGAGTGGGATCAAGGATCCCACCCTGTCGTCGCTATCCGCGGAGCACTGGACTGGCCCAAGATTGCGCCTGCACCTCTCGGTGATCCACAACCCAACCCTGAAGACAACCCGCGCGAGGTGTATCTCGTTGCCCAACCCTTTTCTCCACAAAAAGAAATTGAAGCCGTAGTGAAATCTTTAACACGGTGGTTACCTAACCATCAGGATAACACAGTTGCTGTGCTGGTCCCCCGTAATAATCGAGGATTTGAAGTAACGAATATGTTGAAAGCCCAAGAGATCCCCTACATTGAGCTATTGCGCAGTACACGCACCACGCGCGAAACGGCAGGGGCACTGGGCAACATTGTCGCATACCTGGCGGATCCAACGTCGGCCAGAAAACTGGCAGCCGTCTACCGTGTTTGGCGGCGGGCAGACCGCGAAGACGAAGAACTACAACAGCGACTTGCTCAAGTGGATAAGTTACTGAAGAAAATTATCCACGTAGAGGATTATCTCTGGCCACGTGTCGACCGCGATTGGCTATTGGAGCAAGACTTCGAGACTCAGTCCCCGGCATTGTACGAACACCTAGTTGAGTTCCGGGATCTGGTTCGGAAGTGGCAAAATACAACGACGTTGCCTATCGATCAAATCATTCTCACTTTAGCGCAAGATCTTTTTGAACAACCCGTGGATCTCGCTATCGCGCACAAGCTTGCGGTCGTGTTACGGAATGCGGCCAATCTACACCCGGAGTGGCAACTGCCGGAACTCACACAAGAACTCGCCGTAGTAGCGAGGAACGAACGCAAATTCCTCGGCTTTACCGAAGAGGATAGTGGCTTTGATCCTGATAAGTACAAAGGGAAAGTGATCGTGGCCACAATGCACAAAGCAAAAGGATTAGAGTGGGATAAAGTCTACCTCATGTCAGTTAACGATTACAACTTCCCCTCTGCGTTACCACAAGACAGGTTTATTGCTGAACCGGAATATGTGCGTGACCATCTTAACATTGAAGCTGAAACCCTGGCACAACTCAATGCCCTTCACCAAGATGCAGAAGCCTTTTACTATGATGAAGGACTACCTACATTGCGCGCCCGCTACGAGTATGCGGCCGAGCGAATACGATTACTCTATGTGGGGATCACACGAGCGCGCAAATCAATAACAATTACGTGGAACACCGGTAAATATGGCACAGCACAACCAGCCGCACCGTTTATCGCACTACAAACATGGTGGGAACAAAGTCTGACTGATTTTCAAAAGTAGCCTTACCCGGTCTGCTACGATTTGCAAAGAATATATAGCTTCCCAGAAGGTAGTCACCGGAGTCGTAATTAAAAATGTTTGTGAAATTGTAACCTTTTTGATTGTCATTCTCTTTAAACCGTGCTATACTGAAAAAAATATAGGAAATTTAAGTAAATTAAGGAGCGGAGGAGGCGCAAGGAATGAGGCACCAAAAGGAAAAGGGAACGACAATCCCCTTAGAGTACTGGGCCAATATCCTGAAGGAACGTAAACTCATTGATATGGCGCTTCCGTTGCTTGAGATTCTTAAAGTGTGGGGATTTGTCGGCGGGCAAGTGCTCTGGATGTTAACGCCATTTTTAGGAAGGGAGAAGATTGCCCCTCTCGCGCAAGCACTTGAAGAACCAGAAACTTTACAACGGCTTCAGTGCTATCTCATAGAAGAGGATATGCAGGTATAATGAGCCAGTTAATCACGTCGGATGGCTACATCCACATAAATAACCTCATCGCCCTAGCCTTTGTGTTGGCCGGTGCTGTTGTCCTGGCATTTTACGGGTTTCGTTATCGAAAAAGCACCCCGGAAGCCCGCGAGTTTCCGATCTTTAAACGATTGGCTAACCAAGTAGGACGCGCGGCCGAAGAAGGAGCTTCGATTCATATCGCCCTTGGCAAAGGAGACCTTACCGGTGACGGAGCCATGACCTCTGTAGCAGCACTCCAAAGTCTAACGGCTTTGATGGATTTGTCGGCAGCGTATGACACCCCACCTATTATCACAACGAGCAACCCACTACTTTACCTATTGGCAGGGGATTGGATGCGACGTGCCTACGAAAGACTGGATAGTGTCGCCTTATATCAACCTACAATGGTGCAATTTACGGCAGCGTCTCCCACTGTCTATGCAGCAATGGCCGCTGCGCAGCTCTCCAATAGTAATACGGAAGCTAACATCATGTTAGGAGTTTTTGAACAGGAATGTGTTTTGATCGCCGATGCCGCACAACGCAAAGACATTTACTCAGCAGGTGGAACGACATTATTAGAAGGGGTAAGTGCCTTATATCCCATCTTAAATCGGGAAGAATTGGTAATAGGAGAGGAACTATTCGCTGGGGGAGCTATTGTGACGCAGCAACCCACTTATTGGGCCAGTCTCTGGACACAGGATGTATTACGTTGGGGCGCTATTATGGGAACTATTGGCGCTGCAGTTATCGCATTGATAGACAACATAGGATAGATTATGTTTAGACGAACACTTCCAACAGCAATTGCTATAGGTTGCGGATTGGTTGTTTTAATGGGGTTATTAATACCTGTGGATCTCCTGGTTGCCTCGCGCCAATTTCTTCTTCAGTGGGCTATTGTTTTAGGAGGGTTCGCTTTTATCCTGGCCTATTTTAGTTTGTTGAAAGTACATATCACCCGTCTGGTAAAAGAACCAAAGCAAAAAACCACAAGTATGATTGTCATCTTGACTGCATTAGCTGGTTTTGGTGTCGTCGTATGGCAAGGAACAAATGGGGAATGGCCTAAATATTTACTTAAATATGTTATGATACCTGGAGAATCTACACTATTGGCACTGACGGCGGTTACATTGCTACTTGCCGGAATGCGTATCTTACAAGTACGTCGCAGCGGAGGCACTATAGCATTTGTGTTGATTGCAGTTCTTGCATTAGCCATAACAGTACCTTATGCTGGCGTTGGTTTAGAAATCATGCAGTTGATCAAAACTTGGATTCACGTACCGGCAATAGCCGGTATGCGTGGATTGTTAATGGGGGTCGCCTTGGGAACAACTTTGACCGGGTTGCGCATTATATTCGGGGCCGATCGCCCCCACAGTGATGGGTAAAGTTAAATATGATTCGTTGTCCAAAATGTGGTCATCAAAATCAAGATGGGAGCCGATTCTGTAATGCGTGCGGCACAATGCTCCAACGTACTAGAATTCGCTGTCCTCATTGCGGGACCCTGAACACAATAGGGAATCTTTTCTGTGATAAGTGCCATACGCGCCTGATCCCACCCGAAAAAACAATCCCCCCCGAACCGGTAAAACCTGCGGAAACAACAGAAGCTAGACTAAAGGGGATTTCCTTACCGGCACGCAGCGCCCCGGCAGAAGTAGAAATGCAGGAAGAGGAACTCCCAGAATGGTTACGGGGGTTAGATTATGAACCACAGCAACCCGAAGAACCCGCTACGCGGAGGCAAGCATCCGGAGAAGGTGTTGCCCCATCTGATTTACCGGATTGGCTTTCAACCTTAAGTGGGGATACATCTCCAACGCCGCACGCTGTAGCCGAGGAATCCACTGAAGCAGAAATGCTACCAGACTGGCTGACTGACATTCCTGGCGATGATGCAATCAGAGAGACAGGGAAAACTGATGTAGAAAAAGAAGAATTGCCGGACTGGCTATCCGGTTTATTAGATCAAAGTCCGGGAATAACAGAGTCACAGCCCGCAGCCGCCACACCTGAAATGTCAGATTCTGACCTTCCTGATTGGATGTCAGGATTAACTGAAGAAGAAACTGACGAAGGTGAAGGGGACCTTCCTGATTGGTTGTCAGGAACCTGGGACTCCACGCAGAAGCAAACATCTGAGGCGTCGGATAAGTATCGTGATGACTACACACGTGACGAGGAAACTATCCCCACGTCTGAAACACTTCCTGATTGGGCTTTGAGAGAACCAGAAGCCTACGGAACTGTCACGCCGGACAATTTAGCTTTGCCAGATTGGTTAATGGTAGATGCTGATACCGCCCAACCTTCTCCTCGTGATTACGCGCCCCCACCGCTCCCTCATTGGTTAGCAAGTGTTGCTGATGACGTGATGCCAGGGACATCTTATGGCTCCAGTTCCTTACCCCCATGGCTTTTACGCTATGCTGACGAGAAGGATGTAAATCTCCAACCTCAAACACCAACTCGTATGCCGCCTAAACCCGTTGATACTGCACGTGAGACTCAGGGAAAGGTGTCTCCCATAAGTGCGCCTGTCTCAACAGAACCAACGGTATCCGAGGAAGAAGAAATTCCAGATTGGATGTCTACCTTATTATCAGAAGCCGAATCACCGGCCGCACCGCCAGACGAAGAAATTGAAGAGCCAGAAGGAGCTACACAACTCCTTTTTACAAGGCCGATAGCAGAGCAGGCTGAAGAGGAACTTCCTGACTGGTTATCTGGTATTCTCCCAGCAGAGGATGTATCACCTGTCGAATCAAAGGCAACACAAGAAGGGCTACCCGATTGGCTTTCAGGATTCTCGGATGTCGATTTTCCTGCTGATGAAACGACCAGTTCTTCACCTATGGAAGCTTATACGCCGCCACCGCGCGTTGAGAAAACCGGTTTGACAGGATGGTTAACAACTTTACCGTATGAAGGTGAACTCTCTCCAGAACCTACAGAAACAGAAGAGGAGGCCAAAAGTTTACCAGAAGGGTTACCTGATTGGTTGTCAGGAGTACTCCCCACTGAAGCCGGTGCAGAAGCCGCGGTTACAGACAAAACAGGGCAAGCGAGAACATCAGAATCTGTTGATAAAACAGGGCTTACAAATTGGTTATCCACTTTACCAGAAGAACCCGTCACGACCGAAGCAGAAGTTAATATTACAGCGGAGTTGCCTAGTTGGCTTTCAGAAACAGAAGAAAAAACAATTGACACTGAAGGTGAAGTTTTCACAGAGGACGTGCTAGAAGCTATTCCTGCATTAGAAGAAGACGAAATCCCAGATTGGTTGGCAGATGTAACGCCAGCGCCAACTATAGCGACACAACTTGTGGCCGTGGAGCGTGAACCCACTGAGGAAGAGGAGGAAGAACCAGAGTTACCGGATTGGCTTGCCGATCTAACCGGAGTTGATTCAGGGATACCCACAGAAGCTGATCAGATATCGCAACCCCCTACAGTCAGTTCCGTGTTTAAATCGGATGCAGACATCCGGGTAAAACCTACCCCCTCGCCTGTGGAGGCAGAAGTTCCAGATTGGCTCAAGGATATTGTCACACCTCAAGATACCCAGCAACAGTGGCAGGAGACAACGCCAGAAATACCAAGCCGGCACAGGACAACAGCACATCCCCCTGCATCTGGGACACCCGGCACGTCTCCGTTCGCCGAAGATGAACTCGAAGTTCCCTTACTGAAGAAGGTTTCTCGGGGGGAAGGCGATACGTCATTTGAACGTGGCGCACCATACGGAGATGGCGCTGCGTTACTAGCAGAAGACCAAGAATTGTCTGCTGAGGGTGCAGAAATTCCCAATTGGCTTGATGAGTTAACACCTATCCCCGGCGTACCCGGTACAGCACCATCGCCACTTCCAGGAGATGAAAATCTTGTGCGCGCCGATCTACCGGGATGGCTACAACAACTCCAGCCCCCAGGTACAGGACCGCTCAAACCCCCTCCGGGATTTGACCTGGAACAGTTACCTTCGGAAGAAGAAAGTGGCTTAGCCCCTGCGGATATTCCTGATTGGGTCAAGGATCTAAAACCTATCGGGCCACCAAGTGGCGGCGTGCAAGTCCGACCTGTGATTACAGGGCCAGTTGAACAACAAGGGCCATTGGCCGGCTTAGCAGGCACACTACAGGCCGCTGTCTCTATTGACATACCTGCTATGTTTCAGCCTGAACCATCGGCAGAGATACCGGAAAAAATTTTTACGCAAGCACAATTGTGGCAGGAGTTACTTGAGCAACCCTATAACGTTGAACGTCCTGTAGCGCAGACTTATTCCCGGTCACAAGCAGGAACAACAATACTGCGCCTGGTTGTATTAGTTACATTATTAATGGCGACATTTGCCGCAATTTTTAATTGGAACCTGGTCGAGAAATTACCGCAGGCACCTTCACATACCGGCATTTCGCAACTGGTTTCTACTATAGATGATTTACAAGAAAATGAGACGGTCATACTCGCCATTGAATATGGCGCGGCCGAGGCAAAAGAAATGACCCCTATAACTCAGGTACTCCTGACACATCTAAACGATCGAAAGGTCCAGGTGCTGGCAGTAAGTACATTGCCCGATGGAGTTGGGTTGGCAGAGGAATTACTGGCACGCCATTCAGAAATGGCGCGCCAGTCCGAATCGGCATCGCTAACGCAAACTCACCCGACAGGACAAACAGCGACCTATTTGCCTGGTTCCGTCAATAGTATTGCTGGCTTTTTAGCTACCGCTGAAGCACAAAATGCCGAGCTACTTATCGTTCTTTCTGCTCGTCCAGATCGCTTACGCTGGTGGATAGAACAAAACGCCAACACTCAACCGATGGGAGTAGGAGTAAGTGCTGCTTCAGGCCCCCTGATCGCTCCTTATTTAGAAGCCAAGGGGGTTAAAGGTTGGCTTGTAGGTTTTACAGACGCGGTCGCCTATAACGAGACACGTGGCATACGCGACAGTAATTACAGCAGCAGATTAGGGACCTTAATGCTGGTACACTGGATTACGCTTGCCTTTCTTATTTTTGGCCTTTGTTATTCGTTAGTCGCCGGGAAACGCCGCTGACGTAAGAACGTGGATGCAGAGAGATCCGATTAAGAGGATATAACAGACAATGACTCATATCGCGGATATAGTAGGGCTAATCATAGGTACTGTCATTACACTGATGATAGGTAGTTATCTCATAGGAGATAATCCTGCCTTTCGTTGGGCATTAGCAATATTGGTCGGTATAGGAGCAGGGTATGCTTTTGGTGTGGTAGTACTCTATCTCAAAGACTGGTTCTTAGAGGGTTTAGGCTCTGATAATCTATGGGGAAAGATTTATCATCTTGTTCCATTGTTACTAGGAATCCTACTTTTACTCAAGGGGTTTTCGCCTAATACACCTTTGGGGCGACTCGCTGTACTTGGTAACATCAGCATGGGATTCATTCTGGGCATCGGAGCGGCAGTCGCAGTAGCCGGCGCATTGCTCGGCACCTTAGTTCCACAAATGCTGGCGGCGGGCACTCCATTTACCCACGGATTGACCGGTATACTCCAGGGTGTTATCACGATTCTGGGAACTATCACCGTGTTGTTGATTTTCTCTCCCCGTTCTTGGGAATCGGAGAATCAACCCCACACCCTGACGCGCTGGATACAACGCATAGGACGCGGTTTCATCATTTTTGCTCTCGCTGTGACTTTTGCCGGCGCGCTCACTTCAGCATTAACACAATGGGTAATGGGGGTTTGGGATTTTGCCAAGTTGCTTGAGACACTCGCCCCCCTGATAGGGAGCTAAATTATGGCCTACACAATGACGCAGATGCCAACGTCCGACAACGAACATTCCATCGAATCCATCCTGGTTGCAGATTGTGGGACAGTCATTACTAAGGTTTTGCTCTTGGAAAGAGTAGAAACAGATTATCGTTTTGTAGCACAAGCTGAAACGCTAACTACAATAAATCCTCCGTGGGAAGATGTAAGCGTGGGCATTATCCACGCGGTTGAGTCCATTGAAAATATCACAGGTCGTATGCTCTACACACGGGGACAACTCCTTACCCCCCGCCGTGGCCAAGAAGGTGTGGATGTTTTAGTCGTTATCCTCAGTTCACCAGAACCGTTACGTATTATTCTCGCGGGACTGGTACGAGAAATGAGTTTGGAAAGTGCAAGGCGCGCTGTGGCAGGCACTTATACCCATATTGCGGCCACGCTGTCCCGCGAAAGCAGCTTGCAATCTCCACAAGAAACATGGGCACGCACCGTCCGTGATACAAGACCCGATATTGTCTTTTTAGTCGGAGGGGTAGATGGTGGTGCGACACGACCTGTGATGGAGTTAGCCGAAGCTATCGCATTAGCGGCTTCAATGCAAGAGGAAGGACAGCGTCCCACTGTTTTATATGCCGGGAATATGGAGCTTCGCCCCAAAATTACAAAATTACTCAGTAGCATTACACGTACTGAAGTGGTAGATAATGTTCATCCCTCTGTAGATACCGAACATCTAGGGCCGGCACAAACCTGGCTGGAAAACTACTATGTTGAGGAACGACTGAAGAAAACTCCTGGCGTTGATACATTAACCGCTTGGAGTCGCCTGCCCTTGCTGTCCACGGCTTCCGCTTTTGCCCGCGTAGTTGACTACCTCTGGCACAGAGAAGAGCAATACGATAATGGAGCATTAGGTGTAGATGTCGGAGCGGCAAATACGATTGTAGCCGCTACTTTCGGGGGACGACCTTATGTCACCGTCTACGGGCAGAGTATTGCTTATGGGCCATTGGCCTGGTTAGAGAACCATAGCCTGGATGACCTGATGTGCTGGCTTCCAGAAGAAATAGAATCCGAAGAAGTACTGGAATTTTTGTATAATCGAGAACTCCGTCCATGGACCATACCACAGGACCCCAGGGAGTTGTGGATAGAACAAGCGGTGGCCCGCGAGATGTTGCGCGGTGCGTTAGATGTCGCTATCCCTACTTGGGATACCCGAGAAGCTAAAATACAAGGGAGCATTATGCCCCATATAGATCCAATCCTCATCTCCGGCGGCGGAATGGTACACATGCCACGTCCTGGGCAAACCCTCTTAATCGTGTTGGACGGGTTACAACCTGTAGGTATTTCCACCATCTTACTCGATACTAACCGTGCAGCGCCCGCGCTAGGAGCGGTCGCAGGGGTAAAACCCTTAGCCGCTGCATCGGCGTTGGAAGCAGGAACCCTTTCTCCGTTAGGTACGGTCATCTCTCCGATAGGAAAGGCCCGCCTGGGTGAAACCATTTTGAAAATGCACATTATTTATGAGGATGGGGGAGATTTAAATGTGGAGGCGCGGTATGGCGAAATTGAAATTTGGCCCCTATTACCCGGTCAGCGCGCGACGTTAGAAATAAAACCTTCACGTCGTATTGATATAGGTTTAGGTGTAGGCCGCGGGGGCACGGTGCAAGCAACGGGGGGACTGGTGGGATTGGTAGTAGATGCACGGGGACGTCCCTTAGAATTACCCGAAGATCCCGATAAACGTCGCACGCTCTTAAATCGCTGGATTTGGGATGTAGGAGGTTAATGTGTTTATACCTTATACAATTGTCAATCCCCTGACCACCATTCAAATTCCGCGCCGACTTACGCTACCCGGAGATGTATTAGCACGGGTAGGAGATTCTGTGGAGCCGATGCACATTGTAGCCGAGGCCATAGAACCTCCTGATTTCCGCATCATTGATTTGGCACGAGCATTGGATGTCCCCTTAAAAAAGTTGAAGCCGTATATAAAGGTCAAACGGGGAGATATAGTGACTGAAGGGGACGTATTGGCCTCGCGAGGAGGACTCGTCGGTATAACCTGCCGGGCAACTATTAGCGGTACAGTCGTAGGAAGTGGGCGGGGACGGATCCTTTTAGAGGCCCCCTCTCATCCTATACAACTCAGTGCGTTAGTACCAGGGATTGTAGTCGAAACCTGGCCGGCAAAGGGTGTGTTAATCGAGACCGTGGGGGCGTTTATCCAGGCACTGTGGGGAAACAATAAAGAGGCGTACGGGGTCTTACGTGTTGCCGTCCGCGCGCCTCGACACCCTATCCGGCCCAAACACATTGATGCTTCTGCTCATGGTGCGATTTTGGTTGGAGGCTCACGCATTGATGAGGAAACTTTAGAACAAGCCGTTGAGATGCAAGTCCGTGGTATTATTGTCGGAGGAGTTCCAGCGTCCATGATTCCCCTGGTACAAAAAGTAGACTTTCCTGTGATAGCCACAGAAGGGGTAGGATCGTTTCCGATGTCCAAGGCAAGCTTTGATTTGTTGCGATCTTTAGATGGACGTGAAGCTGCCGTCTGTGGCCGTCTGCGTCCAAGATGGGGGGCCGAACGCCCTTATATTGTCGTCCCGATGCCTACTGGAACCGCCGATGCCGTCAACCCTGAAACGCCTCTTCAGATAGGGAGCCAGGTACGCACATTACGCGCTCCTTATTATGGTTGGTCAGGCACCGTGACGGACATTCCTCGGGGGATGATACCGCTAGAGACCGGCATACGATTACCGGGTGTACAGGTTGACTTCGGAAAAAACGAAGTAGGTACGGTTCCCATCATCAACCTGGAGCATCTGCTTTAGACTTTCCAGGACATTATAAGATGATGGTAAAAGTAAATTATGAGGCCCAAGAAGGTTTAACAACCGCACAGGTAGAAAAATTTTGTGTATTTATGCCTTTTATGGTAGTATGTTGTAAATATAGAATGGTTTATGCCTGGGCTGCACAAGCCTCAATGTTATCATATCGGTAAAGGCAGTGGAGAAATTAAGGGAGGTATACAATGTCGGACGATCTACTCTTTGGCGATGATCTCTTTGCAGAGTCTGAAGATGAAGATGAAGAAGAAACTACAGCAGCAGGGGAGGGGCAAAACCGCACTTTCCTCTTTGCAGTTATTGGGTTGGGTAGTATCCTGGTCTGTGCAATAGCTGTGTTTATAGCGTGGGCTCTGTTTATCAATCCCAGGATGCAGGCCAGAAATGCAGTCGATACTATACTGCCAGAAAATCTTACGGAGACCGCAACGATGGAAGTATTACCAGGAGAGGGTACGGAGATAGCTGTCGTCGAAGGACAAGAGACGCCCTTGCGGGAACAGACTCCGGGAGCGGAAGAAACCGATGAAGCTCAGGCTGAAAATAGTGAGCAAGAAACGCCTCCTCCTGCCACCGATACACCAGCGCCTACACGGAAACCCACAGATACACCGGTGATAGGGCCTACAAATACCTCTGCCCCAACTTCAGATACTACTGTGAGTGACATAACGGCACAACAAGATGCGACCCCGACACTGATAAGTGAACCACGGCGCACACCAACGCCTACGCCAGCTCCCACAGATACCCCACGTCCAACCCAAACGCCACGCACTACCAGCAGCAGCAGTAGTACCGGGGCCACTACCCCCTCCACCACAACAACGCCGGATACCGGCTTGGGCGAGATTGCACTGGTGGGCGCTGGGGTCATACTCTTAGGCGTGTTATTCTTAGCACGGCGATTGCGCAAAGCGAACTAGCAGCAACACAAGGGTCAAAAATCTTACGCGCCATTAGAAATAGCGCGCAAAATCAGCCTAACATCGCGGGGCATAACCGGAAGTCTGTATCCGGGCGGCAAGGTTCAGAAACTGTGCTTTTGACCTTTACACTTTTACGCTTGATAGGGCATAAAGTGTAAAGGTAATCTGAACCCTTCCATCCGGGTTATCGTATATAATGCCCCGCGTTAATTTTGTAACACATTTATGCAAATAAAACCTTTTTCATTACGACTCAAGCTAATCTCAAAAACAGCAATCTTACAGATCTTAGGATTATTTTTACTTGTCTCGTGTACAGCCTCTCCGGATGCATTCGCCCTACCTTTCTTTGCTACCGCAACGGCGATCCCACTTCCTCCTCAGCCAACCGCGACATTTCCACCCCCTACTCATACCCCAACCCCTACGCCCACCGCCACGCCTACACCACTGCCCACGCCAAATCCAATGGTAGCGCAGGCCACAGCCAGTGTTGGATTAACACAACTCACAGCTCATGCGGAACCCGGAACGAATTTAGTTTGCTTGCGTTATGAAGATATGGATGTAGATGGCACACCCGAGTGGCTGGCATTGTTTCATCAACCCGTCGATCCGGCCCGGCTTAGTGCGTTTATCCTGGATGGAGATATATCATATACCCTAGAGCCTGCTTACCCTAAAGTGGGAATTCCAGAGGTGGGGCTAGGAGAATATGCCACCTGCGAAGTTGAAGTGCGCGATGTGAATGTTGATGGCAAACCCGAAATTGCCATTTTTGGGCATACAAGCGACGCGAATGGGAATTCAACCGAAACTCTGCTCCATCTGTATGCCTGGGATGGGACAACCTACCGGCTACTGGGAAAATTTTCCGGTGATGCGGGGGTACACTTCGTTAATAAAGATGGCGATCTGGCAGACGAAATCTGGGAGGGCTATCGCGTGCGCGCGGCGCCTGAATTAGCCTGGTATGTTGTCTTCACTTGGGATGGATTGACCTATGGGTGGACCTCAGACCGTTATGATTGGTATTTCCTACAACGCCCCCACACCTACCCTACACACAGGCCAGAATATGCCGTCATCTCGTTCTACCTCGCACTGGATGACCGTGATCTCCCTGGGGCTTACGCGTTGTTATTACCACAGGAAAATCGCGTGTATGAGACTTGGGGGATGGGCTATGCGACTACGCTCAAAGTAGATATCGGCGACGCGCACATCATCCCTAGCGCCAGCGGTGAAAACAATGCCCGGGTATCTGCTATGATCACTGCGTGGGACAATGCCGGTTGCGGACAACCGGACGGTTGCGGACAGCCGGGCGACGACGGCCAACCGGGCGACGACGGCCAACCAGGCAGCGAGGAAGTATTCTCCCTCACCAGGGGGACCATCACCGCTCGCTTATGGAACGTAGAATGGGAAACCGTGCGTACTGCCGAGGGCTGGCGACTTGTTAACGCCACCGCAGAAAAACTCAAAGAATGGAACGTCACATACTGGCCCTAGGCTCAAGAATACACAAACCCATTATCTGCCTTCCGCAAAGGCGGCTGGCACAGGTCTTTAGCAGATAGAAGCGGAGATTGTAGCGGCCACGCGATACCAATGTCACCATCATTCCACAAAATCCCCCTATCATGTTCTGAGGAATATTCAGCCGTCACTTGATAAAAAACATCTGCAACCTCACTCAAAACACAAAACCCATGGGCAAATCCTGGCGGGAGGTAAAGCAAACGATGATTCTCTGCCGAAAGCACCTCTCCTACCCAACGACCGTACGTGGGTGAACCACAACGAATGTCCACGGCTACATCAAAGACTTCCCCGTACAATACCATTACCAGTTTTCCCTGTGCCCGGGGGGGTTGTTGATAATGTAAGCCCCGTAACACACCATAAGTTGAGTGGGAATGATTGTTCTGCACGAACGCCTCAGGAATTCCCATCTCGGCAAACGCAGACAGTTTGTACGTTTCCAGGAAAAAGCCGCGATCGTCACTAAAGACGCGCGGTTCAATAAGCACGACATCAGGAATCTCTAAACGTGTGAATGTAAATGGCATATAAGCATCTCCTGAATATATAGGTGGGGGTATCTCACCGGAGGGCAAGATTCAGAAACCTTGCTTTTTACCTTTACGCTTTTGCCCTTGATAGGGCATACAGTGTAAGGGTAATCTGAACCATCCCCACTTGAATTATAGCAATCAGATAAAACGCGAAAATCAGCTTACGTTTTACGTCCCCGGCAGATCATGGTTCTTAGCGTCGAAGATTCACCCGTATCGCGCGAAACCCCCATAAAGCTGCCAGTGCGATCAAAAGCGAGATTACGGCTGTACCCCATAGTCCGGAAAACACAGCACCCAGGCTTCCAAGCAGTAACGCAAAAGCCAGGAACCCCAAACCGAGTTTGAAACTGAACTTCAGGACATAGTAGAAGGGACCTTTATTCACGGGCGCCGTCGCTTTACCAACGGGTACAACGGACTTAATGATTTTTCCCACAAGCCCACGTAACGCACGACCTGTCCACCAAATCCGCGCTTGAAGCGATAGACTCCCCACAGGCCATCCTGTCGCTCGTTGAATTGGGCTTCAAGCGTTGCCTCATCAGCATCAGGAATACCCCACAGATCATACACACGACACCCCTGTGCTTTGGCCCAGCGGATAGCGGCCCATTGTAGGGTGTACGTAGGCATTGCATTGCGGTGCCGGTTGGAAGAAGCACCATAAAAATACCACGCCGTATTCCCTAACGCGCACACGATTAAAGCTGCTACTGCTTCCCCATCCACTTCAGCGATCAGGAGCGCGGCCTTGCCCCCTGTCCCGGCAGAAGTATCCAATACCTCCAATGTGCGCCGGTAATAGGCCTCGCTTCGGATACCAAACGCATCGCGATCCCCCGTTTCCAACATTAAGCCGTAGAAAGTAGATAATGCCTCAACGCCGGCCTCGCGCACCGTCACGCCTTTACGTTCTGCCAGGCGGATATTATAACGGGTTTTTGACTTCATAGCTGCCAAAACTTCGTCCTCGGATACGCCAATATCCACCAAAATCGTGCGGGGCGGTTGCACCGTGTGAGATTCCGCGCTAAACCCCAATGCCTGTAACTGCGCGCGGATTTCCGGCGCATCCAAAAGCGGGGGTTCAATCCATAACGCCAACGCGCGCCGTCGCCGAGCAACGCGTTCAAGGGTTGCCAACATCGCTGCTACCTGCCCGGCATCCGACCAATCTACCAGTGGGCCGCGCGGCACATAGGCAATCGTTGCAAGCCCTTTAAATAGCTTGCGGTAAAGCTGCAAAGCCCCCGCAATAACAGGTTGCCCGGGCAAAGTAACAATTTCCCATCCCCATCCAAATCCGGCCTTCAAACATCCCCACGCTCGCGTCTGTAACACACTCCCTGTGGGATAGGTCGCCACAAAATGATCCCAGGGGTCAACCCCTGCATCACGGGAGCAGGCATCCGAACACGTATTAATAACTGAGAACATGATATCTCTTCTCTATTCCGACGAGCAAAGGACAGGGTCTGGTATTTACATCCGCAATATCTGTTCTACTTCTCACCGACAATCAACAACCCTCCTCCCACGCCATTCGCGGGAACATCTTGTTCATAGGCCGCGCGCCAGCGGCGACTCAATGTGCGGGTCACCCAGCGGCGCAATATACGCTGATATCCTAGACGGCGCAAGCGGGGCGAAGCCAGCCAACGGCGGATGCGGACATCCACAGAAAACTTGTTCTCACCTTTATAAATCCCGTAGGTGCGATTACTCTCGTCCCACAAGGCTACCACCTCAGCCGGGATATAATAACGGGCAGATACCAAACGTATTCCCACCCCGGATAACCATTCAGCCCATTGTGCGGGAGATGGGTAACGGTAATGCTCCAATTGCCGGTCCACCGCAGTCGCGTAAGCCTCCGCGCCGGCGAAATCCCCCGCCGCCGCCCGCGCCTTATACCCCGCCAACAGTTTCCGGAATGCATCGCTTGGCACGGTCGCCAGGAAACGTCCCCCAGGCCGCAATACCCGCGCCACCTCTTGCAAGACCGGCGGCAAGTCAGGGATATGTTCCAGTACCGAGTTACTGAACACCGTTGCAAACATCCCATCAGGATAAGGAAGTGTGTCACCCAAGGCCTGCTGCACATGCTTATACATTCCACTCGCGGAAGCTTGCCGGAGCTGCGCCCACCACGGGTCAAAGCCGACATCAATTGGGGCTTCAGCGCGGTATTTACCGGCATCGATCTCCGATCCCATCTCGCTGAGGCCGGTCTCTGATCGTGCCCCTTTGTCCGCCTTGAATAAGACTTGCGCGATCAAACCATCCCCACAGCCCAAATCCAAAATAGGATGCACAAATGGCTCCGCGGCTAACACACGTAATTCGACCGCGCGCCACAACGCGACGGGCGGCGCAAACCAATATTGATCCAACAACAAAGTCAAATAATCTAAATTTACATCGGGCATTTTTCTTCAAGTCTCCTCATCTCAACATCGCTTTTTGTAACACGAACCGGGAAAAAGACAAGAAGGAGGGAGGAGAGGTAAAGTCAGACTCAGTACTTCTCTCTTCTCCCACGCTTAATTCATGGTAAACTTGCTTCTATGCATATTGGTATTGACCTACGCCTGCACGCATACGCCCCTGGCGGAATTTCGCGTTACGCTCGCCGGCTAAGCGCGGAACTGATGCGGATACTTCAACACAACACAGTTCCAGACAATGTCCGGGTTACGCTGCTACACCACCAACGCGAGCGTGACCTTTTAGCAATACCGGGCGCGCATACCCGCCGTTTACGGACGCCCCCACATCACCGGTGGGAACGCTGGGTCTTGGGGGCCGAACTCCTACCCCTGCGGCTGGACTTGCTGCACAGCACAGACTTCATCCCGCCGGCATGGGGCGCGCGACGATTTGTCATCACCGTCCACGATCTGAACTTCCTCTACTACCCGCAATATCTCACCGAAGAAGCACGCGCCTACTACAACCAACAAATTAAATGGGCCGTCACCCGTGCTGATGCCATCCTTGCCGACTCCTATGCTACCCAACGCGATCTCGAAAATTTGCTCAATGTCCCTGCAACGCGCGTGACCGTGACACACCTTGCCGCCGACGAAATCTTCCGTCCACTGCCCAACACAGTTGTACTGCCCATTTTACGCCGCTACGCGCTAGAACCGGGGTATCTCCTTTTTGTGGGTACCTGGGAACCTCGCAAAAACCTCCCATCTCTTCTGGACGCGCTTGCGCGCCTGCACCAACATGATGAAAAACGCACACTCGTGATTGTGGGGCGTCCCGGGTGGCTCTATAGCGAGGTTTTCACAAAAGTCCAGGGATTGAATTTGGGCACGTGGGTACGTTTCATTGAGGAAGCTCCTGTAGCTGACTTAGTTGCCTTCTACAACGGGGCACTCCTGCTGGCTATGCCTTCTTTCTACGAAGGATTTGGACTGCCCGCACTGGAAGCTATGCAATGTGGCACCCCCACCGTCGTTGCAGACCGCGCCAGCCTGCCAGAAGTTGTGGGAGAAGCGGGACTATTGATAAACCCGGAAGATCCTGAAACCATCGTGGAATCCTGCTTATATCTCATCCGCCAGCCAGGATTGAGAGAAAAACTGCGCGCAGAGGGTCTAAAACAAGCGGCAACTTTTACCTGGGCAGAAACCGCGCGCAAAACGCTGGAAGTGTACCAGAGAGTGCTAAATCATTGACTTTAACCCAAACGTTGCTAACCGTGAATACTCCGCTCCGGCAGGTTTTAGGATGCTACGAAACAGCACGAGATCGAGCGCGTGTTCCTGCCCCAGGTGCCCCACTTCGGCCTGGCTAACAGCCTTTCCAATACGATGCAACACGTCAGGCTGAGCGCGCCGCTGCACACGCCCTAACGTCAAATGAGGCGAGAATGAGCGCGTTTCGGGTGTGAAGCCCACCTGGGCCAGGGCCTCATTAACGGCGCGATGCAATAATGCCAACGCGCCACCGGGATCATTTAGCCCCACCCAGATCACGCGGGGACGGCGTGAGTCGGGGAATACCCCTACTCCCTGAACGTCAAACGTAAATGGCGCAACGTTGCGTGCCACCGCCGCCATCGCCGCCTTGACCGGTTCCACCCGGGCTTGTGTGATCTCTCCTAAGAAAAACAGCGTCAGATGGATACTCTCCGGCTTAACCCACTTCACGCTATATTCTGGACACCGCCGTTGCAGACCACGCTGGATATCGGCAACCCGCGCCAATACCTCAGAGGACAAAGGTAACGCCACAAAAGTACGCAAAAGTTGTGATTCAGACATCATCATTCACCGTGTCACAAATGCCGGCAAGGGCGCGGCATACAAGCGGTTGGCGGCAATCAGATATAACACAGATGGATTCTCATAGATCGCCAACGCCTCAAGTTGCATTAACTCCTCACCGGGTAAACGAAATTGGTGCATAAAATCCCCGCGTTTGTTCAATACCACAATCCGCTCCCGTTTGGGATCCCCCAAATAAATCAAACCCTGTTCGGGATCCGGCTCCATAGTCAACACCATAGGATGCAAATCCGGATCGGGCAATCCCTTAATCTCAAACGAAGGATCTTCCGTCCCGGCGAAATACGTGCGCACCTTCCCATCCCCCATCAACAAATACACACGGCCATCTATCGCTAAATCCAGGGCTTGCTGCAAGCCAGGCGCGGTACCGACGGCAAAATAGGCGCGGGGATTTTCGTAGATACCGTTCAGCGATTCATACGTGAAGATCTGATTCTGTTGGCGTTGGACCAGATAAAAGCGATCCCCAAACGTCTCCATCAGCGTGACCACTCCGGTGCCAAGATCGCCCAATACCCGCTGGCGCGTGATACTCGCCGGTCCCAACGTCGGTTCATAAATATAAACGTTGCCGCCTTCACTGTAGATAAATACCGCGCCATCAGGATAATTACCGCCGGGTTCAATCCACGCCAGATCGACCAGGTGATTCACCGTCTCACCATAAAACGCCTGCCCCCGTTTGAGGATCGGGGTAGGCGCCGCCGTTGCCGGCGTCATCCCATCTTCGAGCAACGGCAACCCAATCACCTCGTCCGTCGACGTATTGAGTACATAGACCCACCCGCCTGCAACGATCAAACGCCGCGGAACCGGAGCCATGCCGAGATCCAACAACAAATGGGATTCCAGCACGGCCGCATTTTCCAGGGCATCAATGGCTAACTGTGCCTCGTCCCGCAGTTGAATGGCATCCGCATTTTGTGGATCGAGCGTGATCACTTGCTCGGTCAACGTCAACAAATAGCGCCAATCCTGCGGGTCTTGGCTGTTATAGGCCACCCCCCGTGCCGCGTTGGCATCGGTCAACATCTCTTCCGCGCGCGCCGTCCCTCCAAACTGGAAATAGACGGTGAGGGTGATAAACGCCACCACCAACAAAATACCCAGGGCCAATCCCCCCGTGATCGTCATTCTCTCTTCTGGAACACTCCGCTCTTTTGGCTGTGGCATGCTGTCTACCTGTCCTGGCAACAGCGCGCGCAGAGACTCGCGAACCCGCGTGAGTTCGACCTTACGTTGTGCCTCCTGGGATCGGGATTCTGACCTGTGTAGCTTAAAAAGCCGTCGTTGTTCCAACCACGCGCGAATTGAAGCGACTTTGAACCGTGGAAGCGCAGCCTCCGTCTTCTGCGCATCTGATAGGGCAGTAATGTCTGGTTGCGCCGTCCCTACCGGCAATTCACTTTCCCCTACCGGCTCAAGCGCGGATAAACCAGGCGCGGCAGGAGTCACCACATCCTCACGCGCGCGCTGCGCTACCGGTTCCCACCAACGCGCGCGTTGGGGCGGCTTTTGCTCCGTCCCCTCACCTCGCGGTTCTCCCCCCGGTTTGTTAAACCAACGCGCGCGCAGCGCGGCAATCCCGCGCGGTTCCGCGCGCGCTTCCGCCATAGTCTTTTGCTCGGTCAAGGTGCGCACCAGGATCAGGCTGCCAGAAGCCATGCTGTCCGCCATTGTCTGCAGTACCTGCGCGAACATTTCCCCCCACATGGGGCGTTCGGCAGCGGCCATCACCGTCGCCGCGACCGTCTTCGAGGCAATGACCGCCGTTGAAGGCAGCATGGGCGCCGCCTCCGCCGGCAACGAAGGAACCAGTGACAGCGTCTCGTACCAACGATCGCGCGTCAGCACCTCCGCCACCGGCGTCGTCGCCAGCAACAGCGTGCTGCCCTCTTCCACCATCGCGTAACCGATATGAATCACCGGGGGCACCGATCCGGCCAGTGGGATCAACAATCGATCCCGGCGAGGAAACACCTCCAACTCGCCATCGGAATGTAGGACCATCGCGTGAGCCGCGCCAACTTGCCCCAGGAAAATATCCTCACCGGAGAAAACAATGCACGTTAAACTCCCTGTTGTTTTATGACCGGGAAGAGCCTTTACATTCTCGCGCACCAGGTAGCGGTTTGCCTCCGCCAGCGAGCGGCGCAAGCGCGCCACAATACTGCCGGAAGAATGCCAATACATATCCACCACAATCGCGCGCAACTCGCGGCTGCGATGCGCAAAAGCGGGCCGCAAATCCGCCAACACTACAATGCACTCCCCGGCATCAGGCGACACTCCCAGCGGCGGCAAATTCACCATCGCCTCCGGTGAAGGATGTTGGCTGCGCACACCATCCTGAAAACGTAAAATTTCAATATAATAACGCATACAATATCAGTTTAAGGCGTATACAAGGTTCTGTCAAGTAGAAGCGAGTCACGGAGGTGGGCGTCAAAGTTTTGCATTTCACTCCAGCAACAGAACTGAATAACCGCTTGGCAACAACCTTCCGGGAAATGCCCGTGCCTGGGATTTAGCGGAAGGTATTGGTTTTCCTACGGACTGGCTTTAGGGGGTTTGGCGGAACTTCCCGGAAGGAAATCGGCAAATGGAAAAAGTGACGCCCACCCGCAGTCACAGATTTTGTTCTATTGGTGGATTACGCTATACTTACAGTTATGGAACTTGGAGAAGTCCCTGGGGGCAGAATGAAACTTGGTGAACTCAGAATTAAAGACTACTTGGAGAAGACGAAAGGTGAGGTCAGCGGTACGCTCTTTTCCGATGGCAAAGACCGCTACTATACCGCTACTTACACCTGGCAAGCAACGCCGGATGGGTTACTGCACGTTTCGCGCCAGGGCAGCGCGAACACGGTTACCCTGCCCCAAGTCATTGAGTTAGACGAGAGCCTGGTCGCCTTCTTTGGCTTATACAGCGGCGATGGAGCCAAGGGCAGCGAGCACGCTAACAACCCCGGTCTACTGCATCCCAATATCTCCTGCTCACAGCGGGAGCCAAATCTGATCCGCTTTGCCGTGCGCCATTTTAAGCGTATCTTGCCGCAGGCTAGGTTCACTTACTCCCTCGGTGAAGATAGCGCCTACTTTATGGCCGGGGCTGGTTTAGAAGCGCTGGCAGCCTACTACGCGGGCGCGATGCCTATGACCCCGCCATTGGAGCAAGTGCGCCCCAAGTTGAGCAACGCGGATCGCCGTTACTTAGAAGAGCCACGGCGGCGGCAAAAAGAACCGGACGTGGACCTGGCCTTTTACTATCAGCATAAAGATGCGATGCAGGCCATCCTCACCGAACAGAAGCAGCAGTATATCTCAACCTCCGGCATTGATCTCTCACCCAACGACCGCGTGACAGCCTCTCTGCGACGGCCCTATAAAAAGGGAGCGCGCGAGCCGGGCGGGTCCAGTCGCTCCGATGAAACTCACGTGGGCGGCGTCGCTGGCGTTGGGGAACTCTTCTTAAAGATGCTCCACGAGCTTGAGAACTCCATCCTGGAAGATCGCCGCACATCTGCGCAAGGTCTGGTTGTGTGGGAGCATACGCCCTCACAGATCGGGCAGGAACTCGATATCAAAGATTTCTTCGAGCAGCACCCTTACGGCGCGCTGAATGGCGAACGGCCTGAGTTGACTAGCAAAGGGCCGTCGCGTCTGCAAGGTCGTTGGCCCAGATCGAAAGTTATCACGCTCAAACCCACCCTACGTCTTGATCCGTTGTGGTGCTATACCGCCGGCCTCTACTTGGCCGAGGGTACAACCTCCAAGAAAAAGTTCTTTGAGATGTACCGTGAGCGCATTTCTGGGATGGCACTGGGTTTTACCTCTTCAGAAAATACCAGCCTAGCGCTCACGCTGCGCGCGCTGCAACAGTTGTTCCCCAAAGAGGACTGTGTGGACGGCTGGAAGGTTAAGGTCGGTTCCCAATACTTCCCAGAGTTGGTCGTCATTGGCCTCAAAAACGCCGTGCCTATGCTGCGCGGTGGCAATAGCGGCGATGGCAAGTTACGCACGATGGAGATCTCCCTGGAAATCAAGGAATGGGCGTTGCACGTCGTGCCCGCGATGCGCGCTTACCAAGACAAGTTCTCCCACGTTGAACCAACCGGCGCGGGCGTGCCCCGGATCGACTTCTGGGCATCCAGCGCTCTGTGCAAGTGGTATTTCCCCCTGGTGATGGTCGCCACCTTCGGCGACTTCATCAAAGACCCCGTGAGTGAGTTTACCTGTGATTGAACATCTATTCTTGCCACAGATTGACCTGACTGCCCTTGAGCTAAAATCAGCACATCGTGCGTGGTTGCAAGAGTGGTTGCAATCCATCGAGCGTGATCTGGAAGACGGCAATATTGCCTCGTCGCTTTGTTTGCAGGGGATGATGGTCGAGATCGTCCTGTACGGCGAGCTGCACTATGATTGGCGCGCCCTCTTCGCGGCCTATCTCACCAACGAGGAGGGGAACCCGCTGGCCTACTCGGAGCGTTACGGTAAGCGACTCTATCGCTTTGGTGCACAGTGGAAACAAACACCCGTGTACGCGGTGCATACTCGCTTTTGGGCCAACCGCGTCTACGATCCCGCCGCACCTGTTGACCTGCACTATGTACAACTCCTCGAAAGTTGGATTCAACCGAGCGGCTGGATTTACAACCGCGACGTGAGCTATATCCGCCTGCGCACGCGGATGAAGTCAGAATATACAATGTCCTTTGCGATGGGGATGGAGATACTGGCCGCCACTGGTGCGCTGGCCGCCCACACCCCCCGCTTCACCGCTACGGCCTCTAATGAACCTTTTATGCCCTACTTGAGCGCGGAGTATTTCCGGCTGCGCGCGTTGGAGCAATTGGATAAGGCACACCTGGTCCCCAATGGCATCCCTGACGTACTCGAAATCTGCGCGGCGGGCAAAGGCTACTGTGATTTTGCCGTCAGCAACAAGGTAGACGACTATATAGGATCAGCCAAACGCATCGAGCGCGATGAGGCTGTACATTCGCCACTGGCCGTATTGCATGCGGCCTACCTGGCGCGCGTCTGCGATACAGCCACCCAGGAAGCCGTCAAGTCACGACTTGCGGACTTCCGGCAGCATCTTCAAGATCATCCGCTGGATATTCCCGCTTTTCGTATCCGTGATATAGCCCTTCTTTTTGGGACCGATATTTCGCCCCTGGAAGTCATCACGGCGGCGGCAATTGTCCAGGGATTAGCGGAGGGAGAACTGCAATGAAGACCATGCAGTTAAATCTCTTTGCCGAGTCCGTCTCAAGTGACGGCGCGCCCCGCGACGCTTCATCGCACATTCGCCTAAAGCGCAAATCCTACATTCAGCCCTTTGAGTGTGTACTGGCCCATGCTGAGTTGATGGGCTTGACACAGACCCAAGAGAACGGTATCTTCTCACACCTGGCCGAGGAACAAGCTGCGGTAGCAGTGGACCAGGCAGATGCCCTTAAGCTCAAACAGCGATTGGCTTATTGGGAGAAGATCAGTGCGAAGCAGGTACATATCACCGACCAGGTACGTTATGAGCTTTCGGATGACATCACCCTTGATATAGGAGACTTACTTGAGGGTAACCTGCTGCCGGAGCAGTTACCCAATCGCCGCAAGCTGCGCTATGGCCCGCACGATCTGCATGAGTATCGCGGGAAATTCTTCCCCCAGCTCGTCAAATCGCTAATCAACGCGGCGGGGCTGGAAAAGGGAAGTATCGTCCTTGACCCCACCTGTGGCAGTGGGACGACCAACTGTGAGGCGCGCTCGATGGGGATGCAGACCCTCGGCCTGGACCTCAACCCCCTCTCGGTGCTGATCGCGCGCACAAAGTCCGCCATTTTAGATCTCACTCCTATCGAACTATTAGCAGAGGCCGACCGTGTCCGTACTCAAATCGCACAGAGGTGCGATCAAACACAGCCCTCCATCGCCAATCTCACCGGACGGTGGGATGAGGTTGATCTGGACTATCTCAATCGTTGGTTTGATCCTAACGCACTGGCTGAGGTCACCTACTTGCTGGATGTGATCGAGGGGTGCGAACATCCGGTCTTGCTCTCCCTGCTGCGCGTCTGTCTGAGCAACGTCATCCGCCCGATCTCGTGGCAAAAGGAGAGCGACCTGCGCGTGCGCAAGGAGATCACGGAGTACGCCCCTGGCACAGCAGCGCAACTGTTCCAGGAAGAAGTCCAGCGCCAGGTCGAGAAGCTGCACCACTACCTCGCCCTGTTGGAACCTGGGCAGCCCTTCCCGCCTTACACCATCCACGAGGGTGATGCCCGGCAGATCGATCAACAACTGGCCGAATGGGTGGGCAACTGCGATGTGTTGATCACCTCGCCGCCCTACGCCACTGCGCTCCCCTATATTGACACCGATCGTCTGAGCCTTATCGCCTTGGGCCTACTCCCTCGCTCCGACCACCGGGATCGCGAATACCGGATGATCGGCAACCGCGAAATATTGGAATCGCAGCGACAGACCCTTTGGGATACTTACCAGGCCCGTCGCGATGAGCTTCCCGAAAGTGTCTGCACATTGATTGACGAGATCGCCGAAGTCTACCATACCGACACGGTGGGCTTCCGGCGCCGCAACCTGCCCGCGCTGCTTTCCCGCTATTATCTGGATATGCTGGATGCGATGAAGGCCGCGCGCCGGATGATGCGCCCCGACAGCATGGCCTTCTATGTGGTGGGCAACAACAGCACCCGCGTCCAGGGGAAGCGCGTGGTCATCCCCACCGACCGCTTCCTGTGGGAGATCGGCGGCAAGGCGGGCTGGCATCAGGAGAAGTTCATTGATATGGAACTGCTACCCTCGCGCGATATCTTCCGCAAAAACACCGGCACCAGCGAAAGCATCCTGGTCTTCCGCTCTACCGTTAAGCGCACCGCCATTTACGGCGTCCTCAGCGACGAGGGAAATGGCGTACAAGATGAGGGATGGGACTTTCCTGACGCCGACACCCAACAGCACCTTCATTCATTGCACCCGTATCCGGCCCGCTTCATCCCCCAAATTCCCGCGAAGGCCATCACCACCTACACGAAGCCTGGCGACCGCGTACTCGATCCCTTCTGTGGCGGTGGCACGACACTCCTGGAGAGCATCCTCCTGGGCCGCCCGGCCATCGGCGTGGATAACAACGCCGTGGCCTGCCTGGTCAGCCGCGCCAAGACTACGTCCTATACCTCCACCGACATCGCGCGCCTAAATGACTTTTTGGGCCAGGTCGCCTTGAATCAGATGGCGACTTCAGAAGCCGAGGTTTGGCTGCCAGCATACAAAAATCGTGACATCTGGTTCGCACCCGCCGCGCTGCAAGACCTGGGCCGCTTGCGCTATGCCATCAACCAACTGCCGGAGCCAGCGCAGGGCTTTGCCCTGGCTGTTTTCTCCTCGATCATTGTCCGTGCTTCGTACCAGGATAGTGACACGCGCTATACCAGGGTAGATAAGGTCTATGAGCCGGGCAGCGCGGTGCAGTGGTACCAGCAGAAACTCAGCGCAGCGATGGACGCCTTGCGGGAGATCGTGAATGTTCCCAAAGCTGCTGCCGAGGTCCATCTCACCGATGGGCGCGACCTGCCCTTCCTTGAGGATGCCAGCATCGACTTTTTGGTGACCTCCCCCCCCTATCTCAACGCTTATGATTATCACAAATACCATCGCCACCGCCTGCACTGGATCGGCGGCGACGTGAAATTGGCGCGCAACTGGGAGATCGGCAAGCACGACGTCTTCACCCGCCCCAATGCCGATCCACAGCGCTACTTCGACAGTATGGCCGCGTGCTTCCGTGAGTGGGCGCGTGTCCTCCACCCCGGCGCGCGCCCTCATCGTCATCGGCGACGCCATCGTCGGCGGCCAGCCCGTGCCCGTGGCCGACCGCTTTGTGGAGATTTTCGCGGAGTTGGGGATGCCACTGGAGACACGGTGGTTACGGAATTTGCAAACAACGAAGAAGTCGTTTAATCAGCAGGCACGGATTCGGCAGGAGCATTTGTTGTTGTTTCAGAGGAGATAGGGTATGAAACTACGTTTTAGCCTTCCATTCCAATTGACTGCTATTCATTGGCAAACCATTGAACATTACTTGCACGATGTAGAACATTTATCATCACAAGAATGGGCTACCCTTTTCGAAGCGATGGATATTTTACGTCCAGACAATGTGGCGTGTCATTGATGGCGATACTCTCCCCACAACACTACATAACGTGGAAACCATATTGCCCCATCCTGGAGCTGTGTCTATTGGGGGGCAAACCATCATTATTGTGGATTACAACATTTGGAGGGAAAAAATTCGTAAGTACCAACAGGAGATTGATCATGAATAAGACATTGGATACGCTCAGTGATGCGGAGTTCGAAGCGATGATTGAACAGCATATAACACAATCCGCGCAGTGGGAAGGCGATTTGCCCTTAGATACATTGCTAGAAACTTGGGAAGAGATCGAACGACGCAAAGCGCCGCTGCGGGTGCAGGTACGCTTGATTGATGGCGTCCTCACATTGGAGACCCCCCTCGAGAGTCCCTTGGCCGTGCGCGCGCCAGACACATTAGTATTAGAAGATGGCAGCGAACTGGTCGTTGAATTTGAACCCTCCCTACGCTCATTAGCCAACGTCTGAAATACAACATATTTTCTCAGTATGCTTCACATGTTACGACAACAGGTGCATTGCACTTTGGAAAGTGCAACGCACCTATGGAGGTAAGACATAGCCGCAGCTAAACACAAAACCCGCGATATGTCCCTCGACTTCGCTTTCTTCGTTCATCTACACAACTTCTACCGCGAGCAGCGGGGGACGATCCGCCGCCGCTACCGGGAACTGACGCGCCGGTTCTTGGACTACAACGATCCGGAGAACACGCACGCCTTCCTGCGCCAACCGCAGTTTGAGGCACTGGAAATGTACGTCTTTCTCAAGGAATACCTCGACAACGCGCACCTGCACCAGGTCTTCCAGGCCTGGATGAACCGGGCGGGACGCTTTGAAGGACGGGGCGCGGTGCGGGGCGCAGGCCCTGAGATGGAAGCAGTACAACCCGCGCTCTTTGAACAGCCCACCGCAGCGGACTATGAGGCCTTCTGGTCTTCCCCCGCTTTAGTGGACAGGAAAATAAGGGTGTATACTAAGCAGAGGAGGCAAGCGAGATGAGTAGTGAACGACGACAATACACCCCAGAATTTAAGCGGGAAGCGGTGCGCTTGAGTGAGAAGGGGGAAAAAAGCGCGGCGCAAATCGAGCGCGAGTTGGGGGTCACGCCCAAGCGTTTATACAAGTGGCGGGTGGAGTGAACATGGCTCGGCGGCGTTTCCCGGTCAGGGACAAGCGCACGCAGACGATGAAGTGGCCCAGGTGCGCCACGAACTGGCGCAGGTGCAACAAGAGCGGGATATCCTAAAAAAAGCCTTGGCCATTTTCTCCCGGAGTGCGCTGCCATGAGATACGCGTTTATGCAACACCACGCAGCAGAATTTGAGGTCAGCGCGCTGTGTGCAGCCTTGGCAGTCTCACGCAGTGGCTACTATGCGTGGCTAACCCGCCCGGAG
The DNA here is from genome assembly GCA_016931185.1 of Anaerolineae bacterium. Taxonomy (GTDB): domain Bacteria; phylum Chloroflexota; class Anaerolineae; order B4-G1; family SLSP01; genus JAFGFI01. The sequence goes on from JAFGFI010000206.1 coordinate 41,140, forward strand.
AGCGCACGACAGCGCGCGGATCAGGAGTTATTGGCTACCATCGCGGACCTGCACCGCCAGAGTCGGGGCACGTATGGCAGCCCCCGGATCCAGGCAGAATTGCACGCGCAGGGAAAAGCCTGTAGTCGGAAACGCGTCGCGCACTTGATGCAACGCGCGCCCCTGCAAGGCCGGCCGGAGCGTAAAGTCGTGCGCACCACGCCGGCCACGCCGGGAGCTACCAGCGTACCTGATTTGCTACAGCGTGATTTTAGCGCCACCGCGCCCAATCAGAAATGGGTGGCAGACATTACCTATATCCCGACCCAGGAAGGTTGGTTGTATCTGGCGGTGGTGATGGATCTCTTTTCGCGTCTGATCGTGGGTTGGGCCATGTTGCCCCAGATGACCGCCGACTTAGTACTGTTGGCGATCCAGATGGCTGTGCATCGCCGCCCGTTGCCCGCGGCGGCTACAGTCATCCATCACTCCGATCACGGCAGTCAATATACCAGCAGCGTCGTGCAAGCGTTATTGGCACAGTATCATATCCAAGTCAGTATGGGCAGCACTGGCGACTGCTATGATAATACGGCGATGGAGAGCTTCTTCGCCACCTTGAAGCGCGAGTGTGTGCAGCGCCAGCCCTTTACCTCGCGCGCTATGGCCCGCACCGTCATCTTCGAGTTCATTGAGGTGTTCTACAATCGGCAGCGGCGCCATTCCACTTTGGGCTATCTTAGCCCCTGGGACTTTGAACAGTTGTATCAGCATACCTGACCCTTATCTTAGTGTCCACCAAAGCGGGGCAACCTCAGTCTTCCGGTGCTTGCGCCGGGGCGCGCGCCCCTACCAACCTTCCAGAAGTTGCAACGGTTGGAGCAGTTGGGCATCTAATGAAGTAGACCTGGTCAAGGTGACCCCGGACGGTGCGCAGCTACTACCCGGACTTCCTGGTACAGAAGGCAGATGGGAGCTATGTCATCGTCGAGGTCAAGGGCGACAACCAGATTGACGCCCCGGTGGTGCTGGCGAAGAAGGCGTTCGCGGAACAGATGGCGGTGGCCAGTGGGATGATATACGCGGTCATTCGGGGGAGCGACGCGAATCAGGGAAATTACGGGTATGTGTTGGAAGATGACTCGCTCAGGCCGGTGCAGTCGCTGTTGATGCGAGTTAAGCGTTAGCGTCAAGAAAATTCTTGCATGGAGAAAAATATGCAAAAACATCGTAAATTCTGGAAATATTTCGTATATACGGGTCTGTTCCTTTCTGTGTGGTTTTCCTCACTTTCCCCTGTCGCCGCGCGCCTGGCGCGAAGTACACCGCCCCCTCCTGAAGGCGATGCACTCTGGGTCGTGCGCGCTACTTACACCGGCGAAAAGATGGTACGCGAACTCACCTCCTGGCGCGAACCGTGGGAGATCAACCGTGATGAAAATTACCTGGTATTGGATGTGACTTCGGATGAATATGCCCGCCTGGTGGCATTGGGATTCCAACTTGAGATAGATAGTGACCTCACAGAACGCCTGCGCCAACCCCATGTCCCGGTAGCCGGGCAAACCGGTGGTATAACCGGCTATCCCTGTTACCGGACCGTTGAAGAGACCTTTGCCACTGCCGAGGGGATTGTCACGCAATATCCTGACCTGGCTACCTGGATTGACATCGGCGATTCCTGGGAAAAAACCGTGCCCGATGGTCTGCCGGGCTACGATCTATGGGTTCTGCGTCTCACAAACGCCAATACCGCCGGCCCCAAGCCCAAACTGTTCATCATGGCCTCCGTCCACGCCCGCGAATATACAACGGCCGAACTTAGCACCCGTTTTGCCGAATACCTGGTGCAAAATTACAACGTTGATGCCGACGTAACCTGGCTGCTGGATGCTCACGAAATACACCTGCTGCTCATTGCCAACCCCGATGGGCGCAAACATGCCGAAGCGGGGCTCTATTGGCGCAAGAACACCAACGAAAACTATTGCGCTCCTACCTCCAATTCCCGTGGGGCCGACCTGAATCGTAACTTCGCGTTTCAATGGGGCTGCTGCGGGGGGTCTAGCAGCAGCGAATGTGATGAGGTCTATCGTGGCCCCGCAGCCGCTTCGGAACCGGAGACCCAGGCCATTCAAACCTACGTTTCCTCGCAATTCTCCGACCTGCGCGCGGACGACTTTACGAGCATGGCGCCGCTGACCACCACCGGTATTTTCCTTGATATTCACAGTTACAGTGAACTCGTACTCTGGCCGTGGGGTTTTACATATAATTCCGCGCCCAACGCGACCGGCCTGCAAACCCTGGGCCGCAAATTCGCCTATTTCAACGGATACTCACCGGAACAGGCTATAGGTCTCTATCCAACCGATGGCACGACAGATGACTTCGCTTACGGGACACTTGGCGTTGCAGCGTACACCTTCGAACTGGGAACTGCCTTTTTCCAGTCTTGCGCTACCTTTGAGAACACCATCTATCCTGATAATTTATACGCATTGCTCTATGCTGCCAAAGCTGCGCGCGCCCCCTATATGCTGCCCGCCGGGCCGGAACCGTTGAACGTGGCGCTTTCTGATACCGGTGTTCTATCTGGAACTCAAGTTTACCTGACGGCCACTCTCGATGACACCCGGTTCAATCACAAGAATGGCACCGAACCCACCCAAAATATCGGCGCGGCGGAATACTACGTTGATGTCCCTCCGTGGGATACAACCGCTACGGGTTATATGATGGGGGCCGGCGATGGCGCGTTTGACAGCCCCTCCGAAACGGTCACGGCTACAGTAGATACGTCCGGCCTGGGCACAGGACGTCACACGCTCTATGTGCGTGGCCGGGATGCCAATGGCAATTGGGGCGTGGTCGGCGCGGCATTTCTCTACATCGTGGAAAATCAATATCCCGACATTGACGTTATCCCTGCCGCACTGGAAGTCACATTGTTCCCGGATAGCTACCTTACCCGGACGCTCACCATCCATAATCTGGGCAGATCCGATCTGACCTGGACGCTCGCGACCTCGCCCGCTATTTCTGCGCTCCGGCCCTGGTTGACACCCATAACCAACACACTCGTACTGCCGGATACCCTCGTTCCCTTAGCGCAACGCATCCTGGAGGTAGGTTTCGACAGTACCGGATTGCCGGCAGGCACGTACACGACCACACACTTGCTCATCACCAGCAATGACCCGGATGAACCGGCCACCACCATCAGTGCCTCGCTCGCGGTCGATACGAAGCCCATCACGGCCGTCATCCTGGCAGCAAGCACGCTGGCGCCGTTTTACCATGAGACCCCCATCAACTTCAGCCTCAGCCTGATGCCCCCTGATGCTACATTGCCCTTTACTTATACCCTGGATTATGGAGAAGGACCACTTTCCCCGGCCCTCAGCACCTTCACCCCACTGCTCTTCACGCACAGTTTCGATCTCACCGGGACACACACGATCACCGCTACTGCGTGGAACTGCGCGCGCGTTCCCCCGGTCACAGATACGCTTACCCTTACGCTTGTAGAAAGAGCGCCTATTTATGAGATGTACCTGCCATTGGTATTGAGGCAATAAACGAAACGTGAAGCGTGAGGCGTCATTCTCATTTATCCTTCACGTTTCACGCTTCTTCTTTTACCATTCCACCTTCTCCAACCGGGGATTGTCGCACGCGCGCCGCCCGATCTTCGGCATCTCCATCCACTCGCCGGCGATCTTGAGCCGCACAACGTCGGCGGTGAAATCCGTATTCGTGCCCACCGTGCTATCGTTGGACATCAACGAAGAACCGACCCCATAGAAATCCGCCGGTACTTCGAGTTTCTCAAACAGCCGTATTTTCTTAGGTGTAAAACCACCGGAAACCGCGATCTTGACGTTCTGGCAATACGCCTGGGCACGCGCGCGCCACGTTTCAGGCAGATCCCACGCCTGCCAGGCCGTATCTAACGCCTGGCGCACAATGAAGACCAGGCGCGGATTCACTCCCATGTCCAGCTTAAGATTACCGGTGGGTGAAACATTGACATCCCGCATCGCGCCGCTGGTATCCAGGCGCACGCCGGCGAGGATATAGCGCCGGGCCTCTGCTTCCTGATCTGCCTCAACACAGACGCGGTAACGCTCAAACATTGCCTCGAGCGTGCGCAAGCTATCCATGACACTATCATTGTTGAAATCCACCAGGGCAATGCGCTGCACGCGCACCGGCAACACCGACGCAAACGACACCATCGCCTCCGCCGTATCGCCCAGGAAACAGGCAATCACCGCGTGAGGAACCGTGCCGCCCCCCTGCCCCCCCCACCAATCCCCCTGCGCGTTGGTGGAGACGATGGAGGGTGTCTGGCGGCTGAAGTCGTGGTTAAAACGCTGCACTGCCATATCGTAGGCATACCCATCCGCAGCCTGGACCTCGTGCGCGTCAAAACGCGCGGGGAAGAAGAGTACCGGCTTCCCGCGCGCCGCCATCAACGTGCGGTAGACGTTCGTCGCGATCCGGCTGCCACGGCTGAGAACTCCTAAAACAGGTGTCTCCAACAGGGCAAAGTCGCGGTAGCGGCCACGAATCTTCATAACCGGTAGAACGTGGCGCGGATCACCATCGCCTGGCGCGCTCGACGGGGGATATGTCACCACATCCCCATCGTGGAGCGCTTCAACCTCCAGATTCCGGTACGTCTCCACAAATTGCCCGCCGTCATCCCAGTACCCGCAGCAATACCGCAGCATCGTCAATGCTTTATCCACCCCGGCCACCAATGTCTTTCCCTCGCGGCGCGTGAAGATCTGCATCTCCACTTCCATATTCCCTACATCCAGGTTAGATAAAGACGCCTTCACTTGCTCATCTGCCAGCCGCACATATTGGCCCGCATACCGGTACCCTCGCGCCGCCAACACCGTCAACATTTGCTCAACATTAACAAAATACTGATCCGAATACCACCCCTGGCGCATCCGTTCTGCATCCAGTTTGAAAGTCTCGTTGGTTAAACGTTTGCCGTTGAAAACACTCATGGTCGTCTCCTGTGATTACTCTTTACCCCTGACTATAGCCGGTAGGCTACGCCAACCCAGCCGCTTACAGGCCTCAACGCGCAAGTGACCGGCAATCACTTTATATTTTCCATCAGGCATCTGCGCAAGTACTACAGGTTGGATCAATCCATCTTCCCGAATCCGGCCGGCGAGTTCTTCAATCTCCTGTATATTACCCAGGAGTGTGGTTTGCTCGGCGTCGCCGATAACAATCTGACTTAACGCGACATTTTCTGTGACGCGTTGTTGATCGGCCTCGTCATGGCGGGCCGATGCCTGCACCCCTTTACGGAACGAGTAAATGTACGGAATGGCAAAATCAACCCTGGCATTACGCTGAAAATCCTGGAAAATACGCTTGATGATCTCATAGGAGATGCGCGGGCGATCTGTGGCTTTGGTCATAAATCGCAGGCGCATATAGATACCGTAATCATACATATCCGCGCGTACATAAGGTTCCTGGCCCGTTTGCTCAATAATCTCCCGCGTAACTTCGCGCGCGGCAACGAGCAAAATCTGTTCCGCTTCCACCCAATCGGTATCGTAGGTAATACGGATAACAACTTCATCCAGGATGAACGCCGCATCTTGCTGCGCCGTATAGTTAATGACGACCTGACTGAAAAGCATAGCATTGGGGATCAGAATGGGACGGCCCACGGCCTCCTCACTCCCTACCGCCCCCCCTACCTGGTTCAGTTCCGTGTACATAGGCCCAATATCCATGACATCCCCCACCAATCCCAGGGAAGGAAGCTGAATGCGGTCGCCCACCCGGAAGGGTCGCTTGAGCGAGATCATCACCCAGGCCGCCATTCCACTGACCGGCGCCTGCAACGACCATCCCAGTAAAAGGCCGCTGAACGCCCCCACCGCTGCGCCCACGCGCTGCAATTCGCCAAAGAAGTAAAGTAAGGCGACGCCGATGCCGATACCGGCGACAACGCGCAGCAGCCCAACTAACATGGCGACCTCGCCCTCCGCGCCACGTTTAGCCTTAATGGTCGCCTGGATGGTTAACGCGCCCAGATTATAACCGGCCAGAATGGCAAAAACGATCATCGCCATACTGCTGACGGTCTGTCCCTCTAGCATCGTGTAAAGTTCATATCCCTGGAATTCCAGAATACCGAAGATACTCGCAAGGATAGTGAAGACGATAAGTCTGACTATGTGGCTCTTTGTTTTCATCTTGGTCTCCTAACCACGTGCCACCCTGATGTTACTTCCCTTCTGCACGTTTCAACTCCGCTAACTCTTGAGATTCCGGGCGTTCTTTGTAAAAATGATCCAACGGGTAGCAGCCTGAGACCAACCCCTTGCGCGGAGCCGTGGTACAGTCGCTAAACGTGCGACAAATGCGCCGCCGGTCCAGTGGTTTGCCCGTGAGTACGTCATCTACTATATCGGGGTAGGGCAGTACCATCCGGCCCAACCCCACGAAATCTACCATGCCATCGGCTACCACAGCCTGGCCTACGTGGGGCAGCCATTCCTGCAAATACGAATATCCCGATCCCACATAGATCAGTTCCGGGCGATGCCACTTGAGCTGCGCCGTTACCGCGATTTGTTGCGCGACGTTAACCAGCGGGTCTTCGGGCGGTTGGTAACCATCTGAAGGGGGGAAGAGCGCCGGCCGTTGGATATGCGGGTTATAGTATGGACTGCCCATAGTAATACATGCCAATTGGATCCCCAGTTCCGCCAACAGATCCACAAACTGGAACGGCTCGGTCAAGTCAATACCTGCGCCGGTTCCATCACCGCCAAACGCATAGCTATATCGTTCTCCCTCGAAAGGCACGGGTTCCCCGACGCCATCCGGGCCAGGCTGGAAGGGCACGAAGTCGAACGCGCTGAAGCGCACCCCCATCTCCAATCCCGGCACTGCGGCGCGGATGCCGGCCACAAGCTCGCGCAAGAAGCGGGTGCGATTCTCGAAGCTGCCCCCATACAGACCGGGTCGGGTAAACGCGCTCAGAAACTCGTGGCCCAGATAACCGTGACAGTGTTTGAGGTCCACAAAGGCAAAACCCGCCTGTCGCGCCAGTTTCGCTGCTTCCACAAAGTGATCGATCAACCGCTTAATATAATCATCCGTGATAACCGGCATTTCCGGGTCAATACCAAACCTTGCATCCAATAAGGGATGATGATAGAGAATTTTGGGTTCTAGCCGCGTTTTCGAGTTAGGCCGCGCGAAACGCCCGGAATGTGTGAGTTGCACTCCGATCAATAAATCATCGCTGCCCCCATAGCGCGCCTCGTGTTCTTTTACCAACGTCTCCCGCAGCACGGCCAATTCGCCCACAGTGTCGGCGCTGATCAGCAACTGGTTGGGATTCGCGCGTCCATCTGGCTGCACGGCCACCGCCTCCCCACCCCAGATCAACTTCGCGCCACTCGTTCCAAACCGCCGCCAGCGGCGCGTCGTCAATTCGGTGGGCCGTCCATCTGGGGTACCATCCCACCCTTCCATGGGCAAGACACAGAACCGGTTGCCAATCGTGAAATCATTCTTCAACACACACGTTCGCGCCAGTGGCGCATCCGCTCCAACAACCAATTTCTCATCGCACGGCATTTCAACGTCAATCTCCGCCAAATATGCCGTAAATTTCTCGAAATTCCTTAATGAAGCTACACGACAATATTCCATAAGTCACTCCTTGATCATTAATTCGTAATCCGTAAATGAAGAGAATCGAGATTCTCTATCCTTACTCCAGCGCGGACTTCACTTTCTCGATCATCACATCCAATTCTGCCGGTGAACGGGCTGGGTTGGTGTACAGGAAAATCGTGCGGGCCAAGTAATCCAGCGTTTTGGGACACATATCCGCGCTGTAGTCCACCGAGCCTTTTGCCAGGTGATACGCGTTCAAATCGGGATGGTGCGATCCCATCTTATTGAGAATAGGATCCCAGTTTGTGTAGACATGTTTGCCGCTGTCAATCGGTGTGCTGGCAGCAACACCGGCTGCTTCTAAATTCGCCAACACCTCGCGCATCCGTCCCGGCGTCTGGAATAACATACCTAGCGTGGTACCACAATCGCCCTCCACATCGTGAATGGGGTTGAAGACGAAATCGCCCGTTCCCTCCAACGCTTGCATCATCAGCCGTTTCTCAGTCAACATCGCGTCCAACATCCCATCCAACCGCGCGAGTTGCACGCGCAGGATCGCACTAAGGATTTCATTGATACGGAAATTCATCCCGGCGAAGAACGGTGTTGTGATTCCCGAAGCATGGTCACGAAACGCACAGCCGCCATCATGAACAATCAGCGCACGCTCGTAAATTTCACGATTGTCCGTCACCAGCGCGCCACCCTCACCACACGTCATAATCTTGTAATGGTTAAACGAAAATGCGCCCGCATCCCCGATACTGCCTAACCGTTTGCCCCCGTAGGAACCGCCATCGGCCTGGCACGCGTCCTCCAGAACTTTGAGCGTGTGCCGCCGCGCGATATCCATAATGGCGTCCATGTTACACGGCAGACCCACCATATGCACGGGGATAATGGCTTTCGTGCGCGGTGTGATCTTGCGCTCCACATCCGCCGGGTCTATGGTGAGGGAGGTATCCACCTCGGCAATCACAGGCACCGCGCCCACCGCCAGTGGACCCAGCGCAGTCGCCATAAACGTGTATGCCGGGACAATAACCTCATCACCCGGGCCAATTCCCATCCCCACCAGGCCGGTGATGAGAGCCGCCGTGCCACTGGTTACCGCAACGGCATATCGAGTGCCGATCTTGGATGCCCATTCCGCCTCAAACCTGCCCGACTCACTCTCATTCCCACCGAGATAGCGGAATAACTGCCCCGACTCGATAACGCGCCGGACAGCATCAACTTCTTCTTGACCCATAATATACATTGAGATACTCCTTCCGTAATTCGTGATTCGTAATTTGCATTTACCGTTTGTGTTTTATAAGCCTTATCCCGCTTATATTATAACCTAAGTTGCTAACTATCACGTGAATTTCTCTTTTTCGCCCCTATGGGGCGAAAAAGAGAAGGGAAAAAAACGCCCTTTTCTCTTCCGCTACCACAAGGTAGCAACTCGCGTTATTATAGTCATCCTGGCTAATTATGTGGGGTTGAGGGTGGGCAAGTCTCGCTATACAAGCGGTTCGCGAAAATGTGACGGACACCCAAGCCCTATCTTCCATTTGCAGCCTGGTGCATTAAGAAGTATACTGATAAAAATTTGTTGGCGCGTATAACCAACGAGATACGCGGTAGGTATCAACTTCAGCTCAAAAACACGCAATGTAGGCGAATGGCAAGTAGAACAGATCACATCATAAAATAAAGTGGGCGCGTTTCATTTTAGTCAAGGATATACTTACATCAAATATGAGCGTGTGTTAATGTCTGACGTTTAATATATTCACGAACTCAAATGAAACCCACTCAAATAAACGTATCCTAAAACTAAGGAGTTTTCTATGACAACGTTATATACATTACCCCGGAGTAAACCGGAAGCGCAAGGTATTGCGCCGGACGCCATTAAGGCATTTGTAGAAGCTGCCGAACAGCAAAACTGTGGTCTACACAGTTTGATGTTGCTGCGCCACGGCCATGTAGTCGCCGAGGGTTGGTGGGCGCCCTACGCGCCGCAGCACCCCCACATGCTTTTCTCACTCAGCAAAAGCTTCACCTCCACCGCCATCGGCATCGCTATTGCCGAGGGACGGTTATCACTGGATGACCCGGTACTCTCCTTTTTCCCGGAGGAAACACCCAAGCGAATAAGCAGGAACCTGGCTGCAATGCGCGTGCGACATCTGCTCTCGATGTCCACCGGCCACGCGGAAGATACCACCGGCTATTTTTTCAAGCGCAGAGACAAAAACTGGGCCGGGGCGTTCCTGGCGCGCCCGGTGAAGCACAAACCCGGCACGCATTTCCTCTACAACACGGGAGCAACCTATATGCTTTCGGCGATTATCCAGGGACTTACCGGTATGACGCTGCTGGATTACCTGCAACCGCGCCTTTTCGCGCCGCTAGGTATCGAAGGCGCAACGTGGGAGACATGTCCGCGTGGTATCAATACGGGGGGCTTTGGTTTGAGCGTGAAGACGGAGGATATTGCCAAATTGGGGCAACTCTATCTGCAAAAAGGCCGGTGGGACGGCGAACAATTGCTACCCGCTAACTGGATTGAGGAAGCGACCCGCAAACAGGTAGATAACGCGCCCAGTGAAAACCCCGAGTGGGAACAGGGCTACGGCTACCAGTTCTGGCGCTGCCGCCACGGCGCATATCGCGGTGATGGCGCGTTCGGACAATACTGCCTTGTGATGCCCGGCCAAGACGCCGTCCTGGCCATCACCAGCGGAACGCCCAATATGCAACTTGTACTGGATTTAGTTTGGGAACACCTGCTCCCGGCAATGAGCGCGACGCCACTTCCCGCCGATGCCAAAGCGCAGACTGCCCTTCAGGAGAAGCTCAGCGGGTTAGCTCTATCACCACAGACGGGTGAGGCGAACATGCCAATAACGGCGCGCGTCTCCGGTAAAGTGTACACAGTGGAGAAAAATCCTCTTAAATTCAAGACATTGAGTTGTACTTTCGACACCGAAGGCTGCACGTTCACGGTGAAAATCGGCCGCCGCCATCACTCGTTACGCAGCACACATAATGCGTGGCATTTCGGGACAACTACGCAGGATGGCAATGAACGCCGGGTCGCTGCCAGCGGCGCGTGGACGGCGGAAGACACCTACACGATGCGTACCTGCTACTACGAGACACCCTTCTGTGATCTGATGACCTTTCAGTTTGGAGATGACCAACTGACCTTCACCTTCAAAACCAACGTCTCTTTTGGCCCTACCGAGTTCCCGCCACTCGTTGGGCATCGCGTGGACTAAAGGCTGCACAAGACTGTTGGTGTATTTTTCGGTTTCGGACTTTGACCGAAACCGAAAAATACACCATTTTCTCGCACCTTCAGGCGTAACTTCAAAAAAAAGCCGGTTTTCTTGAACAGCTAACACGTCACTTCCGGGAAAATCTTCCCCGGATTCAGCACCTCATTCGGATCGAAAACGGCCTTGATGCGGCGCTGGAGTGCGATCAGAGTGGGGGACATAATGAGCGGCATAAACTCGCGGCGTTTGAAGCCGATGCCATGTTCGCCGCTGAGCGTGCCCCCCAACCGGGAAACGACGGTGTAGAGATCGCGCAAAATCGCGTGTTCTTGTTCCGGCCACTCGTCCAGGGGGGTATCGGGATGTTTCACGAGAGTAGCATGCAGGTTACCGTCACCCGCGTGCCCGTAGCAAGGGATGGTGACATTGTACCTCTCCGACAACCGCTCAAGTTCGGGCATCAGATCGGGAATTTGAGCAAAGGGCAGTACAATGTCCTCAAGGCTCTGCACCGGGCTGTAGACTTTGAACGCTTCTGCAATATTGCGCCGCACAGACCAGACGCGCTCCTGGGTCGTGGCATTGTCGGCCACATAAACCTCAATCGCGCCATTTTGCATACAGAGTTCGCCAATGGTCTCATATTCCTGCTCAATCTGGGCTTCATTGTTACCATCCACCTCGATAAGCAACATTGCGCCCGCCTCCTCGTAAGGTAGTTCCTCATTGAGATACTTGCACGTCGTCTGCACTGAGAGCCTATCCATGAACTCAATAGCGGTGGGGATGATACGCCCATTGGTCATAATCTCCGGTACCATCGCCATCGCGGAGGCAACATCCCTAAAAAGCACCAACAAATCCACTTTGGTAGTGGGCAGCGGCAACAGCTTGAGAATAATCCTGGTGAAGATACCCAGTGTGCCTTCCGAGCCGACCATCAGTTGCAACAAGTTATAACCCGTCACATCTTTGACGAGCTTACCGCCCAATTGCACAATTTCACTGGTGGGAAGCACTACCTCCAGTCCCATCACATAGCGGCCGGTGACACCATACTTGATTGCCTTGCCTCCTCCCGCGTTTTCGGCGACATTGCCACCGATGAAACATGTCTCCACGCTCATTGGATAGCCGGCATAAAACAACCCCTCTTCCTTCAGAATTTCATTGATTTGATTGGTCACGACGCCCGGCTCCACGATAACCACCATATTGTCACGGTCGACCTCTAAAATGCGATTCATGCGTTCTACAGAGAGCAGGATACCGCCATAGACAGGGACCGCGCCGCCGGATAATCCCGATCCCGCGCCGCGCGGGGTGACGGGAATGCACTCGCGATTGGCGAGCTGCATAATGGCAGCGATCTCCTCTGCGCTGGCGGGTTTCACTACCACGTCAGGCATACGTATAAAGCACGTATCTGCTACTTCATCGTGAGAATAGGCCTCCATCTTCTCCGGATCATCAAAAATTACATTCCTTTCCCCAACAATACTTTGCAATTCTGCAACAATCCCAGGTGTTACAGGTTGATAATTTATCATTCTCAGTTCTCCATGTCTCAATGCTTGACGCTCTAATCTTTCTCCCCAAGTTTCTCCAAAATCGCCGGCACCACCTCAAACACATCTCCCACAATACCCAGATCGGCGACCTGGAAAATCGGCGCGTCGGGGTCATTGTTGATGGCAATGATATTTTCTGCCGTCTGCATCCCGGCCAGGTGCTGGATCGCACCGGAGACGCCGCAGGCGATATAGAGTTTAGGGGCAACGGTTTTGCCGCTCAGCCCGATCTGGCGCGGATATGTCTGCCAGCCGCGATCTACGGCCACACGCGATGCGCCTACACTTCCCCCGAATACGCCGGCAAGATCGGATAGCAATGCGAAGTGTTCACCCTTTTTCATTCCCCGTCCCCCGGCCACAATAGTCTCCGCATCTTCGATAGCATCTTGGGATACGTCCGGCTCAAAGCCCTCAAAACGCACCCGCGAGATCAACAACGTTTCGGGTATGTCCACCTTCACAATTTCGCCGGTGCGATCCGGATCATGAGGGGCGGGAGGCATAGACTTGGGACGTACGGTCGCCATCTGCGGGCGGGCCTCCGGCGTCTTGATGGTTGCCAGAATATTACCACCGATGGCGGGGCGCGTCTGGAGTAAATTCCCAGTTTCCGGGTCAATGTCCAGTCCGGTACAATCCGCCGTTAATCCGGCATGCATCTTCATCGAAACGTAGGGCATCACCGTGCGTCCCGACGTGGTGGCGGCAGCGATCAGGACTTCGGGATGGTAGGTTTCAATGAGATAAATAAGTATATTCGCGTAAGGATCCACCAGGAAATGCGTCAACACAGGATGCTGCACCACATAGACGCGGTCCGCGCCACGCTTCAATAACTCCTCAAGTTCTGTATCAGGGATGTTGTACCCCAACACTACCGAACAGAGCCGGCATACCTGACCATCTACTTGCGCGCGCGCATCTGCTAACGCCCGCCCGCGTGTCAACAACTCATACGAGACGGTATGTAGCTTGCCATCTTTCTGCTCGGCTAATGTCCAAATATCGGTCCATTCCATATATGTTCTCCTAACTATTAACTATAAGCTCCTGCCTGCTCAACAAAAGATCGGGCGAAGCACTGTTCATAGACACCAGGTTTACTTTCCTTTGCTAAACGAATAATGAATCACGTCTTTAGGACATATATCCACACACGATCCACAAAGCACACATTCACTATGCTCCATTGTACCTTTTTGCACCATCTCATTGACGTCGAGACCCATTGGACAGTTTTGAGTACATTTCTTGCAGTTGATACACTTGCTTGTTTCGGCCTTGAGTCGCAACGCGGGCCAACCTACAAGATTACGCAACTTACGGCCCAAGATCATAAAGGGCGCCATCCAGCAGATAGTGTGACAGCCTGCCCGCCGTCCCACCAAAGCTGACAGAATCAGAAACGTGCCGGTAACAATGTAGTAGATGAGGTACTTTTGAGGTTCATCTACCGAAATGCCGCTCTCTGTGAGGTGAAAAAAGTTTATCTTGTGATACCCCCCCGCCCTAACGACCATGGTCACAATGATAGTAAGCCACGGAATCCATATTAACCACTTAATCCAGTCCGCTTTACCGCGCACAGGTTTGTTGTTGATGACGAAGCATATCTCCCCCAGACCGGCAGCCGGACAGACCCACCCGCACCACAACCGTCCTACAACAAGCGCGGCAAGAAATTGTAGGCCAAATACAATCAGACTGCCGTTGACAATTCCCTGCGATGCACCATCAATGATAACGTAGGGGGAAAGATAATTCATAATGACGGGAAAGAGTAAGAGCGAGAGAATAATCAACGTTTTACGAATTTTTTGCCGGGTTACAAGTTTTTGAGTCATAAGACCTCCGCAGAAAAGATCCCTTTACATACTTAACTTATCCGCTAATGTTTCAGCCCACGCGCGAATGGCATTCCAATCCCGGTGGTCGGGAACACTCTCGGCCATCGCTTTCGCCGGAATTTTGAATAACGGGAAAAGTCGCTTGAATTCTGGCGTGTCCGTCAAAATCGCGCCCGCGAAGAGTTGCGTATCTACCGGCTCCAACGCCGGGGCAGTTTGATGCAGTGTTTTCACATAACCCGCCGCTTGCTCGCGATTTTCTGGTGTATCTTCTGTCACCGCCAGGCAGACAATAAAGTACGCCACCGGTATCCCTTTCAACTTTTGCGCACTGCGTCTCAAAAAGCGAAGAAGTTCACGCGATATTTTCCCCATGTGAACGGATGCACCCAGAACCACAGCATTATAGCTAGTGAGATCTCGTGCTTTCCCTACATGCATAACATCCACCTCAATCCCTTTATCACGCAGGGTGTCCCCAATTGCCTCAGCTACACTGCGGGTGACTCCCGTCCAGGTTGCGTAGACAATTAAAATCCTGTTTGCCATTTTTCCCCTCCTTATCTTAACTAAAATCTTACTTCCTTAACTTTCCACCATTTTGAATTATAATACAGAACTATGGATATATGTATAACTACGATAAGGCTATTGCACTTGACTTGAAGAGCCAGACTTAGATCGCAATTTGATCGTTCTGAGCAAACCTGTAAAGTGTTGCCATTTGCCGAGACTTCTGTAGTTAATCTTCAGTTTCAATGGGAACCCCGATCACGGCTGCCTAAGAGAGATTGGGCCAGTCTCCAGTGCCAACCCAAGGTCTATAGTTTGAGCTACCGTAGCCTAAATTATACTCAAATCTGCAACAGACTGGCCCAATCTAGGTAAGGTGGCAACTTGGGTTAAATATCTGTCGGAGGAATCAAAATGAAATTTAAAAATTATTTACGGATGCAATGGATAACACACAAGTCTGTCACATTGTATGTTGCTGGAGTCATGGTAATTGCACTGAGTGTCGCATTTTTTTATACTTCTACAGCCAGTGCAAGTGCAATCTACCGTCAATATGAATCGCATATCATTCAGAAATGGCCCTCTTCCGGACAGCTGGGAATTGGAACAAGTGCTGTTTTTACGGTAACGTGGTCCGCAGGCTGCCAGGCCCCCCCCTCTGAAGCCGTGAATGCACTCAATTATGCTGCCGGACTTTGGGGAACGTGGATCTCTTCCACCGTGCCCATTGAAGTTATAGTCTGCTGGGCCGATAATACAAGTGGGGGGGATGCACTGGGCTACGGCGGGCCTTTGGCATATCAATACAATTTCCCTGATGCACCGTGGGTAGGAACTGCTTATCCCATCGCATTGGCGAATGCGTTGAGTGGCCGCGATCTCATGCCTGGAATTGAGGATATTACGTTAGAATTTGACGCAAGCGTAGCGTGGTCGTTTGCATTGACGCCAACACTGCACGCGCGCGATCTTTCCGCCGGCGAAGACTTTGTTACAGTCGCATTACATGAGTTAGCCCACGGCCTGGGTTTCATCGGCAATATGTATGAAAGTTACAGTGTCGGTTTTTGTCGTGATTACTGTCCTACACCCTATGATCAACTTGTGGTAGATAGCAGTGGTATTGCACTGCTATCCTATCTCACCCCAGATCCCCGCGAGTTGGGCACACGCCTGGAAGGTGATGCCAATTTCGGTGGTCTCAACACCATTGCCGCCAATGGGGGGGCCGCAGCTAAACTCTATACACCTAATTCCTGGCTGCCCGGCAGTAGTCTGTCCCATCTTGATGCAACCACCTACCAATATAGCGAAAATCAGCTCATGACCCCCAGTTATAATGGCATCACGCGCCATCCTGGCGCGGTGACGCTGGCAATATTCCAGGATATGGGCTGGCTGCGCGCCGACGGCGTTTCCAATGTAACTACGACGGGGCCATTAGTGATGGGAGTAGGCCATAATGTAACTTTCACCGGAACTTTTGTGGGATCTGGGAATGCAAGCCTGCCACTTACGTATACCTGGACAACTGCGGACCATGATCCTGTTACACATACCCGTGTGATCGATACAGATATCGTGACGTTCACCTGGGCCACGCCGGGTGAGAAAAAGGTAACGTTCACGGCCATGGATAGCAAGGGCACATCCACCACGGCCACACGCGCCGCGCTGGTTTATGCTGTGAATGTGAGTGGCCGGGAACAAGGGGGGATCAACCACGCTTATACCTTTAACGCGACCGTGACCCCCGATAGCGGTGGCTTTCCTGTCACCTATACCTGGGAGGCGACCGATCAAATGGGGGTCGTTAATCCCGGTCAAGGCACGAGCAATAGCGTGTCCTTCACTTGGACCACACCGGGCACCAAAACCATCACCATCACAGCGACTATCGCGGGCGCAACTGCTCGGACAGTCCACGTGATTACCATTGAAAAGTTTGGGGCGTTCCTGCCACTGGTACAGCGATGATAATTTAACCGCAGATAGAGGCAGCTAGAAGCCATCTTTTAGCAAAAAAGAGGAGTGTTATTGATGAGCAATCGAAGACCATCTATATGGATCATAGCAAGTGTTTTCTTAATTATTATTGGCGGGCTGGTAGGGTTACCCGGCGCAGCGTCGCAATCTGCCCTGGCACAACCGCTGCGCGAGCCTGATATCCCGGCTGATGAGTTATCTGTCGCTGGCAGCAGCGACCCCATCTCAATCGTCAAAGATGCTGAAGGTTATACAGTCTGGACCTACGAATACCCCGATGCCTGGTGTGTGATGTACTCCAGAATCCGCTGGCCCTTTGAACTAGGAGGACAGGATCCGTCAGATCTAAGTGAAACGTCGTTACGGTTAACATTTTCAGAACACCAATACGTCATTGGCCCGGAGGGAGAGTCGCTTTACACCGACCCGACCTGGGCAGTGGCACTTAATGGCAATCCGGGAGCATGGACTGATGGCAGTTTCACGGGAGATTGGAACATTATCGGCGTAATTGGAGCGGAACCCACGTTGGGCTACACAATCTTCGTCGAGCAAGAAATCCCCTTTGATTACACCGAGTTGATTGATGGGGAAAACAACCTTTGGTTCCAGCAACAAGATTTCTGTGGTTGCGCAGGATTGGCGGATTGCGCCTGCACCTGTTATGAACTGAACAAAATCCAACTGCGCGCGATGGTTAAACTGGGCGTCAAGCATGTGTCGCCTGAACCGGATACGCGGAATATTCGTGTCAATCAGCAGCAAGATTCTGATATTCGAGTTCTGTTCACGACACTGGTTTCAGAGACCACTGTTAATGAGAATACCTTCCAGGTGTATTATCTCGATGCCGAAAAACAACCCGTATATGTCCCCGGTCAGGTGCGCAAACTATCGAATGTTGAATATAGTTTTGTACCGGACGCGCCGCTCAAAGACGGTGTCCGGTATGAGGCGCGCGTTTGGGGTGAGACGGATGCACTGGGCGAGAATTATAATGATTGGATTAAGGATTTAAACGGCGGTCCGCTGGAAACCGGCATGCGCTGGTCATTTTGGACCCTCCCGCAGCTCCAGGTGCGATTAGAACCGGTCCAGGTACTCGAAGACGAGGTGCTTATCACGTACAAACCTACCGTGCTACGAGTTTTCTTGTCCAGCGCCAACTTTTATACAGATGTGTGGTACTTGGATGTGTGGCAAGATATCCAAGTGGATAATATTGAACTAACCTGGAGGTCGCCCTCGGGGGCACATCATGATACGGTATCCTGGCGTACGGGTAGCTCAGATTGGCAATTTGCGTATGCCCCGAAGACGGCGCTGCGTAAACGGATATATGACAAATTCGAGAAACTGGCCTCACAGGATAGCGTGAACTACTTTGGATTTATGCCGGAAGAGACCGGTTATTACTGGATCCGTGCAGTGGTCACAGTCCTCGACAACCACGGTGAAAAACAGAGTTTCACGACGCTGGTTACACCGGATGTCATTCAGACACGCTGGCTCAATCTCCATTCACGCGCGCTGGCGGTTGGTGCCGATTACGGCAAAACCGGCACAGCGAACTTAAGCGATGTGGTTATGGGAAATCGAAGTGGTATACAGGCCATTTATCCGGTGCAGAATGTACGGCTGGCGCACGCGGCAAGCGCGATTCCCTATTACGATCCGGTGGCATCATTAGTATGGAGCAACGCGCCGGCCGGGGATTACCAACTCGTCAAAGTACTCACAGAGATGAGCGCATTGTGTGCCGCTTCATCAGGTTGTGACTTTATGGTGGGGTATGCACCGGCGGCCTGGTTGGTTGATATTGGCCTGACTCTGCCAGAATTGGCCTGGAGCGGCGCATTAGTGGAAAACAGCTATGCAGATCTCTACCGTTTCGTTGTCGCTCACGAAGGGGGGCACTTATATGGCTTCGAGCATGACACCTATCAAGGCGGGCAAGGATACGATGTCCGGAATAGAGCAGATCGTCGCGTCAGTACTGCCCGGATGGAGCCGCAGACTGCCAAGACACTTAAACAAATCAACAGTTTTATGAACATCGATCCGGTGGAATCGCCCCCGCCGGAACGCTTGTGGATCGAGTGGCGCAATTATCGTTCCTTGCTTTCCAGGTTTACCACAACTTCTCAGTCGCTCCGCCAAACCACGCTTGCCGACTCACTGTTGTTGGTAACCGGCGCCATCACGCCTGCGACGGGTGCAGTGGATCTTGACCCCTGGTACCGACTTGAGCCGGGAGACTGGCAAGAGCCGACACCCGGCCCGTACCGGATCATGTTCCTGGATGGCGCGGGGCAGGAAATTGCAGGCTATACACACTCGTTCACCGTCGCTACGACCCTTCAGCCGGCCTCAGGCCCAACCCGGCAACTATCTATCAATGCACCCGCGCCCTTCGCGCTCAAAATCCCCTATCCGGCGACAATGACACGTATCCAAATCCGTCGCAATGCCGATGATGCCCTCCTGGGTGAACGTGTGCTAAGCACAAGCGCGCCCAGCATCAGTATCACGCTACCAGTCAGTACAACCTGGTCCGGCACACAGACTATCGCCTGGCAGACGGACCCTGACGAGACCCGTTATTTTGCCGTATTGATCTCCACTGATAATGGCGCGACGTGGGAAGCGCAGGCCATCCATTGGCCCAACACGGTCTATACTATCGAGACGGCCAGTATGCCCAATAGCACCCAGGCTATGATTCGCGTGATTGCTACAGATGGCCTCAATACAGCCAGTGATACTGCCGGACCGTTCACAATTGATAATCCTCAGGGCGTGGATTACGTCTCCCCTGTACCGGGGGCGGTATATGTCAACGTGGAGCAACCCCTTTACGCCGGCTTTCGTGATGCGATGGACCCGACCACCTTTCACAGTGGCACGTTTATGCTATCCGGAGGGCCTTATGGTACTGTCCCCGGTACTGTAAGCTACGATGCTGAAAGCCACGAAGCCACATTTATTCCCAAGACCCGTTTAGCCTACAGTACGACCTACACCGCGCGCGTCAGTGCGGCGATTCGCACGCTTGACGGAAGCACACTGAGTGAGGACGTGATCTGGAATTTTACCACCGAGGCGGACTTTACCCCGCCACGTCCGCGTTTGCTTTCTCCGTTGCACGGTGCGCTCCACGTAGCGCGTAATACCGCAGTCGCTGTGACGTGGGATCGGGTTCTTGATACCGGCGCCATAACAACAAAGACTTTCCAGATGGCGACGATCCATGGTGCAACTATCAACGGAAATGTTACTACTTACATTACCCCTGGTACAGCCGGCACAGAGGCCGACGTAGCCGTGCAAACGGCCATCTTTACCCCCATCACGCTCCTCGCGCCGCACACTACCTATGTCGTCACGCTCACCGCCGGTATCACGGACACGCGGGGAAATGCGACCATCACACCCACCGTCTGGTTTTTCACCACCGGTGATGCCACGCCCGCCCTGGCTCTCACCGGCAGCTATGCGGATAGCGGCGTGGATGCCGATGGGGACAATTTATATGAACAGCTCATTATCCATATAGGAGTACAGGTTACGGCAACCGGCAGTTATGTTCTGCGTGGTTCATTAGTCGATACTGCCGGTGGTGAGATCACATGGACCTATATGACTCAAACGCTGAGTGCTGGTTTTCACTTCCTCGATCTACTCTTCGATGGCACGACAATTGGTGGTCACGGCGTGGATGGCCCCTACACATTGACAGATTTGACACTGACGCACACCGATGGGGCGCTCAATCCCACGATGTTGGCATCCACATCAAAACAGGATGCTTACCGCACTTTCGCTTATCCCGCTGATCGCTTTCCAGCACTGTTGACATTTACAGGATTACCTGATGTACAGGTCATACCTGGAATCACATTTCTCAATGCTTTCAATGTCCACGATTATGCGCATCACGCGACTCTGGCGAGTGACCAATTGAGCTACACAGTAATGCTGGATACGGATCCAACAGTGGGAGTAGCCTTGCAATCGTCGGGTGAAATTCATATTACCCCCGAATCCTATTGGCAAGGCGAAACACAGGTAACCGTCCGTGCCAGCGATGGGGCTTATGCCGTGCAAGACACTTTTGAAGTGGTCGTTGGCTGGCCGCACGCACTCTACTTACCCGTGGTACTGCGCAACAGTAGTGAAATCAGTGTTCTGAATGTGCGAAGTGCGCAAGTCACATTCCTGGAGGATGATTTCGAGTCTGGGATCACGGGGTGGTCCCGGGTTGCCTGGATTTCAACACCACCTGATGGCCCTGGTGGTTGGTATTGGTGGGATACACGTGATTGCCGCGCTTACTCTGGAGAATACAGCGCGTGGCCCTACGGCGGCAACGATGACGGAGAACTTCTCGCCTGCGGCGCGGAGTACCCGAACACGTTGAATTCTACAATGTATAAGATTATGCCCGTCAACCTTAAATATGTTTCCCAGGGCGCATACAGCGCGAAGGTGTGGACGAATCTGGCGCCGGGCGATGAAATCTGTCTTAAAGTCGCTGTGCTCGATTCCGGGTATTGCCAGAATGACTACGGTTGGCAGGTCGGGGACTATTACGGTGTTTGTCGCAGTGGCCAGACGGATGGCTGGGAAAACCTGACGCTCGACCTGGCGGACGTCCCGACGCTCGGCAATGTGCTAGGCCAAGAGCGCGTGTGTCTCTCCGTAGATTTCCAAGCCAACGAGACAGAATCACGCCCGGAAGGCGTTTACGTGGATGATGTCAATTTGCTGGCCTGTCCAGAAGGACTGACCGGCTACTGTGCATCCACATCCGCGCTGCCCGTAGTCCAACCCGATATATCTCTGGTTGCGGGCAACATCGGTAGTTATCCAGAAGATGTCAGTGAGGTTGCGGTAGCTGTTGATGCCACCGGGCGCGTTCACGTGTTGTGGACCGGCAAACTCAACCCGAGTTTTGAGACTTACGTCTTCTATAGCTCTTCAACTGACGGTGTAAATTGGACTCCATATCAAATTCTTAACTATTGGGGGGGACGCGACCCCCAGATCACAGTGGATAACGTCCATCAGCGCGTTCACCTGGTTTACGCCAACACCTATGATGGTATTATCCACCACACGGTGGTTAACGGTGTCCCTTCAAGTCCGGTGGTGGTTGCACCACATAATCATTATTTCCTACCGAATTTTTCACTACAATCCGGAGGTGTGGCGTGGCCAAGCCTCACCGTCGCAGAAGAATCGGGATATGCTTATCTCCTGTGGCGAGAAGCCTACTTTGTTCGTGTAAATGACTACACATATTCCCTACGTTACCGGACGTGGCACGCTTACTGGAACGGCAACACCTGGAGTACACCCTTACGCAAGATTAACGATCAAGATACCCAATACTCTACCATCGTGGCAGCCCCCGACGATCAAGTCATGATGGCATGGTTCCAGCGCTGGGATCAGTCGTCAGGTGATGGATTAGGGCCAGGCGATCCCATCGTGGCGCGCACGGCCTACGGTACAGAGCCGGGTAGTTTACCCCTGCGCCAGGCGACTCACGATCTCTATCCCGAACCGGAGCGAGATGAATCTATCCTGCTGGCTTACTCCGGTGGGGATGATACCTTTGTACTGGCGTCCGATCATGCCATGTGGCCGGGGCACTCACGCGCCTACCGTTACGTATGGAAGGACGGCACATGGTCAGAACCACTGAGCGTGGCGGAGAATACCTCCGGCTGGGCCTTACCGGTCTATGTTGGTGCCGCAATGGATACATCCTTGATCCACTACGTCTATAGCGATGATGGCTCACTCAAAATGCGAACAGAGACGGAGGGGGTATTGAGTGCAGCACAGTTGGTACTTGACTACTTGACTACGCACGGCTATAGTAACTGTGGCTCACCACTGGCCTATTTCACCGATCCGGCGGGAAAGCTGCACATGGTTGTTAATGGAGAAAAGAACGGCGTCGCGGGATTTTATTATGTAAAACCGTAGATTTACACTATCTATTTTCTGGATTTTTCAGGTACTGCACACGGAGATTGGGCCAGTTTTATAATAAACTGGCCCAATTTCCGTGTGCATTGCACTTGAAAATAAATTGCCCTATACTATCATTAAAAGCAGTGTCGCCAAAGCGAATATACCCCACAACCAGGGTTTCCAGTCCCACAGCCGCCGCCCGTTGAAACTAGCCATAGGAAAGAAAGCGATAACAACATCCAACAAACTGAGCGGAACACCGATCATCAGCGCAATATTACGCCACAGCAACAGATCCGGTCCCAGATTGCCAAAGCGACCTAATGCCCACAATGCCCAACCTAAAAGCAGTGCAGGTAGGATTCCCGCCAGCGCAACCGGGCCAAGTTTGGGCAACCACTCGCGATAACGCCAACGATGCGTTGTAGGGTAAAAATTACCAGGATTGGGATAAAATCCTCCCATCGTCAGCGCGATTATGATGCCCAACGGAAAACCTGATTCCCACGCGCGATAGCGCAAAGTTACCCCCTGCATTCTGGCAACTGCCCGCATAGCCAGCGTCCGTGTCCCTAGAAAGAGCAACATGCATAAAGGCGCAATGAGCAGATAAATAAACCGAAACGTCCTAAATCCACTCTGTTGCCACAATGCCAGCCAGACGAGTCCTGAGTTCATCAATAGCGTACCTACCCATTGCAGCATGGGATTATCAGATTGCTCAGCCGGTGGGCGTGTCCATAGGAAATGCCCCACATCAATAAAATGGAAGGTATGATACCACATTGGCAGAATCCCCCATCCATAACGCCGTACTTGCGCGCCGGGCGATAGGATACCAAAACCACGGGTGGCGAAGAGCTTACTGGAACTGGTATTATATCCTTCCACGCAGGCAAACATATCTGTGCAGCCTTCCGCTTCAAAATACGCTATCGCTCCCTCTGCAAGGGCCTGGCCCGCGCCCTGCCCGTGGGCGGTGGGATCGGTGAAAATCCACAGCACAATACCCCCCTTGCGGTCGCCAGGCAACGAAAAAGTGTGCAGCACCGTACCTCCCAATAATTGTCCCTCGCGCTCTGCGACCAGGGCATGGCCCTTCCATGAGAAAAAGAGCTGCTGGATAGGGGAGAATGCGCGGCGCATAATGGCTGTGATATGTGCCTTTTCCTCTATCCGTAGTGTACGAACCTGTATATCCGCCATTGATCCTCCCATATAGCACCTGTGAATTAATAAAATTGCACTCCGCCCAGACGCCGGCGCAGCGCGCGGCGATAGGTCACGGCTGGATGACCGAAGATAACCAAGATGCCCTGCTGGCTTACATTGGGCATTCCATATTTACGTCGCAGTTTCTTGCTGTACTTGAAGCAATAAGCAGGGGTGCCAAGCATACAACTCCCTAATCCCAGGGACTCCGCTGCCAACATTGCATAAGTAGCGACTATGAGCGGGTCTACGGGATCCGCATAAGCCGAAGTATAGAAATACATCGCCAGAGGCGCGCTATAAGTCAGCCAATCTATGTTTTCGGCCCGTTTTTTCAAAAATGCATCCAACGCGGGCGCCAAAAACGTGTCAAATACTTCACCGGTTTCTTTACCAACAAAGGGACGCATAATGGCACGCATAACCGGTGAGACAATCCACTGGATACTCTGCATCCAATCGAGCAAATCATTTGAAAGCGCAGCAACTTTGTCTTTGCCATCAAAGATCAGGATTTGCACATCACTAGGAGGCAAGCCCATCGGCGCGGTAGCGGCTGCCGACACGATCTGGTCAATATATTCACGTACTACCGGCTTATCTTTAAAATCACGCACACTTCGGCGTCCCAACATCAATGACTGAAGCTGAGCGTAGGTTGCGCGTTCCTCGCGAGTGGGCATCTGGAGAACATCATCCAGGGTAAAATCACGCCCCGTCACCGTAATGCAGTGCTGTGGGCAGACCGCAACGCACTGTCCACAGGCAATGCAACCGAAGTAGCAAGATTGGTCTATTTGGACTTTACCGTTTTCCATATAGAGCGGCGCACCCTTGCAGACCCTGGCGCACAGGCCACAGGCGATACACGCCTCATAGTCAATCAAAACCTCAGCTACACCTTCAGCTCTTGCAGTTTTAATGCTCATGATCTATCCTCTTAAAGTATTTCGGCAAGGTTCAGAAACCTTGCTTATCAGATTGACATTTCTAGGCTAAACAAGGGGAAAGTGTCAATCTAACTTAAACCATGCCAGCATTTCGTAACCATTTCGTTTTGTGAGTTATTACCGTTTCCTGTCACCTGCCCCAGACAGAAACACGGGTTTGAGTGTGTTTTTTCGTTGGCGGGCGTAGCCCGCCAACGAAAAAACACCTCTTTCCTGCGGCTTTAGCCGCTTTGTTGCCATCAATGGCACTGTTTCCTCACAAAACAAACGCATACAGTATTTCAAGGGGAAGCTTTTCAAAATGGTGCCCCCCTCAGTAGACTAACAGGACTTAATTAAATGCGATAGAGCTTTAAGCTCGTCACAAAAATTATAAGTATTCCTAACCGGAATGTCAAGTGGATTAGGACAGAAAACAGGGAAAAGTCGGGGGGCGGTTTGGAAATCGCGGCTACATATTCCCAGTAATTTATCCTATATCTATGTCAAATTAATTTAATTAAAAAAGAGAGGTGCAACACACGTAATACGTTGCACCTTTAGCACACAAGAACACCTGACAAATTTAAATTAAATGAACAATCCGGCGGCCTCCTGCATCTTCGTCATCACTTGCACGCCAAACGGACAACGTTGCTCACACGCACCGCATTGGATACAGTCTGAAGCATTCGTTGAAAGCGCCATATATGCTGCGCGCACCTGTGCCGTCATTTCCTGTTGCGCCATTTCCAATAAACGAATAGTCTCACCAATGTCAATATTGGAAGGACACGGCAAGCAGTGGTTACAGTACACACATTCTCCGGCAATATATTGATCAAATTCGGTGATAATCTCGGAGAAATCTTTTTCTTCGTCTGTAGCAGTCTCATACGCCAGGGCCGCGTTAAGCTGCGCCACATCCGCGCAGCCGGGGATAGCAACGCACACACCGACTTGCGAAAGGGTATAAGCCAGGCATTGTACCGGCGTGATAGGAACGGTCTTGTTGATTTTAAAAGCTTCCCCACCGGTCTGATATCGCGCTACGCGTACTGTGCGCGGACCTTGCAACAACTTACCACCGCCGTAGGGTTTCATCGCCACCACACCGACACCGCGCGCCATACATGTTTTGAGCAAGTCTTTTTTGCCGAGGATTGCATTACCTGTCATATTGATCGGGAACATAAGCACATCAATCAATTCACTTTCTACGGCTTGCAATGCTGTATCTACCGTGTGTCCGCTAAAGCCGATAAAACGTGCTTTACCCTCCTTCTTAAGACGTAGTGCCAGTCCTAAAGGTCCCTTTTCACGGAACATTTTATCGAAGTCACTTTGCGAATCGCAATTGTGAAGAATGAGTACATCCACATATTCAGTCTGGTACCGTTCTAGTGCATCGTAGAAAAATGTCTCGTTAGCTGCGAGTACCCGTGTCTTTTTGTACTGTCTATCCTTCGATGTTGCCCCCAAGTGTGCAGTCAAAAAGACCTGATCGCGATATCCCTTAAATGCCGCACCCATATTGTCGCGGATATCGGGATGTGGCCAGATTAAATCAAAATAATTGATCCCACGCGCAATCGCTTCGTGAATAACATCGGCCACGTGCTCACGCGGCATTTTGACCAGGTACTCTGTACCTAATCCAATTTCACTAACATTTAAACCCGTGCGTCCCAATGTACGATAATGCATAATTCCTCCCTATTCTGTATCACAGTCATTATCCAGTACAAACTTTGTTGGATCTTCAGCAAAACTCGTCCATGCCAGTGCCATATAAGGAATAATCTCAAATAATCCCCCTGTATCCCACTGGTCTGGGGATGGTGCATAGCCAATCTCAGCATACTTTGCCGCGTAAGCCTGTGCTAACTTCACGCCTAACGCTGATGACGGAGCCGACACTACCCTGCATACACCCTCAACGATTACAACATCATCGCCGCTTTCCAAGTGCAGCGCAACACGCGGATTCGCAGCGATGTTCCTGGCGTGGCGCGTTTCGGAGCTGCCGTCAAAATAGATTTTATCATCTACCCAAACGGCCCATTTGGGAATCACGTGAGGGCGGCCATCTGGGCGCACCGTACACAGCCAGTAATTTTTGGCATCGGTTAGCCGTTGCACAACGTGAGACCAGGACAACAGCCCACTAGGGTTTTCA
The DNA here is from genome assembly GCA_016931185.1 of Anaerolineae bacterium. Classification (GTDB taxonomy): domain Bacteria; phylum Chloroflexota; class Anaerolineae; order B4-G1; family SLSP01; genus JAFGFI01. The sequence goes on from JAFGFI010000206.1 coordinate 68,305, forward strand.
ACATAGCCTTTAGGGAATAAAGGGCGACCTACTTTAGGTGATCTCATCTGTCATACCTCCTGTATATCCATATTATTACATGCACGAAGGAAGCATAATGTGACAATCACCCAATTTTTATAGATCTCTCCATAGTGATAAAGAAATAAAGTAACCATTTAGTCTTGTGAGCGATTACCGCTTTCTGTCACCTGCTCCAGACAGAAACGCGGGTTTGAGTGTGTTTTTTCGTTGGCGGGCTACGCCCGCCAACGAAAAAACACCTCTTTCCTGCGGCTTTAGCCGCTTTACTACCGTCAATAGCGCCGTTTCCTCACAAAACTAAATACATACGAAATAAACAACAGCCGACCGGCAGTATGTGCCGGTCGACTGTTACGCATTATTATCCTTTAAAAAACTATTTTAGTGGAAAAAGTATCTGTGTTTGTAGTTTCTCCGGCGGCGTCTCATCTGGATCATTCAAATACACTTCATAGGCCACGCCTGTAGGTTCATAACCTTGTTCTTGCACAAACTGGGTCAGTGCGGTATAAGCCGGCCCTACGCTATCATAAGGACCTACATGCACACAGCTTGCGTACTTTCCCGCGGCCATCTCACCGGCCACGATAGTATTTTTTCCGGGTAATGATTCCGCTACAGGGAATCCCATCTCGACATCCAGATCCTGCATATCCATATTGTAGTAAGCCGCGAACGCGGGGCCAACAGGGAACTTCCCTGACGATCCTAAATATTGCATAAGCGTCCCATAGGCTTCTCCTATTACACGCGGTAGCTCCTGCACGGGCGTCCTAGTGCGAATCGAAACTATGGGTTGTGACATCTTTTCTTCAATTTTACATTGGTAAGACATGGTTATCTCCTTTCCTCAATCAAGTTCTTCAACCTGTTCGACAGATAAGGTTATCTACCTTACTATAAAAAAGCTATACCACCAACCGGCTCCGAATTCCATCCAGCACCGTTTTCGCCTCTGGTGCCTGAGCGAGGAAACCTGCTAACTTTTCGCATCCCTCGTAATCTGCACAGTGCGCGCAATTAACCACACCGCGCTCTACGCCACATGCACGAATCTGGCACATACCACAATAACCGGCCAAACGCCCGCTGGTTGCCAAACAACCATCGCATACAATAGTTGCTGCCGTTATTTCCGGCGAGTGGAACTGCTCGCGCCATTGTGCAGCAACGGCTTCTAATGCAGCCTGATCATTGGCCTGAGTCGCCAGATACGCCGGACAATCCGTACACACCAACCCGCAATACGCAATCATTTTACTCATCTTCAGATCTCCTTGTTTGACATTTGATAGTTCATTTGTTCTAAAAAACAGCCTCAGTATAATACAAATACCTGTCATTCTGTGTCATATTTCGACTAGGATATGTCATAAAACAAGAAAAAACTAAAATGTGATATCTTTTTCTCTCAAAAAAGATAAAAAGCCACATAAAAGCGCAGGATATAGCCATTTCTGACGACTTACCTATATGTGGGTTTTCGCAAAAAGTATGTTTATAATTAAAGGAGGAAAGGAAATGAAATACCCCAAGAAATGGCTGACAATCAGCTCTGTATTGACTTTAAGTTTGGTGATGTTGATGATGCTCAGTATTCCGGCCATCGCCGCACCCGAGGCCCCAACGGCGGATAGTCTCTCCAAGGAAGTCATGCCCGCAGGGGCAGTTGATTATGGTGATACGCTAACCTACACAGTTCGCATAACACCTACGGCATCCACTATTCAGATGCCCATTTATTTCCGGGACGATCTACCCATAGGAGTAGAATGGCAAGGATTTGTAGGGGATCATGCGGGCTTTGGTTGGGATGCGACCTCTCGTGCTATCACCAGTACCCAGATTATGACTGATGATGCACCTATTGCCTTAACCTTTATTGTCCAGGTAATGCCGAGGGGAAGTGGTGGTGTATTGGTCGATATTAGCAATACGGCTGCTTTATGTACGGATCCTACACATACTGTCAGTTTATGCGTAGAGCGTTCCAATACGGTTGTGAATACGACACAAACCCCTTACTTCCTCTACCTGCCTGTCGTGATGCTCAATTACAGTGTTCAATAGTAGTATGCGTTTAGTTTTGTGAGCAAACAGCGCCATTGACGGCAGCAAAGTGGCTAAAGCCGCAGGAAAGAGGTATTTTTTCGTTGGCGGGCGTGGCCCGCCAACGAAAAAACATCCTCACACCCTCGTTTCTGTCTGGAACGAGTGACAGAAAATGGTCATTGCTCACAAAACGAAACGGTTACCAATAGTATTATCTATTTCTGGTAGTAGGCAAAAAAACCTCAAAGATCTTTAAGGTCTTTGAGGTTTTTGATTAAGGGATATAGCAAGGTTCAGAAACATTGCCCACATCCGGCAACATCTCTTCTACTCCACGTATCTGTGGGTTCAATCGCCCCACGAGTGCAACCCCCATCTTGATCGCTCCCATCAACACAAACATCAGTCCAATTCCACGCCCCGGCCCGATACCAACCCAAAGTCCCGCCGTATGACTCAATCCACCCTCTACGGCCAACAATGGTTCAAAGACGTGCTCCGCCAATGGTCCGGCAATCAGATATGCCAACGGAGCTGCCGCTTTGGTAAACATTTGTTGCGTCGAAAAGACTCGCCCCTGCATTTCGGAAGGCACTTTGCTCTGCCAGATAGTTTGGTTAGAACCGGCGACAATGGCTATCGTAATGTGCGCCCCAAACGCTCCTAATGCCGTCAGCCAAAACGTAGGTCGCAGGCCAATCAGCATAAAACACAGACCACTTAACAATTCAAAATTTAACACGCCATCAATGCGACGCTTCGGCCCTCCCCACACGCTCATCATCAGGCTTCCCATCAACATTCCTGCGCCCGCAATGGAAACAATCAATCCCAACGTATCGCTGGACGTAAAGCTGAGGATCATCGGTGTGATTAATGCTCCCAACATCCCCCACAGGAAATTCACAACTGCTGAGAACCACAATAATCCCATCAACCCTGCGCGCGCTGTAATGTACGACCACCCATACGTGATCTGATGCCACAAAGACTCTTTCTGACTGACCACGCCAGTTGTCTGAAGTTTGGGGAAACGTACCAGTAAAAGTGTCCCTACCGCAAACAAAAAGGTTGCAAAGTCAATCAAGATAACTCCTCGCAATTGGATACTTTGCATCAACACTCCCGCCAGCGCAGGAGCGAGAATTTCCGCTATAGCTTGTCCTAACTGCACCATTCCATTTGCACGCCCAAGCTGTTCCCGGGGAACTAAGAGTGTGGTCGTTGCTGCGTAAGCGGGCCATTGCAAGGTACTGAAGGCCGCATTAAGGCTGACTGCCAGGTAAATATGCCATGGTAATAATTGTCCTGTAGCAAATAGCCCAACCACCAACAACGTACTCATCCCTGCTCCCATATCGCTGGCAATCATTATCCAACGCCGGTCTCCACGATCCACCAATGGGCCTACGAATGGCGATAGAACAATACGCGGCAACACTGCAAACAAACCCATTAAGGCCACCTGCGTAATGGATCCGGTACGTTCAAACATCCACACACCCAGGGCAAAACTGGTCAATCCCGATCCCAATAGCGACACAAGTTGCCCCAACCAGACAATGATAAATGTGATCATAGATAGTTCACTCCTCATCCTCAATAAAGCAATGACTCACACTTGCATCATAGTCCATACCGTAAACTTGCTTGAGAATTTCAATCTGCCGTATTGCCGCTTCGTCAAATGGGGACTTTCCCTCAAAAGCGTGCAACACGATACCCTCCAATAAGTCCCCCAACGAAATCTCAAAATACTCGGCAACGGCTTTGAGTACTTTGAGCATCCGTTTCTCAATGCGCACACCTGTTTGCACACGCTGTACTTTGATTTTCGGTTTTGCTGAAATTGAACTTTTATCCAGCCCAGTCATATTTCCCCCTTATTAATTAATCTGAGGTATTACTCAACACGGTGTTTACCTATGTACCTGTGTACCAATATATCCATATAATAGGCGCTTTCTTGGAATTGTCAAACGCTGTTTACAAACTGGAAGGATTTTGTTGGCGCGTTTTAATTCTACAAACGATATTCATTCACGGGGCAACCGGGTATGAAGAAATTGAGCCTGGTTGTTACATTGTGGGAGAAGTGATTAAGCACTTTTTTGATGATATATCCCTGAAACATCTCTTCCAGGCTGGATGGGATATTCACAGCCTGGAAGAAACTACCATCTAACGTTATCAACAACCCAAAGCGGGGTGGGAAATTATGGCGGTGAAACGCTAAGATTTTTTATCTGTCATCCCTCTGCGCCACAAATAACCCGGTCGACTTATGGATGACAAACACTCCTTCCGTTGCAATGCATGCCGCTATATCCGCACGCACAGCATCCAGTTCTGCTTCCGTCCACGCATGCTCCATCAAAGTGTTAGTGGATTGAATATAGGCTATCAATGGTTCTACTTCCGTAATGGCCAGGTTATTCGGGTAATCGTGCCAAACCACATCCACGAAACCCGCGTCCGTCAACTGTGTTGCGCCGTTTTCCAACATAAATCCACCCGCCGCCGCCAGGGAGCGAGCGTAGCAATTTGGAATGTAGGGAGTTAACAATTCCCACAGTTCCCTCATGTGCTGCTCGCCGTTGGTAGCTGCGTAGAATTTGCCGCCAGGTCTGAGTACACGGCGGATTTCGGCGAGGGCGCGTGGACGGTCGGGGACATGGTAAAGCATATGATTGGCAAGCACAATATCGAAATCGCCTGTCGCGAAGGGCAAATCCTGCGCGTCCACTTGCCGGAATGTAAAGGTACGTTCCATCTCGGCCAGATTGTGCTGCGCCGCCGCAAGCATCCCCTCGGAAAAGTCAGTCAGTGTGATATCCCATCCCGCAGGAATGCGATCGACATTCTCACGCCAAAGGTCAGCAGGGCCACAGCCCAATTCAAGGACGCGGGCATCAAAAGATAGATCATAGTGGTCAAAGGCCCAACGGTACCATGAATAAGGATTGGTATTGAAACGCTGGTGCAGCGCGATACGGACGTTTAGTTTTTGATCATTCTGATACTGTTGACGTAGCTGTGTTAATGACATAATCCCTCCAAATCTTGTTAAATTTCCCTCGCTACCTGTAATTATTCGAGGGGCAAGGCATAAACTCCAAGATGATTTGCAATCGGACGTTGTCGCATGGGGATGCGTGTATGAATAGGTGCATTAAATACTTTAGTTCTTCCATTCCATGAAACAACCAGTGTACTTGATCCACCGCCATCCAGATTCAAAGCAGTGTAAGCCCCTAATGATAACACAATATTAGCCATTTCCTCCATATTCACGCCTTCACTATATCCAGGCTGACGCCCATCGACAACAATCAACCATAAAGTTTTCCCGGCTTCATCTACAGCGACCACAGTACGCGGGTGCAAGTCATTATGATACGAATATTGTGAAGAAATCGCCACTCTTCCCTGATCTACAAAAACCCAATTTCCGGAAAGAGCTTGTTGTGTACTGTCAGGACAAGATGTTTGTCGAATCTGAATTATTTGGGGCATTATACAAAGGTGTCCATCTCCTGATGTATCTTCAGAATATTTTTCTCCATTGGAGATTGCTAGGCCACTTACATCCACGGGGTCTCCTATATGAGGATAATAATCCATGAATGACTTGACGTAAAAGGGTGAAAAGAAATCCCCATTGATAGCTATCTGTAACGCATACTTTTCCAAGAATTCTGAAGTCGTAGTAGCCGACAATTCACGATTGCTCTCTTCGTCAGCAGGAGTGACTAAAAAGTCAATTCCTGATGCAGTGAGATCAATCTCAATAATGTGAATCATGAGGGGACGTGGAAATGAACGAGACTGACGTTGATAGGACACACCTTTAAACAAAATTTCTTGACAATCAGATCTCGGGGGACGGCACATCAGAATCGCAAGTATAGTGGTAGATAATATACCCACACTAAGAACAATACCCACCCACGTAAATCTCCAAACCCATTTTACAAACTGAGTATTGAACAAAGTTTTATTCATACTGTTACATGCCTAAGATTATAGAAATATTGCATACAACATCTTTAAAACGCTAATAACTCCTTAGCTCTTTTAATCTGCACCTGTACCGCCTTCGTCGCTGTACCTCCGGGCACATCCCGCTGTTCAATAGCACGGCGGAAGTCCAATACATCGTGGACATCGTCGCCGAAGTGCGGGGAGATGGCGTGATAGTCTGCTATGGAAAGATCGCGCAGACCGCAATTCTTTTCCAATGCAACACGTACAACCTGCCCCACGATGTGATGTCCCTGGCGGAACGGCATCCCCTGACGCACGAGATAATCCGCCAGTTCCGTTGCCAGCAGGTCATCGCGCAGTGCGGACGCCATTCGCCCGGCGTTGATACGCAGCGTGCTGATCACACCCGCCAGCACCGGCAACTCAAGTTCCAGCGTGTCCAGTGTGTCAAAGAGTGGTTCTTTATCTTCCTGCAAATCCTTGTCATAAGAACTGGGCAACCCTTTGAGCATCGTCAGCAACGCGACGAGATTCCCTACCAGCCGCCCGGTCTTGCCCCGCACTAGCTCTAACGAATCAGGATTCTTCTTCTGTGGCATAATGCTAGAGCCAGTGCTGTAAGCGTCATCAAGTTCCACAAAGCCGAACTCCGCCGTTGCGTAGATGATGAGATCTTCCGACAGGCGGCTGAGGTGCGTTTGCAATAATGCCGCCCAGAACAGTGTCTCTGCCACGAAATCTCGATCTGGCACAGAATCGAGGCTGTTTTCACTCGTCTGCAAAAAACCCAAGTCCGCCGCCAGCGCCGCGCGGTCAATGCCGAAGGTGTTGCCCGCCAGCGCCGCGCCGCCCAGAGGCATCACAGAGACGCGCCTGGTCAGATCATTCAGCCGATCTACGTCGCGCTGCAACATCCAGAAGAAGCTCATCAACCAGTGCGAGAAGAGAATTGGTTGTGCAGGCTGCATGTGAGTGTAGCCGGGCATAATGACGTCCAGGTGCACCTCAGCCTTGTCCACGATAGCGCGCTGCACACCTTTTAAATGCTCGTGCAGCACGGGAATTTGGGACAGCAAATACAGTCGCATATCCGTCGCCACCTGATCATTACGACTGCGCCCCGTGTGCAACTTGCCCGCTACCTCGCCAATCAGTTCACTCAAACGTCGCTCGATGGCAGTGTGAATATCCTCATCAGAGGGTAAAAAAGCAAACGTTCCGGCATCAAATTCTTCAAGCACAGCATTAAGGCCATTGACAATCGCTGTAACTTCATCTACCGTGAGGATATTTACCTTTTCCAGCGCGTGCGCGTAGGCAATGCTGCCTTTAATATCCGCTGCATACATTCGCCAATCAAAGCCGATGGAAGCGTTGAACTGCTCCAAAAGTTTGTCAGTCGCTTTCTCAAAACGCCCCCCCCAAAGTTTTGCCATACTATTCCTCCACAAACTCAATTTCCAACTGACAGATTTAGCGGATGAAAGGGATAGACATCCGTTCCAATCCGCCAAATCCGTTGAGAAAAGTCAGTCCCGCTTAAAGGTTGTGTAATCTGGTTGTTCTAGTCCTGATTTACCCAACCCTTCAATATCCAGTAACGCCTTCACCTTAAGGGGCAGTCCAAACAGATGGATAAAGCCTTCTGCGTCACTCTGATTATAGACATCATCCTCGCCGAAGGTAGCGTAATCCTCGCGGTAAAGGGAGTAGGGTGACTTGCGCCCTACAACAGAACACATTCCCTTATACAACTTGAGGCGCACTGTGCCGGTGACGTTCTGCATCAAACTGTCCACGAAGGCATCCAATGCTGTGCGTAACGGGGTGAACCACTTACCATTGTAGACCATCTCCGCGTACTGTTCAGCGACAACGTCTTTGTAGTGCATCGTCATCCCATCCAGGCACAACGTCTCCAATGCGCGCAGTGCGGTATAGAGAATCTCACCGCCGGGCGTCTCGTACACACCGCGTGATTTGATGCCCACCAGTCGATTCTCGACGATATCCACACGACCCACACCGTTTTCACCGCCGATCTGGTTCAGCAGTGTCACCAATTCCACTGGCCCATGTGATACGCCATCCACGCGCACTGGAACGCCAGATTTGAAGTCGATTTCCAAATAACGGGGCTTATCGGGGGACTTCTCCGGTGCTACTGTGAGCAAGAACATCTCTTCCTCCGGTTCCATCCACGGATTTTCCAGAATGTGACCCTCGTGACTGAGGTGCCAGATATTGCGGTCGCGGCTGTACTTGGATTTGCCCGTCGCCGTCACTGGGACACCATGCGCGGTGGCGTATTCCAACGCATCCTCCCGCGAGCGGATATCCCATTCGCGCCACGGGGCAATCACTTTGAGACGTGGGTTGAGCGCCATCACCCCCAACTCGAAGCGGACCTGGTCGTTACCCTTACCCGTTGCACCATGCGCGATGGCATCTGCACCCTCCAACTCTGCGATCTCCACCATCCGCTTGGAAATGAGGGGACGCGCGAACGACGTACCCAGCAGATACTGTCGCTCGTAAATTGCCCCGGCCTTCATTGTAGGAAAGACAAAATCTGTCAGAAATTCCTGGCGTAAATCCTCCACGTAGGACTTTATCGCGCCGCTGACCTTTGCTTTTTCCGGCAATCCGGCCAATTCCTCCTCCTGCCCTAAATCCGCCGTGAATGTAATCACCTCGCACTTATAGTTATCGATTAACCACGGCACAATACACGACGTATCCAACCCCCCAGAATACGCCAACACCACTTTGGAAACTTTTCTCTTTGTCATTTTCTCTCCTCCATAAAATAATAACAACGAATTAAAGAAAGGAACAAATGAGTCTTATATAACGTTCCTTTGACTTTAGCGTTACGCCTACGAAATCGGCCATACAACCGACGGTTGCTTCGGAAACAGCGACTTGAGCAGGAGTTCAAATTCATGCTGCGAACCACAATCAGGATAGGCGGCTTTTAGTTCCTCGAGTGACCGGTAACCAAACAGAAGTTGCAAGAACGTCAAATCCGGGAATTTTGCCGACTTCCACTCATAGCCGGGAAATTCCCACAATACAATCTCAGTAATAGTACCCTTGTCGAACTTCATCTTCACGCCATCCCGGTAAAAATTGAGTTTGAGTTCCCCCGTATAGCCCACCATCACCGACTGAGCTAAGCGTTTTTCTAATACCGGCGTGATCGTGCGCAAAAAGTCCGCAACATCAGGCACACGAATATACCAGGCATAAGGTGGATTTATTTTAGGCAACCAGTTTTCGACAATTTGATAGACAGGATGTGTGCACCCCAAACCAAAAGTGATGGATTCAAAATCCTTCTTTTCATCAACTTCTAGATAGGGTTTGTACTCTTGCCCTGTTGTCTGTAAGTACCGCATCACGCTGGGTGTCACCGCCCACCAAGAGACCCCCGGCTTGAGTTCATACACCTCCATATAGAGCGCGTCATACCAGAGGCAATAAGGGTGATGCAAATAACCCACGCGCTCGCCTGTCATCGATTCGATTGTGCACAACCTACGCGCCAGGGCGTTATCCTGAGAGCGTCCATCGAACTCATACCGCCACTGCGCGCTATCACGTACACAACTGACTAAATACCGTTGTTGCGCATAGGCAGCGACCTCAGCAACAAAATCCAAGTCCGTCGCTTCAGCCGGGCGCACGCGATAAGGTTCCGTCTCATCTTTCTCCAACTGTGGCACACTAGAAAGCGGCCCCTTACGCGCCCCATGCATATCCATCGCCATTTCATAACCAAACTGCCGGTAGTAATAGGGAATCCCGGTGATACCCTGCATCTTATGCCCACGCTCCTCGCTCCACTGGTGCAATACCTCAAATTGCGCACGAATTAACCCCCGGTTACGATAGTCTGCGTGGGTGCCCACCAACTCTGGACGGCCCACACCAAATGTAATTCCGCTGTAGGACCACGTCTGAGAAATCAGACATGTGCTAGAAACTATTGTGCCGGTAGCAGTATTCTCCACCACTAAGAAGTCTCCTACCGTAAACGTCGGGTGTGGTTTTGTCATCAAGTCCCGTACCCAGACACCCGCCCGCGTATCGGGTTTATCCCATCCTGCGTCACTATGGACGCGACTATTGAAATCTACCAGGGCATCAGTATCATCCAATGTCGCCTGACGTAAAATCAAACCATCTCCAAAATCACGAATCACCATAATATTTCCTCATAAAATTAAAATTAGCGAATTAAGAGTCACGCAATATTTCAACATCCAACCTCAACTTCCTGCTAATGTCTCCAATGTTCGTGACAGCACGGCAATCCCCCTACGAAACTCATCAATCTCAATATGTTCATGTGGGGTATGATCTAAAGAAGAATCCCCTGGCCCATAGGCCACCATCGGACATTCCCATACGGGACCCACCGTGTTCATATCCGAAGTGCCGGTCTTGAGTTTAAAGCTCGGCTTCCCTCCTTCGGCGCGGATAGCGCGTAGCAGCGCGCGCACTGGCGGGATGTTTTTGTCTGACTGGTACGCCGGATCACTTCCCCGGAACGTAAGCTTAGCCTCGCTGCCCCATACATCCATCTTCTCCTGCAATTCATCGGGATCGAAGTCCGGTGGCAGGCGGACGACAATTTTCATTTCAACATGGTCATTCAACCCATCGCTGTAAGTATGCAGATCACGCAGCGCGGGATCGAGGGTATGAAACCGCCCCCGTCTCCCCTGCATAAATGCGGCCTGATTATATGCGCCGGCATAGCGTCGCACACTATTCCAGAACCTGACGGCATGTTCAGCCGGCCCGGCAAACTCGCCCGCGCTGTGCCCACCGGGTTGTGTCAAGCTATACTCCATCACCAGCATCCCTTTATAACCAAGGGTAATACTGTTCCACGAACTCGGCTCCCCGATAATCGTGTATGTTGGCGCGGGCATTGTCTGCGCCAGATATTGCGATCCCCACCCGTGTGATTCTTCCTCTACTGCACCGATAACGGTAATACGGGCATCCATCAATACTGCTGCACTTTGTGTCGCGACCTTTGCCGCCGCCAACACAAACGCCGCCAGTGGCCCCTTTGCATCCACCGCGCCACGGCCATAGAGCGTGTCCCCTTCCCAGCGCACAGGGATAAAACCGGGCACAGTATCCATATGCCCCAACAACACAATTTCCCTCTCCGCATTTGGATTCCCCACCCCACCGATAACATTCCCCGCATCATCACGGTGCGCCACAAACCCCATCTTGCGCATCTGCGTGATGAGGTAATCGGCGAAAATATCTTCTCCGCCGGAAGGGCTAGGGATGGATAGAAGTTTTTCTAAAAATTCTAGTTCGTTCATAATTAATCTCTATTTCAGTATAGAAAAGCTTATTGCTATAGAATCAATCCGACCATTTGCACACATCATATTGCAATTTTTTTAAACCGCACTGTATACGTCCACAGATCCCCCAACGCAGCATCTACCACAAATCCTGCGTCCATCCCCTGCTTGGCTGTCGTGCTCATCAACGGGTAATCGGGATCGAATAACCATTCTGTGATGGCAAGCAGGCCCCCCGGCTTGAGCACGCGCTTGACCTCAGCCAACGCGCGGTCACGGTCGGGGATCTCCTGGAAAACTGTGATCATATATACCAAATCGAAAGTCTCATCCTCGAAAGGTAAATCGTAAGCACTGGCCTCATACAACGTGATATTGTGGATATCCTGGTATGTGGGCTGCGCCAACTTCGCCGCCAACTGATGTAGCATCGCGGGCTGGATATCCAACGCAGCGACTTCTCCTTCCGGGCCAACAGCGCGCGCGACGGCTATGGTGTATCCTCCACTGCCGCAGCCGATTTCGAGTACTTTCATTCCGGCATGGATACCACTGCGCGCAATCATTATATCGGGGGGCTGCATTGCCCTCCGCAAATCACTATCAAGAAAGTGGCCGATAAATGCAGGCGCAGGGAAATGCCATACCTTGCGCACCAGACGAATGAGTATTTGATAGAGGATGGAAATTCCCAAGATAGCTAATAAGGTTCTCAAGAAAATCTTAAATTGTCTCATTATCTCCTCCAAATGCTATTAACACCACAGAGAGTATTCTTTTTTTGCATGATATAGTTATCACCTCATAAAACACCACGATTGGTCTTTGAAGGATTTACACATACTCAAAATTAAATCACAATTTGCTCAGGCTGCAGAACTTGTGGGAGTCCAGTCTCACAATAAGGAGCAGGAATATCTCGTTGCATCGTTGCTAAACGATTTTGGATTACATCACGCTGAATGTAGCAATTATTTTGTAGAGGGCGATCATACGTAGCCACAAAGTGCATCCCTAGAATTGCACCACTTTCATCTGTCCCAAACGTGGCCAAAGCTAAAACCGCAGCGTCCTCCCGCGAAAAGTTACACTCTCGTAATCGTCGTGCCCAACGCTTGTAATAGCGTGTTGGAAAAGCAATTTCGACACGTGCCTGGAAATACTGTACGATTGCTGTATATCTTGGCAGTATGAGCAGTCGCCGTAAAACTTGTGCTGATGGTAGAACAATAAACAAATCCAAGGAACCTACTGGTGCGCGAGCAAACAAATCAAGGGAAAATAGTTCTTCCTCGGTTATATCTTCACCTTTAGCTGATTTAAGCAATCCCGTCAGAATATAACGCGCTACAACTTTATCAAGCAAGCAGCGCATCAGGCTTAACCTCACGTTCTTCGATATCCATTAAATCTGTATCAGCCCAGGATTCCCAAAAGGCACCTTTTTCTTTCTCTGGTAGATTAAGATATTCTCCCAAGGTCATATCTCCTAAAAATGGTTCTTCAGGTGAAAGGAATTTGCCTCCTAAATTTACCGAGAGTTCCTTTTGTAACTGCGCGACAGTTTCTCGCGCCTGTTCTTCACTCCGCTTCACCGACTGTAATGCGACTTGTCGTAAATCTGGTGCTAACTCAAGCAAGCGCTGCAATTCTTGAACGCTCATACGTCGAATCACAGCCCCAATTTGTTCCAGACTTACGGGCAAGGGAAAAACCATATCTGACATAACAACACCTCCTTAAATTACATCCCCCAAACAATAATAACCTGCTAATGGACCTTCCGGGAAGTTCTTGCTGTCTTGGTATACGCCAGCAATAGGTTGAATACATAACTTCCCGGAAGGTGAGCATCTGAGTAACAATCCGGATTCCCTGTAATTAGACTTATTGAATGCTGAGTCAATTACGTTGTCTCATCCGCCCCTAACATCCCCGCTTCCATAATCCGCTCTCGCAAGAGCTGAACCACTTCTGTGTTCAGTGTCCGTTCAGAGTATGCCATTTCCCGTTCATCTAAAACTGCGCGCACTTCTTCAAAGGAAGCTTGTCCCAGATTTTGGAGTAACGCGGTGTAAGCAGATGTCTGTTGTTGCACCGCCGTTTCGGGCAAAGGACGCACGGTGTAGGCCAAGGTAACTTGCCTCGTGAGCGCGTAGACGATGAGCTGATTCAGCGAGATACCCTCTTCTTGTGCTAATGAGATCAGTTGTTGATGCAGTGTGTCTGGTAATCGCAAAGTTAAACGTCCCATTTCTTATTCTCCTTTCTTGGTTAACCCAAATATAGCTTCAAGGGGGCGCGTCACGACGAGACCCAACGCTGCCTCAGCTTGCCGGAAATCGCGCACATTGTAAGTTATCACCACTGCCCCCGCATTCATCGCGCAATCTATGACGTGATCATCTCCCGGGTCTGGCGATGCCGGACGCCAAGAGAAATATATGGGTACAAACTTGGCTCGTGCTAACAAGGCTCCTAACACAGGTTTTAATCGTTGCCAACGCGCAGCAGATAGTTTCCGCGATAGAACATCGGCATATTCATAAGCCAGGGTACTGGAAACGTAAATATCCAATATTTCCGCTGCCCAGGCGTCTATGAGTAGACCAGCCGCGCCTCCCTTTTTTGTAAGTCCTTCAAATACGACATGGGTATCAATAACAACTTTTGTATAAACGTTCATAGCACTATTATAGCACCGTATATGGTGTCAGTCAAGCTGTAAAGCCCGCACCGGCAATTTCCCGGACCTCAAGAAGCGAATCGCTGCAACGGTCGCGCGCAGAGCCACCAGCGTTGTGACATAGGGCACGTGGTGGTCCAATGCTGCAACGCGGATGCGCTGCCCCACACTGCGTTGCCCCGCTAATGGCAGTGGTACGCCCCTGAATTGTGTCGTGTCAAGCAGCGGGACATTTAGAGCCGTGTTCCCATTTCCACTTGAGGAAGGTGTGTTCACGACTAAATGAATACGCCCTTGCACAATAACGTCCACACAGTCTGGGCGGCCCTCACCGACTTTAGGAACAACGTCAGCCGGAATCCCCATCGCCTGCAATGTCCGCGCTGTGCCCCGCGTGGCAACCACACGAAAGCCCATATCGTGCAATTGCCCTATCAGTGCGATCCCCTCGCGCTTCGCCGGATCAGACAGGCTCGCCAACACCGTCCCAGAGGAGGGTAACGGATTTCCCGCTGCGATCTGTGCCTTGGCAAACGCCTCTGCGAAGTTATCACCAAAGCTCATCACCTCCCCCGTCGAGCGCATCTCCGGCCCTAACAACGTGTCTGACCCAGGGAACCGGCCAAACGGCAGCACAACTTCTTTAACGGAGATAGCGGAAGGCCACGGAGTCGGGGCTAAATGCGTCGCATCTAAAATGGTATCCAAACTCGCAATTTCGCTAACTTGTCGATCCGCTGATTCGCAATTCGTAATTCGCAATTCGCTCTGTCTCCACGGCCAATATGGCACCAACACTTCACGCAATTCCCGCCCCGCCGCGACCTTTGCCGCGAGTTTTGCCACGGGGATGCCGATGGCTTTGCTGACGTAGGGAACGGTGCGCGAGGCGCGTGGATTGGCTTCTAGCACATACAGTTGACCGCCGCGCGCGGCCATTTGGATATTGACCAATCCCACAGCTCCCATCGATCGTACCAGGTCGGCGACGGACTCCTCAATACGCGCCATCATCTGGTCAGAGAGGCTTACGGGAGGCAGCACACATGCCGAATCGCCCGAATGGATGCCCGCTTCTTCGATCTGCTCCATCAATCCTGCCACCCACACATCTTCGCCATCGGTGAGAATATCCACGTCAAGTTCCAGCGCATTTTCCAGGAAGCGATCAATGAGTACCGGGTAGCCTGCCGACACCCGTGCCGCTTCCGCAACATAGTGCTCTAGTTCGGTTTGATTATCCACAATCTCCATCGCCCGCCCACCCAGGACATAGCTAGGTCGCACAAGTACCGGATAGCCTAATCGCTCTGCAACTTCTACCGCTTCCTCCACCGTGGTGGCCATCCCATAGGGCGGGCTTTGCAGTCCGAGTCGTTCTAATAATGCGCCGAATTCTTCACGATTTTCGGCCAACTCAATCGCCTCAAAACTCATCCCCATCAATGGTATACCGTGCTTAACCAACGTCCGCGCCAGTTTGAGTGGTGTTTGCCCTCCGAAGCCTACAACGACGCCCACAGGCCTTTCGTTTTCAACAATAGCCAGCACATCCTCTATCGTCAGCGGCTCAAAGTACAGCCGGTCGGAGGTATCGTAATCGGTAGAGACTGTCTCCGGGTTCGAGTTGACCATAACGACCTCATATCCTTCTTCTTGCAGTGCCCACACCGCGTGGACATTAGCATAGTCAAACTCGATCCCCTGTCCAATCCGATTCGGTCCAGAACCGAGGATAATTACACGCTCCCGTTGTCCCCTATCCGTTAAATCCGCCGAACGGACTGCCTCGTTCTCCGTCCCGCTGTACGTTGAATAAAAGTATGGTGTTGCTGCTTCGAATTCTGCCGCGCAAGTGTCTACCATCTTGAAAACAGGCTTGATATCTAACTCGATTCGGCGGCGATGCACCTCTTCATCAGAACATTCCCAAATCTCATCTAACTCCAGGTCAGAAAAGCCCCAAGTCTTGGCTTTCAAGAGGGTATCACGATCCACCTCCTCCCATCGCATCGCGTGGAGTTGTGTCTCCAGGACTACAAACTGCGCCATCTCGGTGAGGAACCAACGGTTGATACCCGTCAGCTCGTGAATTTCATCCACGCTATACGCCCCCCTAAGCGCGGCGAAGATGTAGCTCAAACGTTCCGGGGTGGGGTTCGCCAGGTATTGTGGGATGTGGTCCAAATCCAGCTTTGGCGTAGCATCCAATTCCAGGGAGCGCATCGCCTTGCCCAACGCCTCTTTGAAAGTACGGCCAATCGCCATTGCTTCGCCCACCGACTTCATCTGCGTGTTGAGGCGCGGGTCCGCGCCGGGGAACTTCTCCAACTGAAAGCGCGGCATCTTCACTACCACGTAATCCAACGTTGGCTCAAAGGCTGCCGTGGTGCGCTGCGTGATGTCGTTGGTAATTTCATCCAGGCGATACCCCACTGCCAACAGCGCGGCGACCTTGGCGATAGGATAACCGGTCGCCTTCGATGCCAACGCGGACGAGCGGCTGACGCGCGGGTTCATCTCGATAACCACCATCCGTCCATCCTCCGGATTGACAGCGAACTGGATGTTGGAACCGCCCGTGTCCACGCCGAT
>JAFGFI010000207.1 GCA_016931185.1 Anaerolineae bacterium
ATGGCGGCGTAGGCCTGGGGAAAACGCACTTGTTACACGCCATCGGGCACATCTGTTACCGGCAAGGGATGCAAGTATTGTATGTTTCTTCGGAAACATTCACCAACAACCTGATCGAAGCCATCCGCACCCACACCACGGATCAGTTTCGGGAGAAGTATCGCACAGCGGACGTGCTGCTGGTGGATGACATCCAATTCATTGCCGGCAAGGAGAGCACTCAGGAAGAGTTCTTTCACACCTTTAATGCACTGCGGGACACCCGCCGTCAGGTTATCTTGAGCAGCGACCGCCCGCCCAAAGCCATGGTTACACTGGAAGAACGCCTGCGCTCGCGTTTTGAGTGGGGGTTGATTGTGGACATACAATCTCCTGACTACGAGACGCGCGTAGCGATCTTACAGTCCAAAGCGGAACAGTTGGGGGTCGAGGTGCCCAATGCGCTATTGAGTTACATCGCCACCAACATTGAAAGCAACATCCGTGAACTAGAGGGCGCGCTCAACCGGGTGCTGGCGATGACGCGCCTGACCGGATTGCCGTTGTCCAAACAGATCACGGAACAAGCCTTGGCCGACCTACTGCCCAACCGTCCGGAAATATCGGCGAGTGAAATCTTAGGGGCCGTGGCGCTTTACTATGGCCTGGATCAGAGCGATTTACGCAGCGCCGAGCGCAGCCGGCGGGTGGCCCAGCCCCGTCAGGTAGCCATGTACTTGATGCGCGAGGAAACTAACGCTTCCCTTCCCCAAATAGGGGCGGAACTGGGGGGACGCGATCATACTACAGTGCTTTATGGTTATGAACGAGTGCGCGTGAAAATAGAACAGGATGCGCAGCTCAAACGGGAGATTATGAGTATTAAAGCGCAGCTCTACGGGCAAAATTAACTATACGCAGCCAATAACTTCCCCCAATCTAAACAATTGGGGGAAGTTATTTTTCTGCACACCTATGGTAAAATGAGACATCAGTGAGAGGAACTATCATTCCCTGACTAACGCTTGAAGCGGAGAAGCCTTTACGCTATAATCAAATTATCCACAATGGCAAAGAGGAAAAAGCATGACAGTGCAACAAGTTCTAATTGTAGATGATGATGTCGAAGCCTTGCGTCTCGTGGGCATTATGCTTGAGCGCAAAGGATACGCCATTGTGGCGGCCGCTTCAGGGCGTCAGGCATTGGAAAAGGCCGTAGAAACGCAGCCCGACCTGATCATCCTGGATGTTATGATGCCGGACATGGACGGCTATCAAGTCGCTGGGCAACTGCGCCGACATCCTACCACTGAAAACATCCCGATCTTGATGTTCACGGCCAAGACCACCGTGAACGACAAAATCGCCGGGTTCCAGGCCGGCGCTGACGATTACCTTACCAAACCCATTCATCCGGCAGAGCTGATCACGCGCGTCGAAGCGCTCCTGCAACGCAAAACCCGCATCAATGCCGACACCGAACGGGGGTACATCACCGGCTTTTTACCCACCAAGGGGGGCATTGGCACCACCACCCTGATCGTGAATACTGCTCTGGAAATGAAGCACATGTATGCCGAGAAGCAGGTTGTCCTGGTTGAATTGCGGGAAGGCAGCGGCACCATTGGCATACAACTGGGCATTACTGCGGCGGGCGGCTTACAGAAGCTATTAGAACGCCCGCTAGCGAGTCTCACGAAGGATACCGTTACAGAACACATTGTGCGGCACAGTTCCGGTCTCCACGTACTGCTAAGCAAAATCACTCCCCGTGGCATGGGGCCACAATTGACCAAAGATCACGTCCGCACGATCCTGCGGTATCTGAACACGGATTACGACTACATCCTGCTGGATCTGCCGCTGGCAATGGATGAAGCCACCAGTGAAGCTTTGCGAATGGCCCACGAGATTATCGTGACACTGGATCCCAACCCGATAGGGATGACGATGGCCCAGGAAATGTTAGAAGTTCTGGATCGTCAAAGCATTGGCGCGCACAAGGCGCGGGTTGTCCTCATTAACCGTATTCCAGCCATTTCCTCCATTAACCGCAACACCGTCGAGCAAAAACTGCAACGCGAAATGATCTGCGGGATTCCTCCGGCTCCTGATCTGGCCCACGAAAGTGCGCAAACCGGTCGGCCTATGGTGGCAATACAACCCCAAGGGTTAATTTCACAACAAGTACGGCTGGTAGTACAATCAATCACCAAAACCATTTAGGACACGCTAAAAAAGACTGCCATGAAAACAGACCGTGATTCCTTCCAAAAACTAGAGAGAACGCCAGACCAACTCGCGGAAAAGATTACCGTTCTGGAAGAGCTGATCAGAATCAGCCGGAATTTGAATTCCACGCTGGAAATGCGCCGCTTGTTACAACAAATTGTGGATGCCGCGCAAGTTTTGACTCATGCAGATGGGGCTTCCATCTTGCTGGTAGAGAGTGAGGAAAACCTGCGATTTGCGGCCACGGCTGGCCCGAGCGCCAACGTTCTGGAAATCGTCGAAGTACCTATCCAGGGCAGTCTTGCCGGTTGGGTCGTACAGAACCGGGAATTGGTGATTATCGAAGACGCCCAATCGGACTCCCGCCTCTACAACATCCATTCCATTGATGCCACCCAATCCATCATCGCCGTGCCGATGATTTTTGGCGACGAAGTCATCGGGGTTGTGGAATCTGTCACCATAAAAGCGCGTTACCGCTTCACCCCGCAGGATATGGAGACGCTGGAAACGTTGGCCAGCATTGCGGCGGTGGCGGTACAAAACGCCCGACTCTTTGAGCAAAGCGACTGGGTGTCGGAAGTTATTCACGAGATCCGCACGCCTTTGACTGCCATTATGTCCTATGCTGACTTGCTCCAACGGCCCAATCTTGACCCTGAGATGCGCAACAAGTTCGCTAACATTATCCTGCAAGAAACAGAGCGGGTCAGCAGTCTGGCCACCACCTTCCTGGACCTGGCGCGATTGGAGTCTGGGCGTATTCAAATGGCGCATGAGCCGTTAAAAATCGCCGAAGTCATCACCCTGGCGGCCGATGTCATTCGCCCCTCAGCTAAAGACAAGGCCCGCAACCTCGAAGTTGAAGTGTCGGAAAACCTCCCGATCACGCTAGGAGACACACAACGAATTCACCAGGTCCTCCTCAATTTGTTGAGCAATGCCATTAAGTATTCCGATCCTGGCGATACAGTTACCGTGGCCGCAGCCACAGATGGCGACAACATAACCGTTGCGGTCACGGACACCGGCCCAGGAATCCCCTCGGATCAAATCCCCAAGCTATTCCAAAAGTTTTCGCGCCTGCCAGGCAGTGAACGCAAAGCCACCGGCACAGGCCTAGGATTGGTGGTAGCACGCCAAATTGTGGAAGCCCACCAAGGCCACATTGGGGTGAGAAGCGAAGTAGGAAAAGGCAGCACTTTCTACTTTTCCTTGCCCGTAATTTCTACAGATGGCAGTGCATAAAAAGTAATCCCCCCCAGTCCTCTAACTTTACAAAATCCAGATCCATGTTATGATGAACTCGCCTGTGAGCGCAGCCCGCTCTCGGGTTTTTGTTTTATAAAGACACTGTTTCACATTGTTGGAGGGAACCATTTTAATGAGCAGAAGCCCAGTGTATTTAACGCATGACGGACATGAGGCGCTTGAAAAAGAGCTAAACCACCTCAAAACTGTCCGCCGCCAGGAAGTGGCCAACCGCCTCCATGCCGCCTTGGGCGAAGGAGAATTGATCGAAAACGCAGAATTGGAGGATGCGCGCCGCGAACAATCCTTTGTTGAAGGGAAAATCCTGGCGCTAGAAGAACAGTTGCGCAAGGCCGTCATCATTGAGGGCGTCACATCGAACGGCGCGGTGGGACTGGGCAGCCATGTCACCGTCAAAGAAGTCGGCACCGAGGCCACCGAGAAATATCACGTGGTAGGATCAGCGGAAGCGGACCCAGCCCATGGCAAAATCTCCAATGAATCGCCTCTGGGGAAGTCACTGTTGGGTAAGCGCGTAGGCAATAAGGCCACCGTCCAGGCGCCGGATGGAGACATTGTCTTTGAAATCATCACCATCGAGTAAGAACCCTGCAATGCCAGACAAGCCCATACAAGCGTATGGGCTTGTTTTTTGACAGATTTTGCAATACAAGTAAGGAGTTATCCCATGGAATTAAATGAACTGGAACAACAACGCCTAGAAAAAATGAACCGGCTCCAGGAGGCCGGATACAGCCCGTACCCACATCGTTCCCACCGCAGTCATACTGTGCAGGCCGCGCTGGCCGACTTTGAGGCGGCGGAGAAGGCGGCGCTCGATTCACCGGTAGTAACTATCGCTGGACGGATCATTAGTATCCGCGTGATGGGCAAGGTAGCGTTCGCACACATTGAAGATGGCAGCGGCAAACTCCAACTCTTCTTGCGCCAAAATGAATTGGGAGAAGAGGCACTCGCCCTGTTCAAAAAGGTTTTTGATTTGGGCGATTTTGTAGAAGCGCATGGAGTTCTGATGCGCACGCGAACCGGCGAGATCAGTCTCCAAGCGCATACAGTGACAATGCTCGCAAAAGCCATCACACCGCTGCCAATCCCCAAAGAATATGAGGGGCAAGACGGCCAACTGACCCGCTACAGCGCATTTTCTGACGTAGAAGAAAGGTTCCGCCAGCGTTATGCCGACCTGGCCGTGAACGCCGAAGTACGCGAAATCTTCCGCACGCGATCACGGATGATCAGCGCCCTGCGCACCTGGTTGGATGAACACGAGTATTTGGAAGTCGAGACGCCAGTGTTACAGCCGATCTATGGAGGCGCCGCGGCTCGCCCGTTCACGACCTATCACAATCAACTCAAACAACAACTCTACCTGCGCATCTCATTTGAATTGTATCTAAAACGTTTGTTGGTCGGTATGTATGAACGGGTGTATGAAATCGGGCGCGACTTCCGCAATGAAGGGGTATCCTACAAACACAACCCGGAATTCACTCAGCTAGAGTTGTACTGCGCTTACACCGATCTTCAAGGTATGATGGAAACTACAGAACAAATGATAGCCTACACCGCGCAGCATGTTTTGGGAACTTATGAAATTCCTTTTAAGGGACAATTGATCAATCTTACCCCCCCCTGGCGCCGCATCAAGCTGCGCGACATCATCCTGACGGGGACGGGAATTGATTACACTATCTTCCCTGACGCCGAGTCTTTGCGCACGGTTATGCGGCAACGCGGCTATGACGCCGCAAGCACAGCCTCATGGGGGCATCTCGTGGATAATTTGCTATCCGAGGTTGAGCCAAGCCTGATCCAACCGACCTTTGTATACGACTATCCCATTGAAATCTCACCGTTAGCCAAGCAAAAAAGCGACGATCCCACCCATGTGGAGCGGTTTGAGCTATTCATTGGGGGCATGGAGACGGGCAACGCCTTCACTGAGTTAAACGATCCCTTTGAACAAGAAAAACGTTTCGTAAGCATGGGTACAGAACAAGCAGACGAAGACGACGAATCCCATCCGATGGACGAAGACTATTTACGGGCCATGAAGTACGGAATGCCCCCGAATGGTGGTTTTGGGCTGGGTATTGATCGCCTGGCAATGCTCCTCACCGATAAACACTCTATCCGCGAAGTGCTACTTTACCCACATCTACGCGCCAAAGAATAATCAACTTCACCCAAGAAAAAACCGGGGCAGACCATTACAGTCGCCCCGGTTTTTGTTTACTTGCAGTCCTTATGGCAGATAGATCAGAGGGTTAGTAGGATAACCGTTATAACGAATCTCATAGTGCAAGTGCGGACCGGTGGAGTTGCCAGTACTCCCCATCGCACCGATTACCTGCCCGGCAGCTACGGTTTCCCCCTCACTGACAAAGAAGTTGCTTAAGTGTGCGTAATATGTCTGATAGCCATTTGCGTGATCCACCACAACCAAATACCCATAACCCACATCGGTCCAGCCAGCAAAACTGACATACCCGGCGTCAGAAGCAACCACACTTCGACCTACCGAGCCACCAATATCAATCGCTCGGTGCGCCCACCAGTACCCCTGAGTCAGAGCACCTGAAGTAGGCCAGTAGAACAACCCAGAACCAGAAACGTCTTCAACGATTGGTCCTTCGTAAGTTGTAACCTTTTGAGCGGTATAGGGCTTCATCCCCCCGGGGACAATAATCTTCTCACCCACCACCAATTGCCCATCTTCAGGCAGTGTATTGAACGAGCAATTCGCAATATCAGCCGCCGTTACTTTATATTTTTCGGCAAGTGAATCCAGCGTGTCACTGATTTCAACCGTGTGGTAAACGCCATCCAAGGGCAAAATCGTCAAAACTTGCCCGACCTTGAGAAGATCGGGGGCTTTTTCCATTTCAGCGTTAGACCACAACAACGTTGTCGGCTGTAAACCAAAACCCTCCGCAATCGTCTCCGCAGTATCGCCGGCCATAACCACGTAAGTGACAATCTCCAAACGAGGGCGCTCGGGGATAGCCGTATGGGATTGCGCCCGGCGCATCACCAAAGTCTGTGCAGTTCCCCGATAATATGGCCGGGCCACGACTGAAGCTGTGACATTCATAGCTTGGACAGTTTCCCCCAGCAAAGCCAGGTCGGCTGACTCAGAGGCGGAAACCAGCGCATCCAATCGCATACCGGCGATCAGCACAAAACATGTTAATGTCAGAGCCACTGCAATATGGGAGGTGAAGCGCCCCAACCATGGTCGCTGACCTTCATGATCACTATTCCAACGCCAGACCCATACAACAAGTTGGGCCGCCACCCGGAGCAAAGTTGGCGTATGCCAGGCAACATTACCTGATTCGGGGGAATGTGTTGATGGATTCATTCGAAGAGTTGTGGGTCCTGTGGAACCCCATTGTAGCGGATTTCATAATGCAGGTGGGGCCCCGTAGACCAACCAGTGCTCCCACAATAACCTAACACCTGTCCCTGGTAGACGGATTCACCACAACCCACCGCAAAAGCACTAAAATGTGCGTAATAGGTTTGGTAGCCGTTCCCATGCTGAACGCGCACCAGATTGCCATAGCC
>JAFGFI010000208.1 GCA_016931185.1 Anaerolineae bacterium
CCCATCCCCCCTTGCCCCAACACCCCCGCAATCCGATATCGCCCCTGTAGTACTGCCCCTACATTCAACATGGTCATTCTCCCACTCGAATAATTTACTTGAAAAAGCGAGATCTCAACTCATCCAAATCCACTGAGCTATGTTGCGCTAATAATTCAAAGAAATCACGTGCAGTCGTCTGTTTATAAATATTATCGGTTGCATAGTCCTGCAAAAAAGCGAAGAAAACTTCATCCCCGATAAGTTCTCGTAGCTCCTGCATAAACAAGGCTCCTCGCAAATAAACCGCGTTCACGTAGGGACGAAACCCACTGTGATCATATACCGTACTATTCACCCATCCTGCCGGACTAAAACGGTTGACTCGAAAATCCCACCACCAATTTACCAAATCAGGATATAATTGCTCATAAAACAGTAATTCACTATACGTTGCCAGGGATTCATCTAACCAGGGTTCAATCGCCTGATCGTTCCCTATCAAACCACACCACCACTGATGCGCTGTTTCATGAACGGCTAACGCGGTCAGGTATCCCCTGGGCGTTCCGTCATAAGCTGCAAAATATTCTTGGCCGAGAAAATACAAACCGTCATATTCCATACCGTCCACAAAGTCAGCCTCTATTATACCCAAACTGGCGTGAGCGTACTTACCGAAAAGCGCAGAATAAACAGTCAGCGCATTGGAGGTTGCATCCAATGCGGCGACGCCGGCCGTTAGGTGTTCCGGGAAAATATAACTAATGACCTCAACCGCCCCAACAGAACGCGTCATCACCTGATATTCTGCACTCACGGACCAAGAAAAATTCCGAGCAGTATTCAGTTGATAGCGCTGTACATTATTCTGTGTTGCAATCAACGTGCCCGCAGCAACTACCAAACCAGACGCATCCCCAAGCAATCGAATATCCACTTGATAATCTGCCACATCATAGACTGCGTGTTCACCCACCGCAGAAGCGTTATGCGCTAACCATCCTTCTCCCGAACGATAGGAAGGAATATAGGGGTACCAATCACTTACATTGGTCTGGCGCGACGTATATCCCAACGGGCCTGATTGAGCAGGCAAATTCAGTTGGAACTCTATCCACAAAGTAATAGTATCATCAGGTAATAAAGGCGCAAGCATAGGAATAATCAAAGTTGCACCATCGAGTGTATAATCTGCAATAGCCTGTCCATCAATCCATTTGAGACCTTTTAGAAAGAAAACCTCAGGTTGACGATTTGCTTCAACAACAAGACGTAACTCTTGCAGTATTTCAGAAGAGCGGTTGAGATACGTTATGACCTCCGATACAGTTAAAGCGTGCTGAAGATAATCCAGATTAGCAGTCAGATGATACTGGCTATAGGGGAGCGAGAGAATCTCACTCGCTGGTGACGTCACAATCACCGGCAATAGCTCATCACGGGGCGTCACAGTCACGACCGGCGTCGGCGAAGGCAGCAGCGTGGGACTGGCAACTTTTTCAGCATCCGCCGGCACAAACACAACAGACGGATGCAACACCACCTCCAAACTCGGCGAAGGCGCAGTTGGAACACGCTCTGGCAAGATAAGGCAAGATGAAAGCAGCAGCCCCAAGATTATGGGCAAAACGAAAACTGTGGGTAAAGACTTACCACAACCTACCCACGACTCAATTTCAAGAAACGAGAATTGCCGCTCATTTGTAACATTAATTGACATACGCATAGATGATCTGGCGATATTCACCGGCAGGATAGGTTTCTTTTCCATCACACACGGATTTTACCAAATTGTAATTGATTTCTAACTGCACGCTCGTATCCTTCTGCCAACCGCTCAAAGCCGTTGCCCAATAATGACATTTCCACCCGTCCGCCGTCGTCTTTTTCCCCTCAAAAATATCTGTCCCAGGCACAATAACCCCATCTATGAGCAACTGCACCACCAAAGGGGATAATGACACTTCCAATCCACTTTCATCTGTAGCACACCATTCAAAAGCCCAGCGCAGGTCATCACGAGGAGAGACATTGATCTCATACGTTCGAGTCCCAGGCGTCATCAGATCCCTGAACGTCGTGAAATTCCAAATACTGGTCAGCACCTGAAGTTCTGGTTCTGACACATAACGCGCATACACATGAGGAGCCTGTGTCACATCTGGCGATTGCGTATTCGGCGGGGCTTTCGTAGGTTCAAATGTTGGGGAAGGAGCAATGGGTGAAGGCGTATTAGAGGGTACCGCAGTGTGAATTGTTGTTGGTGACGGCGACATTGAGGGCGTGACAGTATACGTTCTCGACTCAAAAGCTCCTGAAAGCACAAGTGTTCCCACCACCGTCGCCCCAATCAACAAAAAAATGCCGGCGACTGCTAAACCAAGCCAATTACGGCTGGACGGCTGCGGAGATATTGTACCAACACGCTGGGTATCGGGATCATACTCAGATTGTGACATAACAGGCTGCACCGGGTCCGGTTGCCAATCGGGCGGCATCACTTTCGTCGATTCCGCGAATAATGCCTGCCGGAACGCCGCTATACTCGGATAGCGCATGTCCGGCTGCATCTGCATCGCGTTCAAGATCGCCATCTCCGTCACGGCACTGATCGCCGGCACCACTTGCCGGGGCTTCAAGAAACCGCGCGGCTGCACAATGCGCTCCGTCGCCGTCGGCGGCGCTTGCCCCGTCAACGCGTGATACAGCGTCGCCGCCAGTCCGTAAATGTCACTCCGCGCGTCCGTGTGCCCCGATTGCGCGCTGTACTGCTCCGGAGGCGCGTATTCCGGCGACCCCATCCCGCGCACCACCGTGTGCGTGTGCGGGTCGCGCGGATCCCACAACTTCACCAACCCAAAATCCACCAACAGCGCCTGCCCATCCGCCCGGATGATGACATTCTGCGGCTTGATGTCCCGGTGTAATATCCCTTGCTGGTGGCAGTACTCCAACGCCCCCAGCAACTGGCGTGCCCACACCAATACCCGTCCTTCAGCAATCGCCCCCTGTTGCACGATGATATTGTGGAGACTCTCCCCTTCCACAAAATCCATCACCAGATGTACGTTCCCCTGTTCCTCAAAGTAGTCCGTCACCCGCACCAGGTTAGGATGGTGCAGCCGCGCCAGCACTGTCGCTTCCTGGGCGAACTGCTGCCGTAGCTGGCCTACTACCTGTGGGGCTAACCCCGGCTGCGGGACCATCTCCTTCAATGCCACTTGCACCTGTAAGCGTGTGTCCCATGCGCGGTACACCGCCCCCATCCCCCCTTGCCCCAACACCCCCGCAATCCGATATCGCCCCTGTAGTACTGCCCCTACTTGTAACATATCACTCCCTCAATGTAGGATAGACTTTCCAGTCTGTCAACGGCAGCCAGGCATAAATAGCTGCTCCACATTACTCGGGACACAACAACATTGTAATTTCTTGCCCTTCATACAGATATGGACCCTTAACTCCCCAGGACAAGTTATTTACATTTGCCACACGTCGGGCATACTCCTCCAAAACAGACGGATCAGCCACCTGATCCTGACAATATCTGCGACAAACATCGTATAATCCCGCATCACTTGCTAACACAACTGCAATATTTGAAGTTGGCACCGGCCGCGATGTAGGAGCAGGCGTGCTAGTAGACTTGCTATCAGAAGTCGCAACAACGATGGGCGTAGAGGTTAGCAGCATTACCGCAGTTGGCATAAAGGTCGTCACCGTCACTGACGGCGACAATTGCGACTCCGGGGCAAGTTGCGCTAATCCCCACCCGATCCCCGCAGCAATCGCAATCAGCCCCAGTATTCCCACCACCAAAACCACAAGTTGCATCACAGGACTCAATGGAAAACGACGTGTATTCACTATTCTAACTCCACAACAATAACTGAAATGTTATCCTCACCGCCCACTTGATTGGCGGCCTCTATTAACATATCGCACGCAGATTGTGGAGTACGCGACTGTTCTACAATCTGCCGTATCTCAGCATCCAACACCATCTCCCACAACCCATCCGAGCAAAGAACCAACCGATCCCCACGTTGAAGTGGGACGGTAAAAACATCCACTTCGAGTTCTGGTTTACTCCCCAGGCAACGATAAATTTGATTGCGTTTAGGATGGGTACGCACCTCATCCGGCGTAATCACACCCGAATCCACCAACCGCGCCACCAATGAGTGATCCACCGTAATTTGTTCCAGCCGCCCGGCACGCAACAAGTAGGTGCGACTGTCGCCCACATTCACCACAGTAGCCAAATTCCCCATAATCAGAGCGGCTGTCACTGTCGCACCAGGCTTAATTTGCTTGGCCTTCGCAAACTCCAATAACGCCCGATTGGCCTGCTGAATTGCATAGGTCAATAAATCTCCCGGCACATCTCTCACCATCAACTGGCGCGTGATTTTGCGCAAATCAGGTAATACCCGAGTATGAATAATCCAATCCGTCACCACCTGACTGACGGTATCACTGGCGACCTGACCCGCGTCCTGCCCTCCCATACCATCTGCCACCAGGTAAAAACCAATTGGCACAGATTGTCCCTCCTGGTTTTTGTCATAGGTAAAGGTCGTGATTGCATCTTCGTTCACCGTATACTTTTGCCCCGGGTGGGTCGTCTGCCCGTGAGAGGGTTTTAAAGAACGGGTCGTTTCAAACGGCAGGCGTTCCACATCGGCTATCATGTTTTGTACATCCTCATATTGCTCACGCATCGCACGTTCGACAAGTTGGCGCAAAGGTAAAGGGGCAGAGTTGATGCTGGATCGCAACAACGATTGGCCTGTCGCTAGGAAAAAGAGTAAATTTGCTAAGAAAGCAATATCCTGATTGATTAAACTCCGTACTGCTTCCGGGTCACCAGTAGGCAACGGGCGGGCCGGACTAAGATCGGCAAGTTTCACGTTCATCCCCTGCCCCACCACAACCAAACTCTCAATACTGGCCCCACCGACCTCCGCATACGCAAAGCCTTGTTGATGCAGGTAAGTCAACGCCTGGCCTACGTAGATTGATCCTGCCAATGCTTCATCTAATGACCTCTGTTGACGTCCACGCACCAGCACCCGCCAACGTCCTGGATGATACGTCACGGTGAACACGCGCTCTTTATAAACGATAATATCACGGTGCTGCAAAATCCCTCCATGTCCCGCGCTTAACTGCAACAACCGAGACAATGTCTTGTTTGCTGGGCGATCTTCCGCTGATTGACGGCGCTCATGCACCAGCACTACCTCCAACGGCGTTTGACACTGTTGGCACTGTCCATCATTGGGAATTGCAGTATGCTGATGATGACATAATGTACACGACAACAACATCGCATCGTAATACACCGAGCGGTCCAGTTCGCGTGCCGTGATGATCCCATAACATCGCTGTGTATCATGAGGATGATACAGAATACTACCAGGTCGTAATGGAACTAATCTCCCATAGGATTGCTTTTCTCCTGAGACAGGTTGCACCGGCCCCGAAACAGAATTCTCATGTGTCGAAAGCCGATCCTGAACAAAGTTCGCGCCACAATTCTGACAAAACCGAGCTTCAAGGGGGGATGGCTGTCCCCCATAGTTATTAACAAAACCGCATCTAGGGCAAGTTATCATAAAAAACTCCATAATTTTATTACACCATCAAGACCACAACTACGCCCAACACAGCAGCAATCTCCAATAACAATGCGGCAATCATCATCCCCCAGCCCAACTGCACGCGCCGGTAAGTCGGAGAGATTGTCAATAAGACCGGAATTTGTATCTCCTGTCCACTCTTATCCAGGGTAATATCTAATACTGCTTGTACTGAACGGGAGATGGGAATCATAAGGCGCGCATGCCATCCCACCCAACGTTTCAGGACTCCACCCTGCAATTGCAAACGCCCGGTATGCAATTGGCTCGTATCTACTACCAGCGTAACTTGATTATGTTCCTCATCTATCCAATCTCGCTCTAAACAAAGCCAATCAACATCCGGGCGCAAGCACGCCCTTTCATCTGCTGGCAGTGCAAATGTCAACACAAACGGCAACCGTCCTATCCCCACCTCCAGCGTCCCCAAATTCAACTCCGCAGTGGGGGATGGGGAGGTCAATCCAATAGAAAATGCGCACGGCGAGGGAAATTCCGCCTGCAATGTTATTTGGTCCCGGGACGCCTCTCCAGTTGAGGGAATACCCGCATCTAACAATGCCAGCCGGAATTCAATTGCCGATGCATACCGATCCTCTGGATTTGGCGCGGCGGCTTTGGCTATTGCATTGGCCACACTCGAACTGATTTCAGAACGTAGTTGACGCACAGGAGGCAATTTAAACAAGGTCGTTCCAGGATCGTGCAAAGTCAACAGTTGGTGCATCAT
This sequence comes from Anaerolineae bacterium, assembly GCA_016931185.1. Taxonomy (GTDB): domain Bacteria; phylum Chloroflexota; class Anaerolineae; order B4-G1; family SLSP01; genus JAFGFI01. The sequence goes on from JAFGFI010000208.1 coordinate 6,358, forward strand.
GACACCGAGAGCATAAATATCAGAACGTTCATCAGTCTGAGCTTTACCATACTGTTCTGGAGGTGCATAACCGCTGGTGCCAAACTCTACAGTATCCTTCTTCTGTCCCGGCTTATAGAAACGCGCAATCCCGAAATCAATTAGCTTCACATCCCCGGCATCTGACGTAATCATCACATTGGAAGGCTTTATATCCCGGTAGATAATTTTAGGCTTTTGCGCGTGCAAATATCCCAAAACATCACAAAGCTGCACGGCCCAGACTAATACCTGAGCCTCGGCAAAAGGCTGTGTTTGCGACTCCAACAGGCTATGTAAGGATTCACCCTCTATATATTCCATTACCATATAATACCGGTCATTTTCATAAAAATAATCACTCACACGCACCATATTAGGATGCGCCAATTGAGCAAGCAATTTAGCTTCACGTTGAAATGATTCCAGGGCCGGTTGCCGATCTTCTTCTGACAACATGGATACCGTCATTTCCTTAATCGCCACCACACGATCCTGCAGCCGGTGATCCTCGGCTTTATACACTGCACTCATCCCCCCCTGAGCAATCTTATCCAGGATAAAGTAACGTTCACTTAACATCGAAGAGGGCAATAAATTCCCGGTATCTGACAATAATACTGCCGGAACAGCCCTCCCCTTGAGTGAAGAAAACAATGGCGGAGGCACTTCATCCTGCTCGCGCAATGGATGACTACAAATACGACAAAAGCGCGCAGATGCTCTGTTAGCTGTACCACAACTTGGGCAGCGAATTTGGCGGAGAGCAGTGGCTTGTCCAATTACCGGAGTTCCACACCGGCTACAAAAGCGCGCGCCAGTACGCAAAGTCACGCCACATTGCGTACATCGGGCAACAACCGCAAGAGGGTTACGACACTGCTTGCAAAAGCGCGCACCCTCGCGGTTGTGCATACCACATTTGGGACAAATGTTCAACTCTCCTAATCCTCAATAACGCCAACGAGGACACATTTTGTAGGCAATGGGCGCATTAGTCAAATTAAGCTCGCCAGTTCCATCTAAATTCACCACACACACATCTGAAGCGCCCTCACCTCCCACCGGTTTAAGATAAAGAACCATCGAACTATCCGGCGAGAATTGAGGAGGCCACGCATTTTCAATAAAGGGAATCACTTGCCGGTATCCTTCCGTGCCAACCTGGATAATGTTTACAGTACGATCTACAGCAAAAAGGAAATAACGGCTGTTACCTGACCATATAATCCCGACTTCAGTGCTTAACGGACCTTGATAATAAAACTTCTCGGTCCCATCTGCGACAGTTTGCACCAATATCGCGCGCTGTCCTCCTCCCATAACATTAATAATCACTTTATAATTTCCATCCGGCGAGGGACAGACATCCGTACTTGTCGTCGTCTCACACTTACGCACACCTAATCCGTTGTAGGTCACTCCGACCAGTGTGCTGGCTGTTGTTCCCCCACAGGTAGAATGACCGTAGTCCGTCTGTCCTAACGGTGACATCTGGCTCCAAGCAGGGTCGGTCGTATAAAGATTAAGTGTATCATCGACCTTCACTGTAAAGATAATACGCCCCACTTCCCCGCTAGGCGGTGGAGGAGCTGTTGGCGCAATCGAGGTGGTCGTCGGCGCGACTGGGGCGGTCGCCGGCACCGCCGTTGCGGGCAGAGCACTACTGCGCCACACAGAAATGTCGTCAATATAGATCTGGCCACTCAAGTTACCCCGCTCAGGACGATCCAGAACCAGAGCATAAAAACTCACTGGATAGTCAACTATGCCATTATCAGGACCAGAAATATGACCAGAAGGCCAATTTTGACCAGGAGCCAAGACCCCCGACATTTGTCGCCAACCGCCAGCACCTACTTGCCCCAAGTGAACAGACCAGACTTCACCATGTGTATCTTTCACCCACAAATTCAGAAAATGTCCAGAACCATCACCATACACCCACGCCCCCAACATATTAGGTTGGCCACTAACACCATACGTTTTCAGAAACACTACGTAATCATCCTGCGTCGCGGGGAAATTATATATGAGTTTGGCAGCATAACTACCTGACTTTACCTGTTCTTGGGTCTGCACCAGTTCTCCATTTGGTTGATCACCTCGTTGCCAATTCTCCATCGCCTCAAAATTTATCAATGCACCGGCAGTTACAGGTTGTGGTGTAAATGTCGCGACAGAAGATGTAGCTGAAGGCGAAATCTTAGGGGTAGGTGTATGCCTCGGCGGAGTTGGCGAAGGGGAGGGGGAGGAGGAGAGCGTTTCCGTCGGGTCAGTCGTTTCCGTTGCCCTGGGGGTTACCGTAGATCGAGAAGTCGCAGTTGGTTTTGGCGTTTTTGTAAGCGTCGCCGAAGGTTCCGGCGTAGCAGTTACCATCGGGGTAGGAGTATCCGTGGGGAAAGGCGTTAATGTTTTTGTAGATGTCGCAGTAGGTTGAGAACTTATCGTAGGCGTCAAATCAGGCGTCAAAGCTGCCGGACTACCAAACAACTTATCTCGGAAAATGAAACCCATCCCACCAAGCAAAAACGCCAGCGCGCCCAACGATACCCACAACCACACGAGCGATTTGCGACGGCGACGCGCGCGCAACGATCCGGTCGTCATGCGCCGCGTTCCCCCCCGTGACATACCGGCCGTCAACTGATTCGACGAAAACTGCAAACGCGCTTCCCAGTCCGTAATCGCCACATCTAGCGCATCCGCCATCTCCAAAGCAGAGATCCAACGTTTATCCCGCTGTAACTCCATCGCTGTTTGTACTGCACGCGCAGTACGATCACTAACTCCTGATACCACCGCACGGATAGGTCGATATACTGCTGGCTCAGCGATACGTGAGGTAACAGCAGGAGGCGCTATCCCTGTCAGAGCATGATACATTGTTGCCCCTAGACTGTACAAATCACTGCGCGGCTCAGTATGTCCCATCCCTGAACCATACTGTTCCGGAGGCGCGTATTGGGGCGATCCCATTCCTCGCATCGCAGTACGGGTGCGAGGATCATTAGGATCCCACATTTTGACCAAGCCAAAATCTACTAACAGTGCTTGACCATCCGAACGAATAATAATATTTTGTGGTTTGATATCACGGTGAATAATCCCCTGACTGTGACAATAGGAAAGCGCATCCAACATCTGTGCCGCAATTTCAACGACCTCATCCTCCGGCAGGGGGCCAAGTCGCTCTATTCGCTGGTCCAGATTCTCACCCTCCACATATTTCATCACTAGATAGGCATTCCCCTTCTCTTCAAAGAAATCAATCACACTCACCAGATGCGGGTGGTCGAGGCGCGCCAAAATCACGGCCTCGCGCTGAAATTGTTGGCGCAAATCTTCCAAAAGCTGTGGGGGAAGTTCCTCTTGAGGGAGCATTTCTTTTAACGCGACTGGGATATTTAGGCGTGTATCCCAAGCCTGATAAACAGACCCCATACCACCTTGCCCCAGTTGTGCCATAATCCGGTATCGATTTTGAAGTACAAGTCCCATTTTTTGCATCATATTAAGTCCCTTTTATATGATAGTCGCTCCTGGCTGGCGCATATAGCCCCATGCCTCAAACGCAAATCCCCAAGCCTCATTGACCTTTACAAGAGTATCCTGCGTCAATGGATAAGTATTCTTAGTGTATCCTTTTTTCCCATCTAAATAATCTTGAAAAGCTGGTACGGCTGCTTCCCAGTTAGGCAAATTCAGATGCGTATAGATATGATGTATGACCTCAAATGCATCTGCCTCTAAGTCCTCAAATCGCACTTCTATCAAATTCTCCGGTGGAATAAGATGCCGGTCAGCGATAAATTTCTGCATCAGTACTTTATAAAAAAACAAGACATCTGCTTCAATCTGACTTTCATTTATAGAATGTAACTGTCCACGCGCAAGCATCATGCGATACAAATGGCATGTCGAAAGAAAAACATCGTAGGGATTGCGGCAAATATGAATGAACTTCGCATCAGGAAATAGTTTCAACAAAGTTGGGATGCGCCCAGTATGACCGGGACTTTTAAGAAGCAAGCGTTTTCCGGCATTGGCAAAGGTAACCTTGCGCAATAAATCCAGGTAAACAGACTGCCATTCATTTAATATCTCCGCGGACAAATTGCGAAGTAGTGCGTATCGCGTAAAATACTCACGGGCATTACAAGGAAAATGCATCCGGTACACAATAGCATGAGGAGATAACCCGTAAAGAGCTATCTCCTCCTCTTGTGGTGCATCCATCTGAATAGAGACTTTGTCAATAAGCCGGGTATCAGGCAGACATTTCGCCATCAAGGGTTTCAACATTTTATTCCCTATCAAAAAAAAGCCAGGCGCAATGGCATGGAATGTTGATAGATAACCCCATTGCGCATCTTTGCACAGCAAATGATGCAAATAGGTTGTACCACTGCGCGGATGTCCCAAAATAAAAACAGGAGCTTGCTTTATTTCTACCTGAGCAAGTTGGCGCTGATAACGAGTATGCTCATATATCCTCAATGGTAATGTCAGAAAACTGGTGCTTAATAACCACATCAAACGCCCCAGGTAACGCGCCTCCACCCGTTGCGTTTTTAAAACCTGCACCCAATTATGCAATCGCCCTAAATAAACCCACGAGATAAGCCCAAAAATCCCTTGCCCCCGTTTCATATACACGCCGCTCCGGGGAAACTATTCAATATAGCCTAAACGTCGCAAGCGTTCAGCCAATCGCTTATCTTGCTCCAACTGCACTTTCAAACGCTGGCCGTCAGGAGTACCCACAAAGTCATCGTCCGTTATTAGATCTTGTAACCGTTTTGCCAACACAGCAGCCTGAACAGGTTGCTGCTCGATAAGATTATACAACTCACTGGGATCAGACTCAATATTAAATAACTCGTCGGGTTCGGCATCCACCATAATCAACTTATACGTATCCTCAAACGCAGCACGGCGCACCCTACGACAGTGGAAAGGTTCTATCGCTTCCGGATCCCACTTTTGCATTAAAGAAAGAACCGTAAATAAAGGATAAGCCTCGGTAAATACATATTCTTCTTCAGCATCGGTCCCATCTAAGACATGAGTCAGATTCAATGCTGCGGTACGCGCGCCCCATACCGCATCAAATGCGACATCTGTATGATACTCAGCAGATAACGCGCCAGCGATATCTAACACAGTGTGGAAAACACGCCGCGTTGATACCGCTTTTGCAACCCGCTGCCCACAGGGAAAACATGCCGGATACCGGATAATTAAGGGAACATTAACCAAGTCGCCGTAAACCACAAATGAGTGACCAAGAAAACCGTGATGGTCCAGACCATCTCCGTGGTCCGACATCACAATGACTAACGTATGATCACGTACATCTGGCTCATCCAGGTATTCAAATAAGCCGCGCAACAAGTGATCCTCGTAGGCTATTTCTGCATCGTACCAATCATTGATCGCGCGATGCTGCAATTCCGTCAGCGGCTCCAACAACGGTACCAGGCGCCGGTATTCCTCGCGATTACACAACTTGACGAAATCCCGGGCCTCGCGCTCTTGCTGATAATAAGGGGCAAAACGGCGCAGGAAACGAAGCGGGGGCATAAAAGGCATATGTGTTTCCATTAAGTTGACGAAAGCAAAAAGTGGTCGTTCAGGACCTTTCGCCCGCCGCGTGCGTAAATACCCCACCACATCGCGTAAGGATTGGCGCGTATTCCCTCTAACGTTTGCGTAACGCTGCCAAAAAGGTGTGACCCAGGGATGCATAGAGAATTGTAGGAAAAAAGACTTAGTGGAAAATGCCTCTTGTAGGGGGCGCATAAAATACGAAGTAATTAAGCGTTGTATTCTTTGCATCATACGTCCCACGGGTCGAGGTCGTGAATCGGCAATATCAGGTCGATCAGGGAAAACTCCCCCATAGTTATAAAATGCAGCAAAGCCTCTATCCAGATCGTTTTCCAATAGGCCTAGTAAGGGATTATTACAAAACCCTACCGTTAGATATCCCGCGCGGGTCAAATGCTCTGCTAATGTTGTAAAGGATGAGGTTAGTTTATCATAAACTTGCGTAGTCCGATGTACACTAGGATACTCACCGGTAAAAAGTGAGGCGTGGGCAGGTATCGTCCATTGCGCAGGGGAAATCGCATGGTCGAACACCAAACTCTCCTCAGCAAATGCATCTATATGCGGGGTTGTGTTACGATGATAGCCATAACAGGAAAGTCGATCCATACGTAATGTATCAAGTACAATAAAAAGCACATCAGGCTGAGATTGTTTAAGCATTACACTACATCCTTGCGTTTCAAAGCTAATACCGTCAATATTGTGAACAAAAGAGCGTATCCCAACAAGATACCCCAAACCTTAAACAGATGCCCCGGCTCGCGCGCGTAGCTAATATCAAATTCACGGGGATTCTCAATGGTAATCGGCTCCAGATCGTCAATCTCTATCAATTTAGTCACCGTCTCTGTGACCGTGATCATCTCATTCTGTGTGACCGTGGGCACAGAAACCGGCACCGTCTGATAGATACCCGGCCCTACCTCAATCTCAATCTCCTGTGTTTCTGTAACCACCGTGATAGGTTCCCAATTCTCATCGGGTTTTTCTACCTCCATCTCTGCCTCATACTCCACGGGTTCAGGCTGAACACGCGTACTCGACAGATTATTGATCCGCTCAATATCCACTGAAGCCCCAAGTCCTTCCATAGACCAACGAGTCAATGTCAGATTGGAAAATTTGAGGGCCATCCCCTTCAATTGGAAAAACGCACCGGCAAAAATGATTTGAAAGAAAAGGGCAAACAACAATACATAGATACCCGTATTCACATTAGGCACGATGGCGGAAACGAACAGTCCCATCAAAATAGCCGCGACAGCCGCGATAAGCAACGTGATATACATCTCGATCGGCGCAAAAGGTAAGAGCGCCCCACCCTGGGGCAAATCAAAATCCACCTTAATGCCCACAACTAGCAACAACAGAAGCACCTGGATTAGGGCAAAAGAGGTCAAAACCACTACCTTGGAGGCCAGATAGGGCAAAATACGCAATGTCACCATCCGCTCACGGGCATAAATGGATTGTTCCTTCACAATCTCAAATGCTGCGGCAAAGAGCCCCAACAACACAGAGGCCAGGGAGAACATAAAGAGCAATGTTTGGGATTTTGTCGCAATCATATAGGTAGCGATACTTTTCCCCTGTGCTAACTGTGCCGCTAAATCTTGACGAATCCAATCCGGGGACTCCCCAACCAGGGAGGAAGCATCCGCAATAACCAGCAACAACAAGCCCAACACCGGCATAATCCCTAACAAAATGAGGCGCAAAATTTTATCCCTGAAAACCAGGTTAAAGTAACGCCGGGTCAGAATACCAAACTGGCGGAATCCATTCACACGGGGGCCAGCTTCTTGTTGTTGTAGTACTTGCGGCTGAGAAGTTTGTAGATTTTGCTGGCGTTCAGCCACATACTGATGGTAATAATTTGAAGCGCGATACTCCTGCTCTAATTGCTCAGCTTTCTGTTTTGCCGTCTTTATGTCCGGATCATCAATTCGCTCATAAATGTCGGCGAAGTCATCGCTCGGCACCGCGAAAAATTGCTTGGCCTCGCGCGGCGGCCCATAGTAAACCATCCGTCCATGCGAGAGAAAACATACATGATCGCACTGGTTAATATTGGCCGTGGCATGGGTCACCAAGACAATAGTCCGCCCGCTGTCGGCCAACTTACGCAGCGTATACATCATCTTCTTTTCCAACCCCGGATCGAGTCCTGATGTCGGCTCATCTAGGAAGAACAGCTTAGGATCGGCCAATAACTCCATTGCAATACTGATACGTTTGCGCTGTCCACCGCTCAAATCACCAATAGCCGTATCCTCATGTCCCACCATTTCCACCTGGTGCAGAACCTCCTTAATACGCTGCTCACGCTCCTGGAGAGTAGTGTCCGATGGCAATCGCAACTCGGCCGCATAACGCAGCGCGCTGGCAACCGTGAGTTCTTTGTGCAGAATATCATCCTGGGGCACGTAGCCGATCATCGTGCGATAGATATCGAAATGTTCATAGAGACTTTCACCATTGACCAGCACCGCACCATCGGCCCGCGCGACACCATTCAGGGCTTTCATTAACGTACTTTTGCCGGCCCCACTCGTCCCTACTAAAGAAATGAATTCTTTGGGATATACGGAAATGTTAATGTCACTTAAAATACGCTTAGTCTTTCCCTTAGAACCGACTTCTCGGACGAGTTGTACGCCATCCAGACGCATACCATCCGCTGCTTCATACTGTTGCACATTCGAAAATTCATAAACCAATTTAAATGGCCCGATCTGCACCACATCTCCCTGCTGTAAAGGATAGGTTCCCTGGATACGCTGCCGGTTGACAAACGTGCCATTGGTACTGTTAAGATCGGTGATAGTATGCGCCTGTCCGACGCGATCAATGCGCGCGTGTTGCCAAGAGATAGTGGGTGACATTAAGGGAATATCAGACTGTGGGTCACGGCCTATCATCACAGTAGACTTCGTCTCCAACGCTGTCGTACCGATTTGCACAGTACTGGATAATGGGCCTGAAGCCTGCGCTGCATCTCCCATACGGAAAGTGAGGCTGACGGAGTTACCATAAACGTCACCGATACGCAATGTATCCCCATCGCGCAAAGCCGCGTTCTGCACGCGCTGCGCGTTAAGATAGGTACCGTTCAGGCTGCCCAAATCAGTATAATACCAGAGGCCATTTTGTTGCTCTACCCGTCCGTGGTGCCCGGAGACATAGTCATGGGCCAGCACAATATCATTATCCGGCCTGCGGCCAATAGCAAGTGCGGGACTATCTAACTTAATCACCTGCATTGGCGCACCCGGCACACGGATAGTCAAACTCGCGCCCATCCCCTCTGGCACAGAACCACTACCGATCACAGTTTGTCCACAAGAGGGACAAAACTTAGCATTAGGATTTTTCAATTCTTTACCACAATGTCGACAAAAGCGTGGCATAAATCCCCCCCTCACTGGTCCATAAGTGTAACATCATCTACGTAAGTCCAGGTACTGAACCAATCATCTGGATACGTGATAGTTTTAAACTGCAAACGGATGGTCTGCCCCCGATAGGCACTTAAATCATAACTAAACAGTTGCCAACCCGTGTCATTCAAAGGTTTATCACAACCATAGTTCGAGGTTTCATTACCAAAACGGCCTAACAGGGTATCGTTGATAGAGATCTCAAAACGATCAAACTTATCCACAGATAATTTATCATAGGAACGCACCCGGTAGTAGAACGTTAAAGTTGGCGCGGAAATATCCGGCACAGTCACATCCTGGTAAAGCCATGATTCCCCGGCAATAGCACCCTGCCCGGTACGACAAGGAGCGTTCTCCTGCCCCAGCACAGCCGCATAAGTTCCTTGATGGGGGGTTGATGTTGCGGCTTGAGGAATAATCCCAGAAGCAGTTCCTCCTGCGTTCCATCCTGTTAACCCCGCCTCAAACGTCCCATTCATCACGATATTTTGCGGCAGCTTGGGTTTAGGCAGTTTGATCACCAATGGTAGATATGCAATATTGTGCCCTAGAACAGGAGGACGCAGCACATCATTCCCATATCCATTCCAACTGGACCACAAATAATAATTGCGAGTGCGCTGATAGATGAGGGCCGGAGTAAGGATATTGCCATCTTTATCCGCCAGAGCATAGAATAAATACTGCGCGCCATAATCATCTAACCATGTCATAATCAGACGATCTTCGTCATCCGTCGTCAATGAGACATAGACATTGGCCGTCGTCACATCATTGGGGACCGTATAAATCATCGCCGCCGCCCTGGCTAATGACGGCTGCGCCACAACAATCCCACGCCTCTCAGGGAGAAAACCCTTAACCGATATTGTGACAGATCGCCTTTCAGAAATTTGTCTCTCCACCGCAGCAATTAAGTCAACGCTATTCAATATCGAGTCTCGATCAACACCCCCATGCGCAACTGAAGCGGAAAACAGGATAGGGCGAAGTTCATACGCCATCCCCCACCCGCCATCAGGGGCATTTACAGCAGCAAACCAGGCATATTGCGTACCGTAGGCATATCCAGAAGGCAATCCAGTCAATTGATAACTCGAGACATAACCTAGAGGATAGGTGGCAACCCATGGATCGTAATCACTTGCGTCAAGGAGATTAAATTCATAACTATCCGATGGGGTACTCGGACGTAAAGACCAGGAAAAGGTCTGCGGCAACGACACAGTCGCCCCTGAATTAGGCGAAACCAAAGCCACATTAGCAATATCAAAATCTCCACCAGCTAGACTCTGCCCGGCAGTATACGCAGTGAGATTGAAACTCGTCCAAAGCCCCACATAACCAGGGTTATCCGCATTACCGTTACTACCATTAGAATAAAGCACATAATATTTCTGTCCGGAAGGTAAACTAGAAACGCCTACAAACTCATAGGAGCCATCAGCCTGTGTAGCTGTAGTCGCTACTGTAGAGAAATTACCCGCCCCATCATTCAAACGTAAAACGAGCGTAATCCCTGCAACCGGTGCCCCCTGCGCCGTCACCTGGCCGTAAATGCCTTCATAGGAAGGGCCACCATCCAATAGAGTATATTGAATATCCGCAGCCCCTGTGGTCGATTCCCATTGCCGCCAGGCAACACCCAGGCGATTATCCGATAACGCCACAACATCTGGATAACGGCTGGTATCTCCGCTATCTCCATTACTCGTAACCAACGTAGGGGCAACGACGCCAGTCCCTTCACTGCTGACAACTGCATACGCGATCTCCGGATATCCATACGCATTGGTATTCATCCACACCACCGCCGCGTTCCCATTGGGCATTGAGGCTACACGTGGCGTATAATTCTTCCCTGTACCGTCGGTCAGTGATACGGCAGACTTATATACACTCCCCGTGTTGCTCAAAATGGCATAGTAGACATCTACCGGTCCTCCGGATACAGAAATATGCTCCCAGGCCAACAAAAAGTTGCCATTTTTAAGGGCGGCTACAGATGGTGGATAATCACGCGGATAATCACCCGTATTATTCGTCAATGCCACTGGTGCTTTTATGGTATTCCCACTATCGGTGACAATTGCATACCACACATTGTACGTCCCCGGCTGGCGTGCCCAGCCTATCCCCACGTATCCATTTGAGGCCACATCAGCAGCAGGGCTAAAATCATAGGTATTTTGTGTTGCCGCAGAATTGTCCGTCAGGCGTGTCACCGACTGCAAAAAGTTGCCATACCGGCTCAAAATTGCATATTGGATATCGCTGACAGAGGCTTCCCCATTATAATAAGTGGTATTCCATAAGTTTACAGATTTACCGTCGCGCGTCGTTGCAATCCCAGCATACGCGGAATTATCCAGGTCTGTCGTAACGCGCCGGATGTAACGTCCCCCATGTTGGATAACATCAAAATAGTTCTCGGAGTCCTGAGTTCCATCACCGCTTTCATTATCGGTATACACTTGCGCAAATGATGCTCCGTGCGTCGCATCCAAGACAACATTATAATACTCGTTTGTATCTCCTTGCGATGTAGCCCGGACAAGAGAACGCGACCAATCCCCAATCACAGCATCACCGGGAACTCCGACCTTAGCTACGATCTGCTTTTCCCCACCCGCCGCGATAACGCCCGTGCTACTACTGGCAAGCGGTGTCGCCCCATCGGCTTCATAGAAACTCACCGGCCAGTTTTTACCTTCATACATCGGACGGCTCAACATAAAAGTATCCTGGTTTGCCCCCAGGTTCTTAACCGTCAGTACAAAGTCCACGGTTTCCCCAAGTCCAGCAGAAGCGCCCTGAATACCGGGCGTTTGAAAAACGTTATACGCAGGCCGGTTATATGTAAACTGAATCGCTAATGTTTGGGTAACAGGAATCAAATAAGGATACCCCAGACCTATCATACCGTCAACGTTCTCAATACCCACAGTACCATAATACCGGTCACCATCACCGCTCCGGGCCGTCGAATATTGGAACTTGATATGGTTTGTACTCTCAAATATCAACACCTGGAACGTCTGGCCACCGGTGGAACCATATAAAGGAACCCCATTCCACTCCACCACTAAATAACGGGCAGGAGCCGTTCCAAACGTTTGATACCGCACCACACCCCCATCCGAAGGATTAAAATCATCCCAAAACGGCGCAATAATGTTATTAGGTCGCGACTTATGAGGAACCCCCGTATTGGCGTAATAAGATGCCGTCTGCGCAGGATCAAATCCGATATAACCATTGGCATCAATGTAAAATTGCGTGTAGGTATTCTCATAAAAGCTAAAAGCAAAACCTATACTTAAAGGACCTACCCAATCATCATCGCCTAGCGAAACCGTTGTGCCTCCTGACGTATCAACCCAGCTATAGGGAGCGGCATTATCCCAAGTATACCCAAACACATCCGGATCACTGGCAAGCCTGACATCCGCGACCGAAAGGGGAAATAAAGGTGTTTCAGTCTCCTGAACCTGTGTCATTATTCTTCGCGCGCGGTCAATTCGATAATGCACACGACGCACAACCTCTGTCTCCCTACCCTGAAAATTTAACTCCAACTCCGCCTCTGTATCCGGACGAGATAGCGGAATATGCAAACGGAATTCACCAGGGCCTATAAGTTGCAAAGGAATCACCTCAAGCTGCCGCCCCGAGGGAGTATGTAACACAGCGTGAGCACGTACACCATCCCACACCTGTCCGGCTTTATCTCGCACCGTCACCGTGCCCTCCAATGCCACGTCAGAGAAAACTACATCCAAATCTAGTGGGGGCACACTAGGGGCGTCAGAACCAACATCATCACGCTGCTGCACCGGCATATCTGCGCCACTTAGCGCCGCCGCACTTCGACTACTTACCTGAAACATCAACAAAAACAGAATCACCAACAGCAGATGTTTTGTAAATGGACTGCCGTGTTTCATAATATCCCTCCCTCTCCAACTAAACCGAAACATACCATTTTCAACCATCATCCCGTGCGTGTGGGTTGTGGCTCATCATCGTCATCGTCATCATCGTCACCCCCATCATCTTCATCTCCTCCTGAATCCGGCGGTGGTGGCGGCGGCGCAGTTGGTTGTGGTACAGGTGTCAGGGTTGGCGTATCCGGAGGCCGTTCTACGATGCGCAATTGGCGGCTATCACTCTCTGCAATAACCTCCCAGTCTTCTCCCACCTCTTGTTCAACTTGCACCAACCAGGTATACGTACCCGGCGCAATATTGTGATCGATGGCTCTAAAAGTAAAGCCCATCTCGGCTCCAGGCTCCACAATCGAACTTAGGATAACATTTCCAGCCGCATCCTTGAGCAATACCACAAAACGCTGCTCTTCCGGCAATTGCTGGAACCACGTCCACGTTAATGGCGGCCAACTGGTCGTGTAATACCCGGCGTTATCATCCGGTTGTGTCAGTTCTGGCGCGGGCAATGATGTTGGAATCGGCGTAGAAGTCGGTATTGGTGTCACCGTCGGTGCAGAAATCTCAGTTGGCGCAGGAGTAGCTGTCGCCTGGATCGTTGAGGTGGCCGTTGGCTCGGTCTCAGCCACAGTAAGTGTTGCAGCAGGTAAAGTTGATGTAGACGTTAATGTAGGGGTAGGCGATTCCTTCTCACCACCAAACCATCCTGATGCTATCCCCCCTCCCAGAATTGCACCGGCTAACACAACCACCGCGAGAAGAATCCAAATCCAAACCGGGGCGCGCCAGCGTGAATGTGCATTCACAGGTTGTTCCGCGGACACCATCTCCTCCATACGCGATTCCGGTATCTTGCGCGTCCCCCCTCGAGACTGCTCACGCCCAAATCCCGCGCCAGTCTGGCCCCAGGTTGGAATGGTGAATCCTAACGCAGCTCCCATTGCCGCCGCACTTGGCCAGCGCTGCGCGCGAGGCAACTCCAACGCGGTCAAAATCGCAGTTTGCATCCGTGTGCTTACCCCTGCAACCGCGGCCCAGGCCTGCTGAAAACGTTCCGGGTCGGCAATACGCAAAGTCGCTGTAGGGGGCGCCTGCCCGGTCAGCGCGTGGTAAAACGTCGCACCCAAACTATAAATATCACTGCGCGGGTCTGTGTGTCCCATATCGGTGTCATACTGTTCTGGTGGTGCATATTCGGGGGTTCCCATACCGCGCATTGCCGTTTTGGTACGGGGATCATTCGGGTTCCACAATTTCACCAACCCAAAATCCACCAACACTGCCTGACCATCCGGACGAATAATCACGTTTTGTGGTTTGATATCGCGGTGTAATACCCCCTTCGCGTGACAATAGGATAGCGCGCCCAACAGTTGTTCAATCCACGGGAGAATTCTTGCCTCTGACAACGCGCCTTCGCGTTTAATAAGATCGGCCAGGCTCTCCCCCTGCACAAAATTCATCACCAGGTAAGCGTTTCCACTCTCTTGGAAAAAATCCGTCACGCGCACTAAATTCGGGTGCTCCAATCGGGCCAAGATTGTCGCCTCACGTTGAAACTGCTGGCGTAATTCAGCCAATGTCTCACCATTCAAATCCGGCTGTGCCACCATTTCCTTGACCGCCACCGCGACGTCCAACCGGGTATCCCAGGCATGATATACCGTGCCCATACCCCCTTGGCCTAACAAGCCCGTGACCCGGTAACGTACACCTAACATATCATTAACCTTCAGTCCCACTGCACGGCCTCCTCATCTACAAAAACTACCGAGGTATTACTTCTTAATAATCAAATTATAACACGACCCTTACACTTAGACTACTCTCAATAATAACGAATTTCACAGACGATGCATCATTTCCTTTAATAAACAGACCTTCCTGGAGACACCAAGCTTCCAGGAAGGTCATTAGTTATATTGTAATAGATCAACCCATTACGTCCTGATATTATGGGTATGTCACTATAATCCTATAGGGGGCATCAGGAGTTCCCTCAACTGGAGTTTCAGTGTAAATCTGGATATAGTAACGCCCTGAGTTCACAAACTCGCTAAGATGATATGGAGATTCAGAAACATACGAAACCAACCCGCCG
>JAFGFI010000209.1 GCA_016931185.1 Anaerolineae bacterium
CAGCCGGACTGCGCGGCTGCCCCTTTTCCATTCCCACTTCGTTATTCCTTCCTGTGTCCAACTCATAGTTCATTTCCTCCTTAATACTGCTATAATGGCTGCGGATGGTGCCTACCTGGTGGCCGCCATCGTGCAACAACGCGGTCAAGTGTACCACATATCACACAAAAAAAAGAAAGAGGAATATCTTTTTAAATATTGTTGAATATCGGTTAGAAAGTTAGGTTTGATGCCTGTGAGGTGCAATGCACTTTTGTGTTCTAACTCAAGTTGCCGCCTTACCTGGATTGGGCCAGTCTGTTGCATATTTGAGTATGATTTAGGCTACGGTAGCTCAAACTATAGACCTTGGGTTGGCATTGGAGACTGGCCCAATCTCTGCAAGTTGCTACCTGACGCGAGACTGGCTCCTAAGGATCTGCGGGTAGCAACTTAAGTTAATTTAAGATCTCTGACGGAGCATATTGAGGAAATGATGATAGATAAACACACACTACAAACGTACCTGGCCAAAGCCGAGACCGAACTGCGGGAGAATATCCTGCCATTCTGGATGAAGTATACCCTGGACCGTGAACTGGGTGGCTTCTATGGAGAAATCAGCAACGATCTGGTGATCAACAAGGCGGCGACGAAGGGCGCGTTACTTACCGCGCGCATTTTGTGGACGTATGCGGCGGCTTACCGGCGGTATCGGATCCCCGAATATTTAGAGATGGCGCACTATGCCTATGACGCGCTCATCAAGTTTTTCTGGGATGTTGAATATGGTGGGCTGTATTGGGAAATCGCTGCCGGTGGCACGCTGTTGAAGCCGCGCAAGCAGATTTATGGGCAGGCGTTCGGCATCTACGCGCTGGCGGAGTATTACGCGGCGACGGGGATGGCGGCGGCATTAGAGAAGGCCATTGCCATCTTCCGCGCAATGGAGACGTACAGCTACGACCCGGTGCATCAGGGTTATTTCGAGGCCTATACCCGCGCGTGGGAGCCGGTGAAGGATTTACGCCTCAGTGATAAGGATATGAATGAGGTCAAATCCCAAAATACGCTGTTACATATTATGGAAGCGTATACCAACCTGTTGCGCGTGTGGGATGACAACGAACTGCGCCACCAATTGGCCGAGTTGTTAAATGTGATGATGACCCGTGTCATCAGCCCGACGACGTATCATACTATCCTGTTCTTTGACGCGGACTGGACGCCGAAATCGGACCATATCTCTTACGGGCACGACATTGAGGCGAGCTGGTTGTTGGTCGAGGCTGCGGAAGTGGTAGGAGACGCGGATTTGTTGGCCCGCGCGCGCGCCTTGGCCTTGAAAATGGCGCAGGCGGTATACGATGAGGGGGTTGACCCGGATGGTGCAGTCCTCTATGAGGCAGATCCCCACGGCTTTACCCATACCGGTAAAGAATGGTGGCCCCAGGCCGAGGCCGCAGTGGGTTTTCTCAATGCTTACCAGCTTTCTGTTCACCAGGAAACGGATGGGGGGCATTTCTTGGCGGCCGCGCTGCGCAGTTGGGACTTTATCGAGACGTACTTGGTTGACCGTGAACATGGAGAGTGGTTCCGCTATGTTACCCGCGATCACGTCCTGGAGAGCGCAGATGCCGCGAAAGTCAGCTTTTGGAAGTGCCCCTATCACAATGGCCGGGCGTGTATGGAGTTGACGGCACGCTTGAAAAGCCTACTTTGAAAAGAGGGGATTTGTAGGTGTAGCCTGCAAATCCCCCCTGAAGTTAAGTTGGGGAAGGCGGGATTTGAACCCGCACGCCTTGCGGCACATGATCCTAAGTCATGCTCGTCTGCCAATTCCGACACTCCCCCGATAACGTCTATTATACGCTAAACGGCAGTAGAATCAAGTGTTTTAGGTTATAATGCTGCAACTTCCTGCCCATACGCGAGTAGCGCGTTGACCTCGTCATTCGAGCGGCCCTCGGCGTAAACGCGCAGGACCGGTTCGGTGCCGGAGGGCCGGATAAGCAGCCAGGAATCATCCGCCAGGATATATTTGACGCCGTCTAGTGTGCTGAGTTCTATCACCGGTTCGCCCGCGAGGTGTGAGGGGGCTTGCGATTTGAGCCGTTCGCTCATCTCACGTTTGGGAACCGGCCGCATCAGGGGGATATCGCGGCGCGCATAACACGCCGGCCCGAATTGCTGTTGAATATCATTCACTAACTCATGCAAAGGGCTT
This sequence comes from Anaerolineae bacterium, assembly GCA_016931185.1. Classification (GTDB taxonomy): domain Bacteria; phylum Chloroflexota; class Anaerolineae; order B4-G1; family SLSP01; genus JAFGFI01. The sequence continues at coordinate 2,207 of JAFGFI010000209.1, forward strand.
TTGGCTTCCGCCATGACTTCAAGCAGCAACATGCCCATTAACACACCATCACCTTCCGGGATGTGCCCCTTGATGGACAATCCCCCGGATTCCTCGCCACCCATAAGGATATCACCCTTGAGCATATAGTCGGCAATGTGATTAAACCCCACCGGAGTTTCGTAGAGCGGCAGCCCATAGTGCTTTGCCATACGCGTTACCATCTGAGTGGTAGAGACGGATTTGACCACGGCCCCGGTAAGACCGCGTTTTTCTACCAGGTATCGCAATACCAATGCGAAGATGTGGTGCGGATCGACAAAATTGCCGTGCGCATCCATGGCCCCGATACGATCCGCATCTCCATCGGTTGCCAGGCCAACATGAGCGTGCTGTGCCTGGATCGCGGCAACAAGGGCTTGCAAATAATGTCCCATTGGCTCTGGGTGGATACCTCCAAACCCGGGATTCATTTCTCCCCGAATCTCGAAGAGATGACAACGCGTGCGGCTTAACAGATCGCGGAACGCGCCACGTCCAGAACCGTACATCGCGTCGGCCACCACGCGCAGCTCACCCATCGAAATCGTATCTAAATCGACCAATTCTGAGAGATGTTGGTAATAAGCCCAGGCCGGATCGAACTTTTTGATGAGATCCTGCACAATGGCCTGTTCATAGCTCATCATATTCGGCCCCCGGCCCTCAAGCTGATTGCGTTCCAACAGAGCTTCGACTTGCCGCGCCTGTTCCGGCAGGGCCGAACCGCCGAATGAGGCCTTCAGTTTGATGCCATTGTAGCGGGGCGGGTTGTGGCTGGCAGTGATCATAACCCCTGCTGCCGCCTGTTTTTCAACCACCGCATAGGAAACTGCCGGGGTAGGAGCGTCGGCGCGGGTCAGATGCGCGACGATGCCGTTCCCGGCCATCACCCGCGCCACCTCTCGCGCGTACCGGTCAGACAGGAAGCGCGTGTCGAAGCCCACCACGACTTCGGGGTGTTCGTGTTCCGCAGTTATGTTAACGTAATTAGCAATAGCCTGCGCGACCAGGCGCACATTTTCAAAAGTAAAGGTGTCACTGATGACGGCCCGCCAGCCGTCGGTGCCAAATCGAATGGACATGATGACCCTCCTAAATGGATAAGCTTATGTGTTACACAAAAAAATCATTCGTGAAATGTGAAACATAATAGGTGTGTTTCATTATCTAGGGTTTTTCCATCGCCGCTATCGCCGTGTATGCCGGACGGATGCCGGCGCCACCCCAGGAACCAACCTGGTCTCCGCTGCCCCACCAAAACGGATCGACGATGCCCCACCAGAATTGTTCATCGGCCTCTGTCCAGTGCGAGTCGGGGATGTTCCATACAAACATAGGGCCGATCCAGGGAGACCAGTATTCGCGCGCGTAATGGAAAGCGCGTACCAGGTAATCCCCTTGTTGCTCCGGAGTAACGCCAAACCACGCATAATCCGGGTGTGCTGGGCTGGTGTTGGTATGCCAGCCGAATTCTAAAATAGCGACTTGTTTGTGGGCGTCGCCGTAGCGCGCCATTATGGCGCGCATCTCCTCGACGTGACGGAAGCAGAAAAAACGTTGCCCCCCGTAGTCGTTGGCAGGATCGGCGGCCTCATCGGGAGAGATTTCCGGTGGAGCCTTGTAGCCGGGAGCGTTCAACCCTAGCAAGTCGAAGTAGGGGGCTGCTCCCGCTTCATACATTCCCACCAGATAGTCGGTATCGGGCATCGCATCCGGGGGGCCGGAACCGGTGGGCGCCAGTCCGGCGGAAATGACCAATGCCTCCGGATCGGCGGTCTTGATGCCGGTGTAACACGCGCGCAGCAGGGCCACATAACCGGCGGGGTCGGGAACCTGATCTTCCCATTCACGCGCGAGGTTGGGTTCGTTCCAAACTTGATAGCCGCGCACCTGTCCTTGATAACGCGCTGCCAATACATAGCAGAAATGTTCAAGGGCTTCCAGATTGATGAGGACGTTACTACTGACCGTAGGGGTACTTTCTGAGGTGAGGAGTGCCCATACAGGGGGAGTATCCACGCGGAAGATCAAGTTCACATTTGCCTGTCCGGCCTCTTGTACAATACGGTCGGCGCTATCCCAGGCGTAATGGCCTTCGCCTGCTTCTTCTATATCTAACCAGACAAGGCGTTGTTTGGCCCAGGTAAACCCTGCATCTTCTATCAGTTTCCAATCGCGCGCGATAGAGGCCCACGGATCCCACCACATATGAATATTTACACCATAATCAAGAGATTTAAACCGGTAAGGAATGGGCCACGAGGTAGGCGTAGGCTGAGGTGTAGATGTAGGAGAACTTGGGGGAGTGGAAAGAAACTGAAAAATTCCACCTGTCATAATCAATACCACAAAACCCACGACAAGTAAAATGCGGTGCCGTTTCATCGTAGTCATTGGGATGAGCAGTGTTTCCTATGCGTCAACGATCAAACAAAACGTAAAACGTAAGCAGATTTCACGTTTTACATTTTACGTTTCACGTCTGATATTTTAAGGAACTTTCGGCATTTCTGCGATAGCCCCGAAGGCCGGTCGTGGCGCTCCACTCATATCGACGAGGCTATAGGGGGCATTGGGATCGGTGACACTACCCCCCTTAACGGAATAGTCCAGGTTCCATAAGAACGCGAGGTGAACAAAACCCCATTGGCGCATCAGTTGGAATGCCTGTACGTCCCATAAAGCCTGTTCTGCTAATGTATTGTCCAATGCGAACTCAAAACCGGGAGGGTATCCCTCAAAGCCTTCCGCAGTGGCCCATCCAAATTCGGTAATACAAAGAGGGGTACTATAGCCGGCATTTTGGGCCATCTCGTGGTACCCCCATAATGTACTTTTGAATGACCAGGAATGGTGAGGATTGTCAAATGGCCCGCGATATTGTGCTGTGGGATCGTTATAGCCCTCGTTCCAGGTAACATCGGGGGGCATATTGATGCCATTATGGTGTGCGCCGATACAGTCCACATAGTTCAGAAAACCCGCGTCGACCATTTGCTGGAAGTAAGTAAAGTCGTCCATCACGGTGACACGGTTAGGGTTGGCCTCATCGGTGAAATTGGACCCGGTGGGAGAAAGCGCGCCGCTGATGACAATGATATTCGGATCGCGGGCTTTGATGGCTTGATAAGCGAGTCGCAATAATTCGACGTAACGTGTTGCATTGACGCCCTCGGCATTATCCCACTCGCGGTCGAGATTTTGCTCATTCCACACCTCAATGGCGTGAATCTTTCCCTGGTAACGATCTATCATTTCGCCGAGGAATTGCGCGAAGAGCGTCAGGTCATCGGGAGGGGCAGCTTCGGGGTTGTTATCATAGTACGTGCGCGCCCAATCCGGTCCCCCAACAACACTGAGCATAACTTTCAATCCCTTGGCGTTTGCTGCATTGATTACTGGATCGTACCCGCTCCAGTCCATTTGCCCCGGTTCTGCCGAAAAGTGATCCCAACGTATTTGCTGTTTAATCCACGTCAGCCCCAGTTGGTCTTTGACCTGTTGCATGGTCTCCTCTGGCAAATAAATACTGTGAGCGGCGATGCCATATCCAAATTCTCCCCAGGATAGGGGCGTTATAGAAGATGTAGGCCCAGGTGTCGCGTCATTGGCGCTTGATGGAACTGTTGTGGGTGTGGATAATGTGATGAACCCTCCTGCGTTTGTGGTAGGCGCGCTGGCCGGTTGTTGTGTGGCCCCCATAATGGTGGGATTGGCATTCACCGGTGTAGCTGTTCCCACTACCTGTGCGGAAGGGGCATCTTTTCCTCCAAATGAAAAAACCCCAAAAGTGCATGATAAAGCAATTCCTATTAAAACCACCCAGATCACTACAGCCACGATCAAGGCACGTCCCCGCAAGCGGGAGAATATATCACCTATATTTTGTAAAAATGGACTTTGCATCCATACCTCCGTTGATAGTTACAGGTAGAAATTGACTTTCAGCCTCTAACCTTTGACTTGTCTTATGCCCATCCCAAATTATCCGCAGCGCGTTTGGATTGAGTGTGCGGCTGATGTTCAGGTTCCTCCGGCGGCCCCGCAGCCTGCATTCGATTTTCGACTTGTTCGGAGAAAAGCATCGCACCGGCCATTTGCGTCACTTCCGAAGCCTGCATTTCGGTTGTTAGTGTGGGCACCAAATCTGCCAACTCTGCGTCAGTCGCCCCCTCAATACGTCGTTCAATCAACTCGCGATATACTTTGCTGCCATAAAGTCCCTCAGCGTCTTCCAGGCGACCTGAGGTTTTGAGAAACTGCGCGATAGCTTGCGGGTTATCGCCATTCACCTGGCCGGCGCTCTGGCGCAGCTCCTGTGCGTGATGTTGCGCCCCGTAGATCAAATTGGGTGCAGACACCATCCGCTCTACGTCTTTACAGCCACATCTGGGGCAAGGTGGCGCCGGTTCACCTATGCGCTTTGCCAGGTGATTATATCTGCCGTGGCAGATTGGACAGTAATATTCATAAATCGGCATAATGTGAGTATACCCGGCTTTTGAGTGGGAGCAAGTAGGTACACCAGGGCTATCGCACTTGACTTGAGTATGCGCCAGACTACAAAAGTCTTACGAGTCACCGGGTTCACCACGCGCCTCCATTGGACCAAAAGCGTGCAAAAATGCAGTCGCCTGCTAAGACTTTTGTAGTCTATAACTTCAAATGCAATAGTCCTGGGGGGCGTGTGGGTGGTTTGGCGCGCAGGTAGAAGTTATTCCTTGACAGATGGCGTGCCATCCAGTGTAGTACAGTGTCGTACGTTGCGACCGATTTCATCTGTATAGAGTTCATAGGTTTGGTCTTCACTTAGTAATACAATGCGATAGCCAGGAGTGACCACCATCAAGCACGTTTCTTTGGTCTGCGGGCATCCCAGGCACGAATCGGGCCATTGCACCGATTCTATGCTTTTAACCAGGACCGTCTCGCTGGAAATGTTTTTATTTTCTGCCAGCCAACGAATCGCAGCGTCTACTGCGGGATTACTTTGGGGGGGGCGATCCGGGAGGGGTCTTATGATAGTGGTGCCTGTGTCACATACAATAAAGGGTTCCATATCTTTTCCTGTGTGTATTTCGTATTCATTTCCTGCTGCATCTTGTAGACGAATTAACCATCCTGACACGAGTATTTGAGCGTAGACCATATCAGGTTGAGGACAGCCCAAGCTTGTGTCATTCCATGTTGTTTCTGCCATTGAAAGGATTTCCAGATCTTCAGGAGCCAATCCTTCAGACTTTGCGACGCGTACGATAAGCGTGTTTATGGGCGCGGTTGGGGTTGAGGATGTGTCATCGGATTGGGGGATGGC
>JAFGFI010000210.1 GCA_016931185.1 Anaerolineae bacterium
ACCGTGACGAAGCTGGCAAATGGCAAGAAGCACGTTCCTACCGCCCGATTGACCTCGCCGCCCTGATCCTAGCCCTACAGAAAGCCCAAGAACACTGCACCACAACACCCTTACCTGGACAATCTGAAGACACCGAGACGCCTTTCTAAGTCCTGCACAGCCTTCTTTGTTCTCTCCTACCCCGACCGTCATATGGTCGGTTTTCTTTTTTTGACATCCCCTACGCCGGCACTCCCAGCCGATCCAGCTCCGCCGCAAACTCCCCGCGGTTCATGATCTTGATTCCTTCGTACTCCTTCAAATCAAGCAGGTGCTTATCCTCACCTCATTCCTGTGCAAAACTCTCCCCATCACCCCCCCCCACAGTGCTACTATGAAATCAATAATCCATTTAAACATTCCTTCACATCACTATGGATAACGGTGAAAACAGCGCTGACAGCAACAGTAAAAACAACACGAACAGCAAACGTGCACTTATTTATCTCGTTATCTCTTTCACAGCTCTTGTCATTATTAGCTTGGTTCTCCTGGTAATACCTCAAATAAACTCGTCCCAACTACAAACAAGACCACCTGGTATTGCGCTTAGCACAGCAAAGCCATCAGCGACGCCAACTCCATCATCCTCTAGCCCAACTCCATCTTCTTCCCTTTTCCCACCGTTACCATGGGGCGATGAATGCCGAGTAGGCCCCCAAACTATATGTATCCTGAGCCATTGGACTGAAGATGACCTCTCTCCGGGTGAATTTGAGTTAAAAGCTGAATGGGACCGCATCGCCGATGCCCAATGTCACGGCGATACCCGATCAGTCAGAGCCACACTTGACTCACACGTACTGCAAACTCCACCCTGCGAACTCGGAGACTCAAACCTGGCTAATCAATGCGGCCAGCCCGACGGCAACATTGTCTTCGGCATCAGCAAACCAGTATCTATAATCCCCGGCACCGAAATTACAGACGAAACATATGTCCAACTGCATGTCTACGTCGACCCAGGACTAAAAATCATCGGTTGGGAAAATTGTCCCATGCCAGGAGATGTCGAAGAAGATGGCCAGGGTAACGTTACTCACGGTTTATGCTTTGGAAGATATGGCGAGCTGCGTGACGCTGCACAGGCGGATGGTTCTAATCGCATCACAGTTAAGGTAAGATCTGCGCCCGTCAACGGCCACCCCGGACGCAACGCTGGCGAAAACTGGGAAGATCCCAGTTGCCCTGATGACCCGGACTGTCCCCGGCCTACATGTAATTACAAAACTATAGTAGATGAAGATTTGGGAGAATACAGCGACCAGGATGGTCACATAATGATCGCAGGTACATTCCCGGAATGGAAAGAGGCGTTAATATTAAGTGCTTATGCGAAGGAGGTTGTAGAATGGGTCGCTGAGAAGAATAAGTGGTATGTCAGACCACATTATCAATTGAAGATCCAGGTTGGCAAGAATATATATAAACCTCGAGGTAGCATGACGCAGCTTTTAGAAATGTTTAGAGAGCATAAAACACCTATGACACCGAAAGAGTTTAAAGCAATGTTTGCCGCCACTAGGAGAGCAATGGCAGCGGCGGCTTCGGGCGGTCAGAAGGGTGGCGTATTGATGACTCAGTGCTGCCGCCAAGTAGTTTCAGCAGGCGGGGGGGTTCAGGTTTTGGCCAAGGCAATGACAGGTTCAACAATCTCTGAATATATTCTTGGAGGGGGAATAGTAATCACCGAGATAGCAGTCGTAGGTTGGGAAATAAACGACATCACGCAATCAAAAATAACATGCGAAAATGAAGACTGTGAGGAAGGAACCTTTTTCACATGTGGTGAATATTGGCATTACACAAATCCCTGGAATTGGAACTGGGAGCCTTTGCCTGACTGATAGCCTGCCTTGCGTGCCATTTTGTTGACATTATCCACCATCTGTATTACGCTATCTTCTTGTTCTTTCCCAACCCCTTCTCCTCTCTTTGCGAAAGGAGCAAAAACTAATGTTTATAACCAGATCTGACAGAGCCCAGGAACTGGAGCAGGAATTGGACAACTGTGAAATCGATCTCAGCTGCAACAACTTTTGCTGTGTGATCCCTAAACTCGAGTCTCTGGATGCACAAGCCTGGCGTAAACTCATCGGCAGCGATATCGGCGATGTCAGCGACAGCGACTGGTCTTTGATCCAATCCGTCGATGATCTGTGCAATGAAGCCTGGCAGAAGTATTTGGCTAGTAATCCTAGCGAAGATGACCATCGCTGCTTGATCGCTAGACTTGAATCTCTGTGCGATGAAACCTTGCAGAAGTACTGGGACAATCCTGGCGACGATAACCTTCTCCAAACGTTCGAACACCTTACGTTTGTGTGTGGAGAAGCCCAGTCCTTACTCAATGGTCAAACCGAGTCATGGTCATGGGAGGAAAGGCCATTGTAACTATATCCCCCTTCCACTCCCTCTTCTCATCTCCCAGGGCAATCCGACGACACCGAGACACCCTTCTAAGTCTCGCACAGCCTTCTTTGCCCCTTTTCACCCGACCGCAACATGGTCGGGTTTTTCTTTTTGACTTCCCACCACCATCTGCGGTACTCTGCCCAGACGTACCCTCCCAACTTCATATCACTGGCACATAGGAGATTTCTGGATCATGGCATCATATCAAACCAAAGCTTTTACCGCGGCTCGTGCTTTGATCGACCCGCAGCGAGCCAACGACATCCGAACCCTCATGAACTGGAAACACGGTGGCTGTCTGTGCCTTGGTTCGCACAAACCCGCTATTCCTAACCCAACCCCGGCAGAAGATCCCCTTATTCATTCCCTCTGGGATACTCTAGCCGGTACATCATGCTGGATGTCGGCCCTATTCATGCTCTGTAACGAACACCAGCCCCAACTGGAAAAATAACCGCAAATGGGGTGAGTTTGAATCAATCAGCGAATTTGCTACATGAACCAATCTTCAGGCACGCTGAAAGTACCTGTACTTTCTCAACCCCTTTTCCTCATCAAGAAGGAGCGTGCCCATGCGAGTCGATCCCAAAGACGGCGTATGCCGTAGTTGTAAAGGAGAACTCGAAATTATCGATGCCGATGACGCCACGATGACCGTCGAGACCGATGCCTTCGGCGATGGCTGCGTGATTTATTACGTTGGCTTCATGGCCCAGCAAATGGAGGCCGCCAACGATGAGCCCTAATGCCGATTTCTCACTCGGAGACACCGCCCTGTTCTATGTTACGTGTCCCCAGTGCCAATCACGCGTGGAATTACCCGATTACGATGCCGAGTCGAATCAGACTGTCATCTGCGACAACTGCGGTCTGGCTTTTAGCTACAGCGACCCAGAAGTACGGCACGTGGCCCATGACCTGATGCCGGAAAAAATTGCCCAGCACATTCCCCCACTCTATGCCACCGAGCACCAGGATGATCCGCTGGCCCTTCTCAAGTGGTTCACACCCGATTCCAGCTGGACTTGGTATATCACCGAATACGATCCGCAAGAACGCCTCTGCTTCGGTGTGGTCATCGGCCACGAACGCGAA
>JAFGFI010000211.1 GCA_016931185.1 Anaerolineae bacterium
CACGGCGGCGGCCTGGTGATCGGCTCGGTCAAGGCCCATCGGGGCGTTGTGTCCAAGTTCGTCAAGGGCAGCGGGATCGGGGCGCTGGTGTTCGATTATGGGCTGGCTCCCGAGCACCCTTATCCCGAGGGGCTCGACGATTCGCTGACCGTCTACCGCTACCTGTTAGCCGAGGGCATCGAGCCTTCGAATATTGTCTTGATGGGGGATTCCGGCGGTGGCAACCTGTGTCTGGCCACGCTGCTGGTCCTCAAGGAGAAGGGGCTGCCCCTCCCTGCCGCGGCGGTGGTGATGTCTCCCTGGACCGACCTGAAGAACAGTGGGGAGTCTTACGAGACGAATGCCAGACGCGACACGCTCACGTGGCGGGATGCTCAGGACATCTTCAGCAAGTATTACAGAGGGGAGCATGACCCCGGCCTGCCGTGGATCTCGCCGCTCTATGGCGACCTTGCTGGACTCCCGCCGCTGCTCATCTACGTCGGTGGCGATGAGATCATGCGCGACGACTCCACGCGGTTTGCGGAGAAAGCGAAGGCAGCGGGCGTCGATGTCACGCTGCGGGTAGGGGAAGGGCTGTTCCACTGCTACCCTGCGTGTGCCCCTCTCTTCCCGGAGGCGACGCAGGCCGCGGAGGAGATCTGTACGTTCATACGAACGCACCTCGACAAGTAAGAGGCTGAATGCTCTGATTGCACTCTCCCGCAGAGTTTAATCTTTGCGGGAGATTACAATTGGTTGAGTTATTGCCGGATGGCTTAAGGCTTTTCCGGCAGGATACATGAGTAAGCGCTCAGCGGGAGTTTAATTCTCACATGGATATGAAAAGTAGATGTCCATTCGATATATCAAAAGATCGATCCTGTATCAATTGCCTCATGCAACAACACATTTGATTCTCGCAAGTTGTTAATTGCCATTTGGGCTTGAAGGGACTTCAACTAACTCATTTAGTCTGAATTGATTGTATAAATAAAAATATGTTTTCCATACCTCTTTGTGTTCTTGCATGCATATGCACATGATCGGATTCTGAATTGCGTACTTTTTGTTGTTAGCTATCCACCGCATAGCCATTACATCTTTTGAGCTGGGCCTCGATTTTGATGGATGAGAATGCCACTCTCCTATATAGTCTACTAAGCCTTCTGATTCAGCGACAATTCTATCTAGAACTTCTTGACAGTAAATGCCGTCTCGTTTGAATTCATGCGTTGTATGTTGTGCGTCTGGACCAGGGGCCGTGGCGTAATCTATCAGAACATATTCTTTCTCAAATCTTCCAATAAGAACTCCACCTGTTTCTTGGGGATACATACGTTCGCTTTCTTTGATAATATAAGTTAGTACTTCCTTTGATAAAAGATAGTGAGTTATCATTATTGGCTAATTATTCCTGACAGATTGAGCAATTGGGTAAAGGGATATTTTTTAACCAGTGAAGACCTTCATGAGCTAAAATTCCAGATTCTCCAGCTAAGGGTTGATTCACAAGAATCGCCAAGTTTTCATCCCCAAGTTGCCCTTGTAATTGCTTTACAACAATTCGCGCAGTTAGATTGGCTATGGCTTCTACATCTAATGCGACAGCTTCTTCTGTCACAGATCCACATCCGTCTTCGAGAAAAGTCTCATTAGGATCTGCTGGGATTGTTGGATATTTGTTGTCAGGCCAATTTGCGGTGTCCATATAGCAAGCCAGGCAAGGATCAGCATCATTGCGCCGTATAATAATTTTGCCAATGGTTGCCCGGCGATATGCCGTAGCAAAGATTACAGGAAGCTGGCAGCCAATACTCACAGTGTTCAATAGCAGCGAGAAATTGTAATTTGCGGTGGTATCGATTACCACTGAACAATCTTCAAGATAATCATATAATTTTTTGACGTCCCAGGTCGTGGAATGTTCTACGACTTTACAATCTGGATTATGGACATTTATAATGCAACTAATGGCGGCTGTCTTCTTTAGCCCAATCATATTCAGTCCACATATGTGTCGCATTGTGTTACCGGGCATCAATATATCATCATCTACCACGCAGATTTTGCCTACCCCTGCTTTTGCCAACAGTAACGCCACGCTGCTGCCTAAAGCACCGATACCAAAGACAATAACTTTGTGGTCATAAAGGTGTTCACTGATATAGGCAGAACGACGCAGTAAATCAGCTCTTCGTGCTGGCGCAGTTTGGAAGCTTTTGACTTTGAAGTTCGATAAGTGGCTCGGGTTTGACCAGTGAACTGGGGTACGTTTCTTGCCACTTTGAGGAAACTGTATCCATAGAAACAGCCATCTCTCTTGCCCGCGATTGTCAGTGTAGCCTAATGCTATAGGGCATCCACTACCTTTAGGTTTTTGACCAAATTTGTGGAGGCACGTTTGACTGGCGTAACCTTCAGCTTCGTTGAGGTTTTGATCAATCGCGATTAACAAATCCCATAGGTTATCTGGCGGAACGAAGGGATCAGAGAGATGATACCAGATGCCATAATGCGCATGACAGTTTGTTCTGTTAACCCCTAGTGCCTGCGTTAATCTTGCTTCTGGTTTCCATAAGTTATATGGTAAATGTTGATCTCTCTTTTGGCAAATAGCTGCTACAAATATATTCACCCAATCATATTGCCATAATGTGAATTCCCCAATTGTTTCGTTGTTTTCTGGCATCCATTCGTCGCCGATAACAACTATGCCGTGGGTTTCCAAATATCTGTGTAAATCTGGCACTTCAGAGTTTGGAGGCCAATTGTTGGTATGGTAGTAGCGGAACCAATCCTCAATGCGACTCAGGAGTTTTTGCGCGGTGAAATGGGGTTCCCAGCCGGCATCGGGAGGCCACAGGCATAAACTATGATTGGGTTCGGGAGCTAAATGCCAGCTAGAGTTCAAGGGCGGTTGGTCTTCGGATAAAATCACTGGAGCCCTGTAAGGAAACCCAGGTAGCAAGAGGATAGATATTTTGTGTATTGCTGAATCTCTTCCCCCAGTTTGCACATCTGACCAATCTACGAAGATGCTTCCTGTCCAGATCTCTGGTGAATCTTCTGTCCTAGATGTAAAACCCGCGTCTTGGAGCCAAAAGCGGAAGTTCTCCAGATATTCTTGGAGTGCATCCGATTTAGCCAAATGCCGGAGCCTCCCGTACATCGCTTCTACTTTTTTGTGTGAAGGGACTGGATTTACTGCCTCCTCCATCTTTATCCTGAGGCAAAGGAAAGCAGATCGTCTCACAATCTTGCCCGAAGACTCTTTGCAAAGTTCTTGCGCTCTTGTAGAGATCGGACTGTGCTTCTTCAATGGCTTGGTCCAGCAACTCTAGATGATCGTGAATCTTCTGAATCACTCTTTGTGCTTCTTCTCTAGTTTTGGCAATAGGAATGCGATGCGGAGATAAACTGGAAATGTCATGTACTTCAGGGACCGCATATAACGCTTCTGGTTCTGGCCAGGCAGTGCATATGTTTTGGAACAAGTCACGTACAGCCTCCGCCCAATGCTGGGCATCAGGATTATGGTATTGGGCTGTGAGACATTCAAGAATAAAACCTTTAGGGGTTTTAACTGATCGGAAATGGACTTGTTTCCAAGCTTTGAATATCTTGACCAGGGGTTTATAGCTATGACGACTCCCAATTGTAATGAGCGAACTTTGTTCATTGCGTTGACGACTATCTTCCAATTGTGTTAGTGGATAAGTATTGAACCATCGCTGTAACTCCTTGTCCGCGATGGTCATGGGGTCATGGTCCTTGTTTGTTTGAATTAGCACTGGTACAATATCCATTGTCATTTCTGGAATAGTCTCACCAATGTTAGTGACTTCTTCGAGAAGTTTCACGTAGATAGAACGTCGGGCTTTGCGTGTATAAGTGGCCCTTCCAGTTCTGCGAATTGCCTCTTGTGTTAGGCGTAGCAAACACTGCTGTTCAGTCTCGTCTTGACGTGCTCTTTCCTGAAGATCTGTTTCTCTTAGCGAAGTTTGAATAATTACGTCCACATCTTTGATGAAAAATGTTGCTGTATCTCGGCCGTAAGAACCAGAGAGCAAAGTTCTTATGACAAATGGCCCATATATTTCGTCGTTCTCGAGATCTTTTCTAAGCGGGTCATGTGATTCTTTGGCACGTTTAACAGCGATTTGTTTCGGCTCAATTCTTCCCAAATATTCCACGAATAAATCATCAAGTGTTGTCATTATTTAGCTCCTTAGCTTACTTTAGAGTAAATGCGTAACGATAAGTAGGATTATCAAACCAATACAGGTGAATGCGTCCACAAGCTTGCAGTCTTTGCCCAATCAGTATGCCTAAAGCGGAAGGCATTCGGGCAAACATGTGTACATCTGTGATTCCTTGTTCATTAAGGCATCGAATGATGCTTCCGACTTGATTGGCATAGGCAAGTGCAATCTCTTCGGTGATGTTGGAAATGTTTTCTCCTATTGGAATTTCTATCCACATGTCGGGATTTAAATTCACATGTCTGGCGAAATTTTTAACGGCCTTATGGATGCTTGTAAAGGTTGTAAGTTCTACAATGGCAGTTTGTGGATCTTCTGTCGCTTGGGTTAATTGTTCGGGATGGAATAGCATCTCTTTCGCTTTGTTATCGGATAACCAGAACTGTTGTTTGAAATCACTGGTGTTGGCGTCTCTTGCCCAAACTCCTACCCTGGCGACTCTAAGGTTTAAAAAGAAGCCTACCGCAAATGCAGCAGGTAACGGAAGAGTGCTAGTGATTTGGATTCTGACCCTGTCTGCTGGACTTGTGATTTTTTCTACTACATCTTCAATAACTGGTACTAAAGTTTCTTCCCATATCTCTGGAGTAGGGAAGTGTTTAGTACTCAGCTTTGGTCGCCAATCCAGGTCTAAGAACGCTGAACTAGGACGTGCAGGAGTTGTTCTCGCACAAACCTGGATAGTTGGCAAACTGCCACGCCTGCAATAGCCATATTCAAACATCACTCCAAATATCTGTCTTGCAGTTTCAACGATGGGCAATTCATCTCTCCGAATGGATACTCTTTGGACATCACCGTTGAGCATTTTCATTTGTGCCAAAAACTGTGTCGTCTGGCTTGCAGGCAGTATTACAAAGATAGGGCAATCCTTTTCGACTATCAGTGTATAAGCATGCACTTGACTGGTAAATTGCAAAATGTTTGGATCATCTACTTCTGGAGATGAAATATATTGACATATTACCCCATCAGGAAGAGTGTCATTCCACCCTAACTGTTGGGTCGATGCAAAGGCATCTTGGCTCAGGATGCTAATGCCGTGTAACTGCAGTAGTTCTTCTATGGAAACTGGGTTTGATGATCCTAGCTTGAAAAACAGGGCGGTCAGGGGGCGATTTACCAGTTTCTCTACAATAGGTAGGGTTGTTAGGTTTGCGAAATACTCTGCATAATACTTCACAATTAGAGAGGGATAAGCTGCTAGCCTCTCAGTAATGGCGTCCCAAAACCAAACAGCAACTTCGAAATTCCCATCGGCGATTTCTCGCTGGTTGATTTTATCAACGAGTATTTGTGTATTTGCATCGCGTGGGGCATCAGTGGCAAGGATTAATTTATCAAGCTTGTGTGGGAAGCTTCTTGCCTTCTTGATTTCTTCCTCGATCTGTGCTTCTGTTAAGGACGCATCAGTTGTCCTGAGCTTACATTGTACTCCCCGGTATATACCGTTGAGGTCTTTGGGTTGCCCGTATATATCAACCCCTTTTTGCCTTTGTCCCTTGCGACCGTTTTTTTTCGTATGGGGATCACGCCACTCCAAAGCACAAATATCACACAGTAGTGACTCAAATTCGTCACAGTCCTTCATGCGAGCAAAGTTTGTATTTGATCTCGTGGGCATAGTTTTAATCTATCATTTGTGTAGTCATTTACTTTACTAAAATGGAGGAAAATTGAGTTTTTGATGTACTCAATGAATTTCATCTGGATAGGTCGAAAGAATTGAATCTTATTGTACAATCTTTTTACTTCAATGTCAATAAAAACGCGTGTATTTCAAATTGAGATGAGTTTTGTATTCCAAACCTCTCTTGTCAAGGATGACTTAAACAATACACTGCTTTGGTTTCTTCTTGATTTTTTACACTCTTGTAGATGGCTATTCAAGGCCAAGTTGGAAGGGTAAGCGTGTGGATGGCGTCGTACGCCTGCCCCATGCTCACGTGGATCTCCCCCGTCTGCATGCCGTAGACCACCGACCACTGCGTGCTATCCTGGGATACCTCTGAAAGAAGCTCCATTGCTTCCTCCGGCGTCACCTGACCCTGGGCTTCTTCGAGTCGTCGGTCGATGCGGGCGTAGCGGGAGCAGAGATCGCGGGGATCTCCGGCGGTGGCAGTGCGCAGGAAGTTGGTTGTCACGTGCCAGGGCGCTTCATTGGGGATCACGACGACCTCGCCTTTGTAGAACTCCACCAGTACGGCATCCCCGGCGGCATCGGCGATCAGATAGTGGACCGTAGGGCCGCCGCTCATGTCGATGTTATGCTCTTTCAGGAGCGCAACGGCTTCATCGACCGTGCGCGCATGGTCTAACATTTCGCGGATTATTCCCAGTGAGCCGACCGTCTCTTTGGCCGGATCGTGGGGCGTTGCGCTGCCGGGCACGGCTGCCATGCCGATTGCCAGCCCGTACTCGTTCATCCCGTCGAAGGGGAGAAATGGAGCCTCCAGGAGCGGGGCACAATCAAGGAGGGAACGCTCCGTCAGGTCTTTTGCCTGGTCGGGGGAAAAGCCCAGGAAAGTGATGTCCACCATCGAGACCGAGGCGTAGCCGTCGGGCGGATCGGTGAAGAGGAGCACCGCCGGGCTGTAGTCCCAATCGAAGTTGCACCCGTAGAGGGAACTTTCCGAGCCGCCTAACGCGGCAAAGAGCGAACAGCCCCAGGCGGGCAAGGCGCTTTCTTGATGTTGGGGAGCGGCGGCCTGCTGGAAGAGCGCCGCGATCCCGGCGAGCGGTGAGGGCCTTTCGTAGGCTCCGTAGTAATGCAGCGTGTAGAGCGGATAGTCATCCACCTGCTCCAGACTGCGCAATGTGGCGAGGGGCTCCCTGAGGCCGAGAAAGGCTACAAGAAGCAGCATAAGGAGGAGCGTGCCTCCTATCCATTTGACCGCCTTGGAGTTCAGCATCGTGGCCACCTCCATAACGCCGCCGAATGAATTCGGCGTCTGATAACCTAAACCGGCTTGAGCCGGTTTCCAACCCGCTTCAGCGGGTTTCGGATATCAGACCGGGGCTTCAGCCCTGGGCTAACTAAACCTCATCTCCAACCCTTGGAGAGAGGGTAGGGGGTGAGGTTGTTCTACGCCACCGGCAGGATGAACCGGAAGGTGCTGCCCTCCCCCGGTGTGCTCTCGGCGGTGATCGTCCCGCCGTGCAGTTCCACCAGGTGCCGGGCGATCGAGAGCCCCAGCCCGCTCCCGCCGCTGGCCCGCGACCGGGATTTCTCCCCGCGCCAGAAGCGTTCGAAGATGTGGGGCAGGTCTTCGGGAGGAATGCCGATGCCGGTGTCGCTCACGGTCACCTCGACCCAGGACTTCTTAGCGGTGCCGTTGGGCTTATCCGGGTCGGCTTTCTCGATGACCTGGGCTCCCAGCGTGATCTGACCGCCTTCCGGCGTGTGGCGCAGCGCGTTGGTCATCAGATTGCTCAGCACCTGGGCGATGCGCCGCCAGTCACCGGTCACCCTGGGGAGTGCCGCGGGCAGATCCAGGGAGAGCGTGATGGCTTTGTCCGCTGCCTGAGCGCTGAAGTTGACCTGAGCGTCCCGCAGCAGATCACCGATATCGGTGGGGCGTCTGTCCAATTGCAACTGGCCGGCTTCGGCCAGCGCCAGCAGCCGCAGGTCCTCGACCAGGTGGCTGAGCAGCTCGACCTCGGCAAGGATGGGCTCCAGGTGCTCCGGCGTGGCCGGGTAGACGCCGTCGATCACGCCTTCCAGTTTCGCGCGGATGATGCTGAGCGGCGTGCGGAGTTCGTGCGCCGTATCGGCGGTCATGTTGCGACGCAGTTCGTCGGCGCGGCCCAGTGCATCGGCCATGGTGTTGAAAGCTAAGGCAAGCTCTCTGGCCTCTCCACGTTGGGTGACCGGCACCCGTACGCTGAGATCGCCCTTGGTGACCGCGCGGGTGGCTGCCGTCAGGTCGGCCAGCGGGCGGCTGATCGTGTGGGCAACGATCACGCCGGCTGCCAAACTGAGGACAATGGTGACAATGATGCCGGGGGTAAAACGCTGGGTCATGAGAACGTCCCAGATAACGGCCGGTGGCACCTTGAGCTTGAAGGCGGCGTTTTGAAAGATGTAGATGTAGCCTACCGGGGCCCCGTCAACGATGATGGGCGTGGCTGAGTCGCGTTCCGCAGGCCAAAAGGTCTGTCCCACACGGTCCGGCTGACTGGCGGCGATGATGGTGCCGTCGCTTGCCGCTATGTTGTACTCGATCAGAGGCTCCTCCGGCCAGGGCGTCCAGTCGGTGCCGCAGGGGTACTCGGCGATCAGGGTCTCGACGCCTGTCCAATTATTTTCTTGGGCGTAGTAGGTCGCAAGGTGCTCGGCCCAGTAGCTCTCGACAGTGGGTTTGTCATAATCTCGCAGGAGATAGCTGTGCAGAATGCCGCGGGTGGCAACGTAGAGCCCGCTGGTCATAAGGAAAATGATGATGGTGAAGGCGATGACGAGCTGCCCGAAAAGATGGAAAGGGAACCATCGTTGAGTGGTTTTCAGCAGGTTAAACTTTTTCATCGCAGAACTTGTATCCTATGCTGTAGACGGTGAGGATGTAGCGTGGAGCTTTGGGATCGGGCTCGATCTTGTGGCGCAGGTTTTTGATGTGGGAGTCGATGGCCCGATCGTAGCTGCTGGAGGCCACGTCGTACACCAATTCGATGAGCTGTGC